>PAMQ01000012.1 GCA_002707365.1 Trueperaceae bacterium
AAATTATTTACGGTGATCGGGGCCTTATCTTGGAATAAATCTATGAGGATTGTTCCCCGATTAGTCGTTATTAACGCACGATAGTCGCTACCATCGGAAAGGATTTCCTGTGGCTCGGCAAACGAGCGAATTGGGTCCTCTGTGAGGGGTTGTACTGAACTATAATTTGAGTTACTCATTTTAATGTGCTCCCTTAGGATCAGTTTCGATACAGTACAGACATTTGGATAATTCGGTCTGGCATTGGGAAGAATCCAACAGCTGGTTTCCCTTCAATTGTACCTAGTATTCCAGTGAAATCTTGTATGGTGAATTTCGAACCGAAGGACGGTAGTTCACCAAGTCGATCTCTCAAAACGGTTTCTATCGAGGAATCACCATTCCCATCTAATTCAACACCGAGGGCCCTGAGGGAAGTTAGCGAATCGGTGATTGGTGCCATAATAGTGGGGGAGTTGGGGTCGATGCGGGTTAGGTTGGTGAGAGTATCTTCTCCTTCAATCACCGTTCCGAATACGGCGTGNCGATTATCTAACCAGGGTGTTGCAGTGAAGGTAATGAAGAATTGGCTTCCATTTGTATTTGGGCCAGCGTTGGCCATAGAGAGTATTCCGGGGCCTTTGTGTGTGAGNTCTGGGTGAAACTCGTCGGAGAACGTGTAACCCGGCCCGCCGGTTCCAGTGCCAGTTGGGTCTCCTGTCTGGGCCATGAAGTCCTCCAGTACTCTATGAAAAATGACTCCGTCGTAGTATCTATTGAGGGCCAAGAAGACAAAATTATTTACGGTGATCGGGGCCTTATCTTGGAATAAATCTATGAGGATTGTTCCCCGATTAGTCGTTATTAACGCACGATAGTCCTTACCATCTTTTATTACCTGTTCGGGCTTAGTGAATCCCGTTATTCGTTTTTCGCTGAAGGGCGGTAAAACCGAAAAATTGTCCGAATGTTCGATTTCTTCGGCGGCATTCTCCTTCGGCCCATTAACTGCAACAACATTACCCTGCCTCCCAGCTACCCAAAAGCCACTAAAAATAAGAAACATTGTGAAAAGTACGATTGCAAAAATGCGTGTCATCCGTTGATAGCACCCACTTTTTTTCGTTTTTTGGGGCGATGACCCCGCCGGGCCTTAATTAAACGTTCCCGATCTGCAGTTATGACGGTCCGGATAGAAGGAAGGGTTGCAACAATCGAACTGAGTTTCCGGGGGTTGACCCCAAGGCCTTCTAAAGAATAGTCGAATGTGCCGAATTCAGTAGTTACTCGAAACGTTATAGGAATGCTACCAGAATTGTTTTCTAGTTCCGTACGCAAAGTGCGTAATTGAGTCTCCTGCAGTTCACTTGAATCAAAGGAAATCAGGGCCAACTGGGGAAATTCCTTTTGGTTATCCCACCGATAAAGCCGGTCCAACACGATTCTTAAGCCGTCTCCATCTGAACTCACATCTACTACAAGGACGGCAGGCGCATCTTCCTCGAGAAGCTCATCGTATTCCTCTAAGGTCCGACTGAAGGCTACTATCTCGTGAGAACCAGATTGATCAGCAATGTCGAAGCGAGCCATCAAGGTTCCTTTCCTGGTAGTCCGCCTTGTCACATTTTGGAGTAGCCCTGATAAAACCAGTCGCGAACGTCCTTGAGTGTTATCGCCAGAAGATTGTTGTTCTAATTCGGCAACTGAACAGGTAGCAGCCTCACTAAGTCCAACATAGCTACCCATTGGATGTGCGCTTATGTACAGTCCTAGCGATTCCTTCTCCATTCTGAGTAGGTCGAGAAGAGTCAGGTTATCACCAGGAACCACTTCGGGCGGTTTGAAGTCCTCGATCTCAAAGAGAGCAAACTGACCTTGGTTAGCTTGAGCTCTTTGCTCAGTTCCCCACCTTAGTGCAGGTTCTAGATTGGCCAATAATTCATCACGCTTACCGATGTTATCAAAGGCTCCTGATTTCACGAGATATTCTAGAGCTCGTTTATTAACGATGCTGCTGTCTGTCCGACTGCAAAAATCATAGAGATCCTTAAAAGATCCACCGGTAGCTCTTTCACTTAAAATATGGTCAACTGCTAGATCCCCAACATTCTTAATTCCATATAGTCCAAATCTGATTAAACCATCAACTGGAGTGAAATCTGCACCAGAAATGTTTAGGTCGGGGGGTAGTACCTCCACGTTAAGGTGCTTGGCATCATTCACGTATTGAGCAATCTTTTCGGAGTTAGCTCGCTCTACGGTCAGAAGTGCAGCAGCGAATTCTAGGGGATAGTGGGCTTTTAGATAAGCCGTCTGGTAGGACAACAAGCCGTACGCCGCGCTATGACTCTTATTAAACCCATAATTAGCGAATTTTTCGAGTAAATCAAAAATCCTATCGGCTTCAGTTATAGGTAGGCCATGAGATTCGGCGCCTCTCCGAAAAACATCACGTTGCTCTTCCATTTCCGATACTTTCTTTTTTCCCATAGCCCGTCTTAAAATATCGGCTTGGCCTAAGGTATAACCAGCGACAGCTTGAGCGATCTGCATTATCTGTTCCTGATAAACGGGTATTCCGTAAGTTTCTTCTAATATGGGTGCCAGGAGATTTTTCGACTCTGGAAAATCGAGGTAAGCTACTTCTTCTTCGCCGTGATGACGCCGGATGTAGGTGGGAATGTTCTCCATAGGCCCTGGTCTATACAGCGCCGAAACCGCGATGAGATCTTGTATCCTACGGGGCCTGAGCTTTCGTAGTGTGTCTATCATTCCTGGGGATTCAAACTGGAAGACCCCAACGGCGTCGCCCCTTGAGAGCAATTCGAAAGTATCGACATCGTCCATCGGGAATTTATCCGGGTCAATAATATTTCCGGTCGTTTCTTCGACTATTTTGACTGTGGCCTCGATGAAAGATAACGTACGCAAACCGAGGAAATCCATTTTTATGAACCCCAGTTCTTCTACCGAGCCCATGTCGTACTGGCATACTAAAGGGCCATCTCCGGCGCGAAANACTGGGGCTAACTCTTGGATCGGTTCTTTGGCAATAATCACACCAGCTGCATGTACCGATGCGTGTCTCGTAAGCCCCTCCAAAGAGATCGCTACATCCATATATTGATTTGCTCCGGTATCGTACAGATTCTTTAGTTCGGTCACTTCATCCAAAGCCTGACGGATAGGGACTGATCTTCCAAAAACTACAGGTACCAGTTTAGAAACCCTGTCGGCATCAGAATAAGGAGCTTCCAGAACACGAGCTGCATCTCTTATAGCCGCCTTCGAGGCCATTGTTCCAAAAGTTGCGATATGGGCAACTTTATCTTCGCCGTATTTTTGTCTTACGTAATCGATTACTTCCCCTCGGCGCGTATCACTAAAATCGATGTCGAAATCGGGGAGAGAAATCCGGTCAGGATTCAAAAACCGTTCGAAAAGCAAATCGTATTCGAGTGGATCGATGTCAGTGATACGGAGGGCATAGGCCACAATTGAACCAGCACCAGAACCACGACCTNGACCTACAGCAATTCGGTTGTCCTTTGCCCAGTTAATGAAGTCCGCGACGATCAAAAAATAGTCTGGAAAGCCCATGGCAATGATTACTCCAAGCTCATATTCAGCTCGGGCTAANTTCGCAAAGGCACCTGGATTGGCCTGTTTGGCTTCAAATTTCTCGAGGTGAGGGTATTGATATTGATCATATGTTTTGCCTTCAACATTAGCTAGCCGGCCATCTTCACCGAGCCTGGCTAATTCCAATAGGTTTTGATCCAATTCCTCCGTTGGTTCAATGCCGCCTGTCCGCAAATACGATTCAAACACCGATGGGGTGAGGACGTCGGGATAGCGTTGCATGAGGCCTAGGTATGTGGTGATGCGTAATTCTTCAGCTAATGTTCGGCCTTCGGGAAGGTTAACCTCGGGCATTTGATAAACCCGGCGGCTACCTATTGGTAGATCTACATTGCACCGGGCTACTACTTCTAGGGTGTTGCTAAGGGCACTAGGATAGTCTGCTTCGGGGACGGCCTTGGCCATCTCTTCTGGAGTCTTGACAAAAAATTCCTCACAAGGAAACCGGAATCGATCGGGATCTGAAAGAGTTGTTTTCGTTTGGATTGCCAGCAAAGCCTCGTGCGCTTTTGCATCTTCTTTCCGGACGTAGTGTCCATCGTTAGTCGCTACCATCCCAAGACCGTGACGATTTGCTAGGTCCTTAAGGATAGGGTTGAGTTCCCGCTGCTCTGGAAGCCCGTGATCCTGAAGTTCTATAAAAAAATCTTCACCGAATACAGCGAGGTATTGTTCTAAAAGCCTCTCGCCTTCATCGAGGCCAATATCTAACAATGTTCTGGGAAGTTGAGCCCCAAGACATCCAGATAGAGCAATTATCCCGCTCCCATGTTCTTCGAGAAGCTCATGATCGATTCGCGGTTTCATGTAAAAGCCCTCGAGATATGCTCTACTCGACAGCCGACAAAGATTTTGATATCCCTCAAAGTTTTTAGCTAGTAAGGTGAGATGAAAATGGCCGCCGTCAATTTCGTTGCTGGGCCGTTTTTTTTCGAACCTAGAGCCAGCTGCAATATAGGCTTCGAGCCCGAGAACTGGCTTCACTCCTTCTGAAACAGCTGTTTTATAGAATTCCACTGCGCCATGCATGTTTCCGTGATCAGTCATTGCTAGAGCAGGTTGGTCCGGCGAAACTTCCTTAACCCAATTTACGAGATCTTTGATCCGGGCAGCTCCGTCAAGAAGACTATAAGCGGTGTGCTGATGCAGGTGAGCAAAACCCGGGGTGGTACTCATACCCCAAGTTTAACCGGTAACCCGAATTAATATTATCGGTTCGGTTTTATGCTGGGCTCAAAGGCCGATTAGGGTTACCCGAGGGAAAAACGCCCTTAAGTTAACCTTGAGCCTAAAATCGGGAGTATGCCTCGAGGAACAAGTTGTTTGCCTTAAACTAAATATTGGAGTGTCGTACGGAGGTGGAAATACAGAAATGCGGAAGCTAAACATTTGGTCCTGCCTAGAACCGAGTGCGGTCTCCGCTGGAAAAAGGCCCAATGGCATGAGAGCTTGATTGGCCGCATCCTGGTCTCAGGAGCTTATTTCCTAAACGGCCGTTTAGGAAGAAGAAGCCTAGAGGTTCCGTTGACACGTTTACAGGCCTGTGATAGCTTCGAGGTCTTGTGGCGCCGTAGCCAAGCGGTAAGGCAGAGGTCTGCAAAACCTCCATCACCGGTTCGATTCCGGTCGGCGCCTCCATAGCCTGTGCAAAGGCGCGTAGCTCAGTGGGAGAGCGCTACACTGACACTGTAGAGGTCGGCAGTTCAATCCTGCCCGCGCCTACCAAAGTTTTACAAGAACATTTTTGCAGTTAACGTCCCCATTTTTTTTGGAAGCGGCTGGTAACTAAGTTAAGTATTCGAATTTAAGAAGTATCTAAGGGTTTAACGGTCCACTTGCCTGGCGAAGGATTTTGAATCAAAGGCTTGTTTTGGGTTTTGTGGGAAGTAAGGCGCCCAACCAAACTCCAACGAGGACCACAGAAGCGCCGATAATAAACAGCCAGGTGATGCGTTCGCCCGCGAATGAAGTAGCTAGGATTACAGTGACCAAAGGAATCAGAACAAACATGTAGGCGGTTGCGGATGCTGTCCAACGTTTCAGGACGTATAAATAAAGGACGAAAGTTATCAAAGTGGTGCCGATCGATAGGTACGTAAGAAGCCACCAGGTACCCGCGGTAGATGGGAGAATCCAGGGTTCTCTTACTATTGCTGAAATGGTTACGATTATCGCTGTACCTACGGTACAAGACACAGTGATGACCGCTATGGGATCCAGGTTCGCGAAGGGCTTTATTAAGACGCTGCTTTCGGCCATTAGGGCTGCTGCTAATACAAGACCAAGAAGTCGAATAATCGATAAGTCACCACTAACGGTGGCGCTAAAAATAATTGCTATCCCAGTGACGGCAATAATTGCCCCAATGAGGTTCCGGAGATGTAGGGTTTCTAAACGATGCAAAACTGCAAAAAATAAGGTTAATAGAGGGGCTAAGGAAAAAATAATTTGGTGCAGGCTAGCGGGCGTTCGCTCTAAACCCCAATACATTATAGGAAAGGCGAAACCAATTCCAAGGGCGCCATGTAAAGTTGAAACTAGAAGTGCTTTTCCCCGCGGAAGTGAGGTCGAGCGTATTGCAACTAAGAGCCAAAGGATAGCAGTAGTGGACCCAAATCTTAAGGCTGCTCCCCAAAACGTTGGCAACTCATCATAGCTAAACTTTATGGCAATGGAAGCCCCGCCAGAAAGAAGCACAAGTAGAATGAATGCCCCTATTACTGGACTAAAGAACGTTTGAACCTGAGGTGGTTTTTGTTTTGTCACAAAATGTTTGCCTGAACAGGTCCCTTTAAAAAAGGGTGCGTCCTCCTATCCCTCGTTTGTTTCCCGAGACAAATCACAAAGTCCGTAAAAAATCAAGGAAATGAGCTTTGGTGTAGCGGAGCACACCCAATCCAACTGAGCCATTTTACGCCAGGTTTAGTTGAGCGAAGGTTCCTGTTTAGTTGGTTAGTGGTTGGTTTGCGTGGGCTTTCGGCTCATATGAGTTGGCTGTACCATAATGGCGCCAAACCATACGGCGATAAGAACCAATAAACCTCCCAAAATAAATACCCAGGTAACACGTTCGTCAGTTAGCAAGGTTGCGAGAAGGACCGTCACAAAAGGCATTAATACCATAGGGTAGATAGCAGCTGATGCCGGCCAACGTTTCAAAATGTAAAGATAAAGCAGTAATGGGATAACGGATGCCCCTATAGTCAGATAGGCCATTACCCACCACATTTGTGGAGAACTTGGTAGAAGCCAAGGCTCTTTGTTGAGCAACGATAGGGCGATGATAATAATTGTTCCAACTGTAGTCGCTATCGCTGCTATCACGATTGGGTTAATGCGGGTATAACCCTTCATTATTACTCCGCCTTCAGCCATGCAAGCGGCAGCTATAAGAATTGAAAATAGGTGGGGCATTGAAAGATTACCGGCGCTCATGCCTCCAAAAGCAATGGTAATTCCTGCGCAGGCCAAAAGGGCGCTAAGTAGGTTTCGAGCAACTATTTTTTCGCGACCATGTAAATTTGCGAAAAAAAGTGTCATGAGTGGAGTTAGTGAAACTATAATTTGATGAAGACTGGCGGGGGTTTCTTCAAGACCCCAATACATTAAAGACCTGCCGAAACCAATACTTAAAACGCCAAATAATAACGAAACAAGGAGCGCTCGACCCATTGGAACCGGTATTCGCCGAATAAGGACTACCCCCCATAGGACCATTGCGGCTGGTCCGAATCGAATCGCTGCTCCCCAAAATGTAGGCAATTCGGTATAACTGATGCGTATAGCAACTGATACACCACCGGACAGGATAACGAGAGCTAAGAAAGCTGCGAGGGTAGGTGTGATTATCGTCTGAAAGCGAAATTTTGGTTTGTGATGAACCAAGGCTGCGTGAAACCTCCGAAAATAAACCTCGCGTCCGATTTACCAGGGAAGAAAGGGCTCAATCATTTCACTAGGACCCGTCCTTTGTATATACCTGGCTCAACTACAAAGCCGGAAAGTTGCAAAACCATTCACGCGCAAGGGTTAAGGCAAGGTTCCTAATGGATTGTACAAAATGCAAGCATGGTTAGAGCTGAACCGGGATAACTAATCGTGCTTTAGTATTCTATGGCCGTATTGATCACCCAGGGATTCCAGGGGTGCCCCAAATTATTCGACTTAATTCGTAATTCGTTTTCCCCTTGGTTCAGCCGTATTGGTAAGCGGACGGTAGTAGGAGAGCCTTCGGCTTTTAAGGTTCCGATTTTTTCACCATTCAGCCATACGGCAAGCCAGTCGTCGTAAGAGATCCGGATAACAGCCTTACGGTTTTCTGAACTCAGGATTGAACCCCCCGCGTATATTGATTTCCCTATCAACTCACTAGGATCCAATTCGGCATCTAATCCAGAAAATCGGAAGTCCAACCAACCCCGATTCGCCTGTATCTCCCGGATAAACCCTGGTTTGTCTGAGAAACGATGTTTCCATTCCCGTAGTGGTAATAGATCGATTTCCTCTTGGGCGATAAATTTGTCCCAATTCGAGGCTTCATCGTATAAGCCCGTGACTAGCCAAACGGAAGGAGAGGCGATGGGTTTAGCTTGGCTACCCGCGACTTTGTAGTAATAGGCCATCGTTTCTATGTCGTCGTCACGAGAACCGCATTGAAAAGAAAGTGACGATTCGAAAGCAATCGGATCAGGACCAAAGAAGCGATACGCTACGCCATCCTGGTCCTGAGGGCCTCCCCATTTGTGGTAAGGCGACCCATGCCACCGGGTTTGATGGACGTGAAAGCCCCACGAAAAGCCGAAATCATCTTCCATGTTGGTCCCTCGGATTAAGTTTGGGTCAGTCTCCCCGTCAATTAAAATCACCATGCCCCCGGTGTGGTAAACCATATCGTTGTAGTTCCTTTGGCGGGCTCCCAAGATTATCCCAGCCAAAAATCCGGACCCGTCTACGTCGGCTATTGCGAAGGAACTGTTCCGGGGTGGAGCGGGTAGGTATTTGTGGTGTTCTGCGTGCAGACGAAAAGGTGTAATTTGTGTATCGGGTTCATATTCATGCCAATCAACCATCGTGCACACGCTTTGATGGAGACCGGAGTGCTTACTGGTAGGTGGCCGATCAACGTATATTCGAATTTTGCAGGACTTGCTGAATGGGATAGGCAGCCAGAGGTTATAGCCAGGGTTACCCGGCATGTTAGGAGTTTCATAATTGGGCATGACGGTAAAAGCCGCGTTATCGGTCAGGTAAGGAGTCCAATCATGCATAATCCCAAAAAAGGGTTTTAGGGGGACGTCTATTTGCGGTGTAACTGCTCCGTCCACGGTAACTTCCAACCTGCGACCCTCAGCGAAGAGGAACCAAATATGCCTTATGCAGCCAGCCCCTTCGACATCTAAAATATCAACATGGTATGGGTCCGGGTTTGTTCGGGGTGCTGTTGCTGTATTGGTCCGGCGGGACTTGAATTTCATCGGGAGCTGGATCATCGGGACAGCAGGATCCTGCATAAAAAATTTGCTCGAGTTAGGGGTTATCATAGTCATCCCTTCAAGTTGGCGCGTTGAAAAAGTTGGACCTCCGGGCCGCGGTCGAGCAAACCGTGTAAGTTTGTTGGAGGAAGTGCCCTTTATTCATAGTAGCAAGCTAGGCCAAGGTACTAGCGAACCGTTCAGCTGCGAGCTGGAGGTCTTTGGTTGGCGCTCGGGAATAGGCCAGTCGCACATGTTGACCTCTTTCTTCGGGGCCATCGGGTAAATAAAAACCTGAACCAATCGGAAATACTACTCCTGCATCCAGGCCACGCTGCTGCACTTCCCTAGATTTAAGGGGGTCTGCGAGTTTCACCCATAAGAAAAAACCACCTGCGGGATCTTCAAAGGCGACAGAATCGTTGCAAAACTCGTGGAGAGCCTTCGTAAGTACAGTCATTTTTTCTCTATAAAGCGAGCGCATGGAGGTTAAGTGACGTTTCAGGTCGCCGTTAACCATTAATTCGTAAAGCGTTCGGTGCAGTAACGGGCTGTTACCCATGTCGAATCTAGCCTGGACAATTAATCCCAATAGTTCTGGGCGAGTTGTCACCCAGCCTACTCGTAGTCCCGGGGCGATTACTTTTGAAAAAGTACCGACAGTGATAACGAAATGACCGTTAGCTAAAGATCCCAGAGTTGGTACCAAATTCTCCCCAAAATAGAACTCGTTATAAGCTGTATCTTCTAGGATGATTACGCCATAATATGCTGCTAATTCAATAAGGCGGAGTCGTTGCTCGGTAGGCATATTGGTACCAGTAGGATTTTGAAAAGTCGGAGAGGCGTATATCAATTTCACTCGGGCACCATCTTTGGCAAGCTTTTTCAGGGTAGCTTCGAGGGCCTCTATATCCATTCCATAGCGGTTCATCGGAACCCCGACTACCCGAGCGCCGTAACCCTTGAAGGTGCGCAGGGAACCAGAGAAGGCGGGAATTTCACTAATGACTACATCACCGGGGTCTAGCAGGGCAGAACAAACGAGCTCGATGCCACCTGCCGCTCCGTTGGTCAGTAAGAACCGGTCTGGACCCGGTGTATCTTGGTAGTCGCGAGCGAAAAACCGACCTATTTCTGCACGAAGCGCCTCTGATCCAGCAGCTCCGCCGTAAGATAGGGGGGCATCATCCAAGACGGCGATTGCTTGGTCAAATGTTGACTTATCAGAATCGAAACCTAAACCCCGAGCTGTTGCTTTAACTAGATCGAGTCGGGGAAGTGTCGCTACATCTGGAATCCCTCCGGCTAAAGAAATAGGTTCGACAGCTTTGTTAGGCGGGCGGTTAGATAAACCCCAGTCGGTAGGAGTGCCAGCGTTGACCTTCTGTATACGCTCTGCGGCATACGAAGTTGGGCTATGTTTACCCCAAGTCTTCCTAAGGGCTTCTTTTTCTAGATCACTAAGCATTGCTTCCATCGTACAAGTTTATTACGTCTACGGGCACCTGCCTCGGGTAATGGTTACTCGGAAGGGCATTTAAACAATTCGGTAGGGCTCCCAGCAAGTACATGGGGGTTTATCAAACTAAAGATGATTCAGTAACAGATTTACCCAAAAGCTAGATTAGTTCGACTAGAAAACCTGGAAAAACTGGCAAAGTTAAATTTAGATCATTTACCAAATCTGTTGGAATCCCCATATCGCCCAGAAATAGGCGCCCTACGTGACCACCTGGAACGATATTAGGTTTTGGGAGCCCAGCGCTTAGTGTGAAATTCGCCTTCACCGCTTCACCTAGTGGTAAACCGGTCTCAATAGATAAGCCAGTCGGCACATCGACCGATATTACGCAGGACTCTTCGTGATAGCCGTTTAAAACCGTTATTACGTCTTGCGTCCTGCCTCTGGGTGGCCCTTCCAATCCGGTTCCGATAGCGGCGTCAATGATACAGCCAAATTTCATTTTGGGGAGTCCGCTCTTCACGCGAATTGTATCGTAATGCCTGAGATGCTCCAGTTGTTCGCGGGGGGCACCGGAATAGTTTTCAACCTCATGAGTAGGAACTACCCAGATCTTGCGGCCCTGGCCGGCTAATAAACGAGCTGCCGCAAGGCCACCACTGCCGTTGTTTCCGCGACCTGCAACAACAAGTACAGGCCCCTCGGGGCACAGAGTGTTGACCATATCAACTAGATTGCGTCCGATATGTTCTATTAAGAGCCTATGGTCCAGACCGTATTTTCCCGTTGCCAGCATTATCATTTTTTGAAACTGCGGGTTGGACAGGCTAGGAACCTCAGAGTGGGGGAGTGTTGGGTGAATCATCCGTTCAACCAACTACATCTAAATTACTGAAATTAGCTGTCGTAAATACATTTTGTACGTCGTCAAGTTCTTCAAAGCTTTCTAGCATGGAAGCAACCTGAGCGGCACGGCGGTCAGATAAAGGGGTTTCTATCTGCGGAACCTTGGTGATCTGACTGAATTCTGGTTGGTAGCCAGCGGATTTTAGGGAATCCAAAACCGAAGCTAGATCGTTTGGGGCTGTATAAATAGTAAGCACGTCGGACTCTAATTCGAGGTCCGCTGCCCCCTGATCTATAGCAAGCTCTTGTGCCTTCTCGTCCGCTTTTGTTATTACGATCACACCCTTTGCCTCGAACTGCCAGGCAGTACTTCCCGACATGTTTCCCCCGTGTTTACTAAAAATGTGCCTAACCTCGGCAGCTGTACGGTTCCGGTTATCAGTGAGGGCTTCGATAAGAATAGCTACCCCGTGCGGACCGTAGCCCTCGTATATTGCGGTTTCAAAAAGCCCACCGTCAGCACTTCCAAGCCCACGTTCGATTGCTCTACTTATATTATCACTAGAAACATCGTCCGTTTTAGCGGCGGCCAACGTGTTTTTCAGTAGAAGATTGGCAGAGGGATCTCCGCTACCGCCTTCCCTAACGGCTGTCTGGATCGCATGAATATGCTTACTTATAACTTTGCCACGCTGTTTATCGTTGACAGCTTTTTTTCGTTTGATTTGGGCCCATTTACTGTGGCCAGCCAACTCCCGCCTCCTCAAGAAACACGTGCGTGCTTCTTATTGTTCCAGTTTACCCCATGTTGCCGAGTTAAGGGCTTTAATGTCAGTGACTCAATTTGAACTAACGCCAAATAACAGCTCAAACACCGTATCCCAGGGCTTAAACCTCCAGGCCGGCGGAAGCATTTATTTATTCATAATTGAACAAACTAGACCTTGAGGGTATGCCTAATTAAAGTCTTTTGGTCGAGGATTACTTGATTAATATAATAGGGCGCCCAATTGAATTGACGGAATATTGGCCGGGGCTACCTGTACCCTTTCGTCTCGGTAAGCCGAAATTATTAGGGAAAGACCGCCGTATTGTTATAATTCGGGTGGTGGAGCGGTTTCAAGGAAATCCCTATCACACTTTAGGTGTCGAACCAGACGCTAATGAAAGTGAAATAAAAGCTGCTTATAGGCGCCTGGCGCTAAAATTTCATCCAGATCGTAACCCCGGAGATAAGCAGGCCGAAGAACGCTTCAAACAGGTTTCAGCGGCCTACGCTGTTTTGCGTGACGGGACATCTAGGCTAAATTACGACCGCTACGGTACCCGTCCCGAAACAGAGTCTTTTGGGGCAAACGATTGGCGGGTAATTTTTCAGGAAGCTGACCTGCGGATTAATACGGATTTTCCGAATGGTACTCCCCGGACAGGTAACATGATGTTCGATGCACTCTTCAGTGCTGTTACAGGTGCAATGCGCAGCTCAGGTCTCTTACCAGGTAAGGATCTCCATGCAGACGTTAATGTTCCACTTTCGGTCGGGCGAAATGGCGGGCTTCACCGTGTTCAAGTGCCCGGTCCAAGCGTGTGCCCAGAATGTCGGGGTAGTGCATTGAACGCGCTAGCTGTCTGTCGGCAATGTCGGGGTAGAAGACAGTTGCAGTGTGCGGAAGTAGACCTAAAGATCCCGTCTGGAATTCGGGATGGAACAAAACTTAGGTTGAAAGGACTAGGTGGATTAGGGACTCCTCCAGGCGACGCTCTGTTCACTATTCATCTACAAATACCAAATGGGGTGAGGCGACAAGGAAATGACCTCCATGCCAATCTCTATCTCACGCCACTGGAGGCTCTCCAAGGAATAAGGACTCAATGTGTCGGGTTAGATATAAATATTCCGCAAGGAGTTCGCGATCGTCAGACACTTGTTTTTAAAAATAAAGGTATTTCTGATGGGGATCTTTTCTTGAAGATACGGTTTGATGTTTGGCGGGGAGTGTTTCGCGGTCTGAGGGAGTACTTAAAAAGTTTTAAACTAGGTTAATGGAGGCCACGTGATCGACGACGACGTTAAAGAACACCAGGACCTTGGTGAAGATGCATCGGTGGAGATCGCTGAAGACAAGCCCCTTTATGTAATCAGCGTTGCCGCTGAACTAGTAGATATGCACCCCCAAACACTACGCCTGTATGAACGAAAGGGCCTCATAGAGCCCAGTCGGAGTGCAGGTAAAACTCGGCTTTATTCTCAACGAGATATTGAACAACTCAAAGAAATTCGGCGATTGACTCAAGAGCTCGGGGTAAATCTTGCTGGGGTAGAGGAGATAATAAAGCTACGGCGAGAACTTGATAATCTTCAGTTAAATTTAGAGGATAGGATTGGACGGCTTAACGTTCAACTTCGTGACAGAATGCGTGATTTTGGTAATGCACTACCATCAAGCGCTAGATCAGAGACAGAGGACGACTGAAAGCCAGAACTATGGTAAATTTATCGCCCCGACAAAATATTACGGAGGGTTTTGGTACTCTCTCTCCATTATTAAGAATGGCTTACCTTGTTCACGGCGTTAACTGGGTGGCTGCTCCATGAAACTGGGCAATCTCACCATTAGTGGTTTTAAAAGTTTTGGCGAACGGACCGTGATCTCCTTTTCCCCTAGCGTCACTGCAATTATTGGGCCTAATGGATCCGGTAAATCGAATGTTATCGATGCCCTTCGTTGGGTGGCCGGGGGTGGACGGGCTAGTACTTATAGAGCAGACTCAAGGACGGAATTGATTTTTCATGGGGCTGCTGGTAAGCGAAGCGTAAGTGTCGCCGATGTGGAGCTTGAATTAAAGGCTGAAAATGGAAAGTTGGCAATCCAAAGAAATCTATTTCGGGATGGGACTGGAACGTTAAAGCTTAACGGGGCTAGTGCAAGGTTAATGGATGTGGAAGAGGCTTTGGTGGGGACCGGTCTTGGCAGAGGAGCTGTGGCAGTGATCGGGCAAGGGGAAGTTGGTGAAATACTGATGGCCAACCCTGACCGGCTGCTAGCCTACGCCTCTGAGGCCGCCGGGGTAGCCCAACTAGGTAGGCGCCGGGAGATCACCATTGGCCGAATCGATACTGCCCGGTCTCATCTATTAAGACTCGATGACGTCATGGTGGAAATGCGGGAACAGGTCACGGCCTTAAAAAGCGAGGCTGACGAGGCTGCACAGCATGAATTATTGACTCGTGAAGTGTTGCAATTAGGATTTACCCGAGCCTACCAGCGCGTTGAGGGGTTACAGGCCAATATAGATAGCCTCCGGGGAGAAGAACAGATGCTCGGGGAAGAAATCGCTAATCGGCGTGAAAAGTTGCGGAACCTTGGTGCCCAATTGATTGAATCTCGAAAACACCAAGTCGAATCTGAAACCGCTTTTCGAGAAGCCATGGCGGAAACCGAGGCCCGTCGGGGAGACCTTAGAGTAGCGGAAGAACGTTTACGGCGAGAACAACAGAGTGTTGAAGGGATAAGAATTCGTTTAGCGGAAACCGAGGCGGAACTTTCGCGCTTAACAATCGAACCCCCTACGCCACCTGAAGGAAATAATGAAATCCTGTTAAGCGAGGTTGAATACGCCTCTGCTGCTGTTAAAACCGCTGAACAGGCCCATATATCTGCAGTTGATGAACACGAGGCAGCCTCCAAAAAGCACGACGAGTTGCGGGAGACTTGGGAAGCTTTTAGACAAGCGATGGATGCCTATGAAGTCCGACGCCAGGCCCTGGAAGAACGACTCGGTGAACTGCACCGACGACGTTCCTCATTGGGAGCTGTTCCCAATGAGGAATCCAAAATGATCCTAGACCTTAAAGCGAAACAAGCACGTCTAGAGCTAGTCCGAGCGGCCTTACGGGATAATGAGGGCCAAATTGCGCCGTTAAGGGCGGTCTTGATAGAGGCCCAAACTGAAGCGGGTGCTTTGGAAAGGGAATTATCACGGCTTAAAAAAGCGGCACGGGAAAGACACGGCTATTCTGAAGGACCTAAACTTGCGCTCACTTTAGGGTTACCTGGCGTAATAGGGGCGGTAGCTGATTTGTTTGAAGTAGAGTCCAAGTATCGGGCTGCCCTCAACGCGTGTTTGGGCTACCGTGCGGAACAAGTTGTCGTAGAAAACACCGATGCTGGTTTAAAGGTTTTAGAAGTTATAAAGCAGCGTGGTTGCCGAGTAACGCTTATACCCCTTGAACACAGGCCCCGTGTACCTTCGGAACAAGTCTCGGACGAAAAGAAAGACCTGCCAGGCCAATTACTTCGTAACGTCGTTAAAACAGAAAAACGTTTTGAACAACTTGCCACAGAATTAATAGGAGACACTCTCGTTGTAACTAGCCTAGAGCAGGCTCTGCGGCTATCCGCAGAACAAGTAGTAGCGTCGGGGTTAGTCACTTTAAAAGGGGAGTGGGTGCGTAGCGACGGCACTTTTTCCGGTGGTGATCTGGAAGCTTCCGAAGGGCCTGTTGGGCACCAGGGAGATGAGGACGCGCTAGTAGGTCAACTAGCCGAGGCTAACAGGCGTGCAGTCGAAGCAACTCAACAACTAGACCAGCTCGAGGGGGATAGCGCAGACTTGATTGAGGAGGAAAGAACGGTAACCGATACTCTCGGTAACCTATTAAGCGAAGTGGCTGCGCATGAGGAATCAGTACGCGCAAGAAAGAGAGAGATCGCTCATATAGAGGAGTTAGAACGAGCGAACAGAAGGGCCTTTGAAGAGCTAAACGAACCCGCTAAGCCAACCGAGGTCGAAAGCTTAGAGTCAGGAGCGTCTAGCCTTACACGCTCCAATGACCAAATGGCGGCCTGTGTTGCAAAATTGATGCAGGCCCAGGAGGAACTAGCGCGGCAAAATACTCTCCAGGGCCTCTTTATCGAAAGGTGGCAGTCGTATAAAACACTTAAAGCTCGGTATGATAACGACCAACAACGCCACAACGAGATAGTTTCCCAGATAAAGAGTCTAGAGACCACCCTGGCTGAAAGTCTTCTCAGCCAAGAAACGAGCGCTAAGGCAGTTGACATGGCTAGGGCTGCTATCCCAGGTAATCTCGACCAATGGGAGGCCCGTAATCAAGAAGCATCAACTGCCGTTTTAGAAATAGAGGAAAATCAGGATGACACCGTTGCGGAGCAGGCTAAATCTGGAGCAAAGCTAGAGGCAACTCGTTTGACTCTAGCTAGGCGTGAAACAGCTCTCGAGTTAGCTCGAGACGACCTCGCGAGTTTCCCTGAAGGGCTAAAGCCGATTACGCTAGAGGAGCGTGAAGTCCGTAGGCGCCTTGGAGAGGGAGAACGCAAGCTTGAAAAATTTGGTCCCGTCAATCATCGGGCCCGCTCGGAATTCGAAAGTCGGTCTCAGCGACTGGGCGAACTTGAACGAGAGCGCGAGGAGGCGATAAACGCTATCGACGAATTAGATAGCGTCTTAGCCAGAATTGATAACGAAACGACTACCAAACTCAATCAAACTCTGGAAGAACTTAGACGAAACTTTGAGCAGCACGTGATTACCCTTTTCGGGAAGGGGGCTATTTCAGATCTTCGTGTTGAACGTGAAGAAGGAAGACCCGTTGGCTTGGAATTAGTACTACAACCCCCTGGAAAACAAACCAAAGCACTCAACTTGTTGTCGGTGGGGGAGCGCACTATGGGCGCACTCGCTTTCTTGTTTTCGTTAGTATCTCAGAGTGATGCTTCAGCTAGCAAGGGATTGCCTGTAGCGATTCTCGATGAGGTTGATGCGCCTCTCGACGAATCCAATATTAGAAGATTCTGTTCATTTGTCGAGCGGTTAGCTGCTGAAGGTACTCAGTTCGTTCTGATAACTCACCAAAAGGCCACATTTGAGGTCGCAGATGCTATCTGGGGTGTTACCACACAGGAAGGTGTCAGTCGGGTGTTTAGCATCCGACGTGATGAGGAGGTTGCGCTTAGAGGGTGATCAATGTTGTTAAAGAATTTGTTATCCAAAGTTTTAAAACTTTGGACTCAACCCAAGATCAACTGCATCGGCAAATTGCGCAGGGCCAGGACGTACATGGAGTCATAGTTGTCGCGGGTCATCAAACAGCAGGTCGCGGCAGGAATGGAAACGTATGGCAAAGCCCGACGGGCGGCAGTTACCAGTCGGTAGCGTTCCGGTGCCAAAAAGGTAAACCGCGAGCTGGTCTCATTACTATAGCGATCGGAGTTTGTATTGCCGAGTCTATGGCTGTGAGAAACATTCCGATAAAGGTAAAATGGCCAAACGACCTGTATTTAGGTGATTTAAAAATCGGTGGGATTCTCGGTGAGCTATCTCGAGGCTATCTTATTCTAGGAGTAGGTATTAATGCAGCCCAGATTTCTAAATCAGTTTTGGGTGAAAATGGGTTCCGGTCGGTAGAAGAAGTACATCACCTAGTGAGAAAAGCTTTTCGCCGGACCATTAATGAGCTACCAAACACGAGGGATTATTCCAGACGCTTCGCCGAATTAGACTTTCTGGCAGGCCGGACAGTTGTCGTGAAAAATAGGGCTGAGGTGTTTTCGGGTGCAGCTCGTGGTATCGATCGTGATGGTTGCCTTAAGATTGAGGGAGATGAGACGCTCGGCAACCAGGTGGTCTGCAGTGGTTCGGTAGAAACAATTGGAATAAGTGATTAGAATTTAAAAACCACGGCTAACGTCGCGGCTATTTTTACGCATCAGTCTCGCGAGCAGAATGCAACCTCCTCTGGCCCGGTAAAAGGTTGCACCGCTATACACTTAAAGTCAGAAAAACTAAGGTAGAAGTTGTTAATCAAGGGGAATTTGTAATCTCTATCCGGGTTAATCTGGAACGTACTCCTGGTAATTGGAGGCTAACTTACCAGTCTTCAACCGTCCGCCTCGTAGCTTCGTCCTCGAGTTTGGCGTAAATCGTTGTTGTTGTGATGTTCTTGTGCCTAAGGTGCTTCTGGACTTGATTGAGGTCTCGAGTTTGCCTATACATTCGGGTTCCTGCACCGTGGCGTAAACCGTGGAGACCCTTGCCCTCATAGCCAACCCCTGCTACCTTGCAAAGTTCTTTAAACCGTTGCTCCATTCTTTTGTCACCCCATGGCATTATGAACCCGTCTCGGGCCTTTCGGCGCTTACGGGTCTCGTGCACAGATTGCAAGCTACGTAAAGCGGTAAGGAGTCGTTTACTCAAACCTACGCTCTCTACATAGCCACCCTTACCCTTAACTCGGATTAACCGAGCATCGAACCGTATGTCTTCCCAGCGGAGGCCAGCGGTTTCATGTCTTCTTAGCCCAGCATGACTTCCGAGCAAAATTGCCACTCGATCAGCGGGATCATGGGCTACCTGTAACAAGACGTCAATTTCTTTAGTGGTATAAGGTTGGCGCTTCTCCCAGGGAGGAACGGGATCTTTTCGACTTCGCAAACCCTTAAAAGGGTCGGCGGTAGTCGCCCCGGCCCATGCTAATGCATAGTAAAGGGTTCTGGCTGCAGCTATTTTGACGTTCACAGTAGCAGGGCTTCGAAAACGTGGAATCTCCTCGCCAGCTAGGTTATCGACGCGGAAGGGAACCTGTTCAAGGTCCTCGACGTACGAACCACCGGCGCGTGAACCAGGCCTCAAGAGGTTGACCCCCTGCCAATGGTTCAGGAGATCAAGAAGTCCTCGTCTATAAGTGGAAAGAGTGTGGCTACTCAAATGGCTACCCTTGCCACTGGATTGGAACAAATATGCCTCAACTAGACCCCAAAGTTCACCGGGATCTCGTGTGTTGGCGGCCGCCGTAGCACGTCTTCGAAGACCGTCGTCTCCTAAGTCGGTCCAACTTCGGTGTCGTTGACGTCGGTCTGAGTCGTAAATAGCGAGCTGTTTCATCAGTAAACCTGAGGCTCCTCATTAGAAAAAGATATTTCCCATAACATCCGTTATTGGAAATTAACATGAGCGAACGGTAGTTGGTGCGAAATTTTTCGCAAAGAAGATTGTTGTGGAGGTCCAGGTTTCGTTCCGTAGGGTTTTGCGTGAATGCGGTCCTGGGGGTAAACTCGACCCTTATGGAGCTGCAAGCCGTTAAGGGGACTAAAGATATTCTTCCAGATCAACAATTTAACTGGGAAAGGCTTTTGCTGGACGTAGGTACAGTTTTTCGCCGCGCTGGTGTTGGCAAAATTTCAATACCCATCTTCGAACACAGTGAGATTTTCTTCAGGTCAGCTGGGGAAAGTTCGGATTTAGTTGTGCAAAAAGAAATGTACACATTTGAGGACCGTGGGTCACGCTCGTTAACGCTCAGGCCTGAATTTACTGGGGGTGTGCTAAGAGCATTTCATGAACACGGTATGGCAAGTTTACCGTCCCCGGTCAAGTTATGGTCACATGGGCCCGTATTCCGCGGGGAGCAGGTACAACGCGGTCGACAGCGGCAATTTCATCAAGTCAATTACGAAGTTTTGGGAATCGAAGATCCACTTGTAGATGCCGAGGCCATTAGCCTTGCTTATGACTGTCTTCGGGCATGTGGTTTGACGGGGCTGACAGTCAGCTTGGGTTCGGTCGGCGATCCTGAGGATCGTGAAAAATATAATGCTTACCTTCGCAAAAGCCTAACGCCATTTCGTGAACAATTATCTGAAGCTAGCCGCAACCGGTTAGATTTGAACCCCCTTAGGATTTGGGACAGTAAAATTGAGGAAGACCAGCAGATAATAAAACAATTTGAACCTCCTCTTGAAGGGCTATCAGATAAGTCTAAACGTCATCACCTTGATGTAACGAAATACCTTACTGATTGGTGCATCCCGTTTACGATCGATCCTACGATAGTCCGAGGGCTCGATTACTACAGGAAAACTGCGTTCGAAATTCGCCATCATGGGATTGGTGCCCAAAACACCATTTTAGGTGGGGGACGATACGATGGACTTTTAGCCAATCTCGGCGGAGCTGACACAGCAGGTATTGGTTGGGCCTTTGGTGTGGAAAGGGTCTTAGATGCACTTAAGGGGAAAGACTCGCACACGCCACCAGTAGAAAAACCAGATCTTTATTTGGTGCCGTTAGATGATCTCGCAGTATCCGAGGTTGCTAATACGGCTCGTTCCCTAAGAGAAAGCTTTACAGTTCTCCACGCATACCGGGTAAGGAAGCCTGCAAAAGGACTTCGGGAAGCTAGCCGAATTCACTCTCCGCTCGTCGGTTTGCGGGGAGAAGCTGAACGAGGACAAGGCACTTACACTGTTAAAGATCTAGAGTCTGGGAAGCAAGTTAATATTGTCGAAAGCGAACTTAAAGAATATTTAATTAGCTGCGCGGCCGGGAAGAATGAGGAGTCGTAGTTTTGCATCGTAGTCATGGTTGTGGGGAGCTTTCCGAAGAGCAGGTCGGATCTACCGTCAACTTATTGGGTTGGGTGAACAGTAGGCGTGATCTCGGGGGCCTTATTTTCCTCGAGATACGCGATTCAACCGGTATGGTTCAGGTAGTAGTTGAACCAGGAGAAAAGACGTTCGATGCTGCTGAAGTTCTTCGAAATGAATATGTGGTGGAGATTGCCGGTGTTTTGCGGCTTCGGCCCGAGAAACAACGCTCGTCAAAACACCCAACCGGGGGTGTTGAGGTGGTGGCTGATTCCGTTAGTACTTTATCAGAGGCAGAGACTCCTCCCTTCGTAATTGACGCCAACATTAAGGGCCAAGCTGTATCTGAAGATCTTCGCTTAAAGCATCGATATTTGGATTTACGCAGATCAGAAGCCTCAAGGCCCATAAGGCTTCGACACTCTGTTAGTAAAGCAATTTGGGATTTCCTGGACGCGGAGGGATTTGTTCAGGTTGAGACTCCCCTGTTAACCCAATCCACCCCTGAAGGAGCACGCGATTATCTCGTACCATCTCGACAGCAACCGGGAAGTTTTTATGCTCTACCGCAATCACCCCAACTCTACAAACAAATGTTGATGATGGCTGGGTTCGAAAAATACTTCCAAATCGCGCGGTGTTTTAGAGACGAAGATCTTCGGGCCGACAGACAACCGGATTTTACTCAATTGGATATTGAACTATCGTTCGTAGAACAGGAAGACGTTCTGGATCTGAATGAACGTCTTATGCAATATGTAATAAGGGAAACAACCGGAGAAACGCTCCAAATACCTTTCCAGCGTATCGACTATCAACGAGCTATGGACGACTACGGAACGGACAAGCCGGATTTTAGGAATCCTTTGGTGCTAACTGATTTTACAGAAGCTTTTAAACATACAACTTTTGCGGGATTTGCGAAAACAATAGAGAATAATGGTGTTATCAAGGGACTCGTGCTCCGAGGAGCCCAATTTAGCAGAAAGCAGATTGCAGGTCTCGAAGAAATCGCGAAAAGTAGCGGAGCCTCGGGACTCGGCTGGGTCCGCGCCGAAAATGAAGGTTTCCGCGGGTCACTAGCCAAAGCGTTGAGCCCGTCCGAGGCAGAAGCCATTACGCACGATTTACCAGACGGAGGCCTGGTTTTACTGGTAGCTGGGAGCTGGAAGGTAGCGTGTAATGCTATGGGCGCAGTCCGACAATCGGTGGCCGAACTACTCGACCTTGTTGACCAAAATAGCAATACGCTTGCTTTCGGTTGGGTGGTAGATTTTCCTCTCTTGGAACCCGAGGATGACGGTTCGTTCACCTATATGCATCACCCGTTTACACGGGTGCATAATGATGACGTGCATTTACTTGAGACCCAACCAAAACTGGCTAGGTCTTTGGCTTACGACTTGGTCTTAAATGGGGTCGAAGTTGGCGGTGGCTCCCTCCGCATTCATCAAGCTACTCAACAGCAAAGAATGTTTGAAATTCTTGGGTTCTCTCCCGAAGAAATATCAGAGAGATTCGGATTTTTCATAGACGCTTTGAAGTACGGAGCTCCACCTCATGGTGGGATCGCATGGGGCCTAGATAGATTGGTGATGCTTCTTAGTGGTGTAGCTAGTCTACGTGACGTTATTGCTTTCCCCAAAAACCAAAATGGTTCTGATCCGCTTACCGGGGCCCCTTCCCTTGTAGACCGGTCTCAAGTACAACAACTTGGCCTTTCCATTACCAACAACACACCCGAAGAGTGACCCCGTCTCTAGTGGTTTCGTTCGACGGCTAAAAACACACTGTTGCTTCTTGGAAAAGATGAGGTTCTAGTTATTAAGCGGGTTTACGGAGTTTTGCTTTCCGACAATATGTAAACCCGTCTTAACGAAGCCGGACTTCTTCTTTTGGAGTGTCGTGGGGGGGTACACTGAGTCCATGGAAAACATCAATCAACTTACAACCAGAATCGGAGAAGCTGTAACTGTTTCTGGTTGGATTAGCGGAGCCCGTAGCAGCGGACAAATAGCCTTCCTTAACCTTCGGGATGGGACAGGTTTTGTTCAAGCCGTAGTCACATTAGATCGGGTTGGAGAAAGCGTGTTTAACGCTGCCAAAGATTTAACACGAGAAGCCTCGTTGGTTCTACAAGGAACGGTCCAAAAAGATCCGCGCTCCCCGACAGGGGTAGAAATTAGCGTATCAGATCTCAAGGTAATATCCCGAACCGACAACTACCCTATTACTCCCAAACCCCACGGTCCTGATTTCTTGTTCGAATCCCGCCATCTTCATGTTCGCCACCGCGGACCTTGGGCTTCTCTTCGCATAAGAGATACTTTTCTTCGGGGCCTTCAGGACTTTTTCGCTGAGCGCGGGTTCATTCGCTTTGATACTCCGATTTTTATGCCGACAGCGGTTGAAGGGACGTCTGATCTTTTTGCCGTAGATGTTTTTGGAAACAATGAACTATACCTTTCTCAATCAGGCCAGCTTTATGCTGAGGCAGGAGCTTTGGCGCACGGTAAGGTTTATACACTCGGCCCCGTTTTTCGAGCCGAGAAGAGCAAGACACGCAAGCATCTTCTCGAGTTTTGGATGGTAGAGCCGGAAGTAGCGTTCCTTGAACATGAAGGTAACATGCAACTTCAGGAAGAGTTACTTTGTTACCTCCTTAATAGGATTATCGAAGAGCGCCCCGAAGAGCTAGATATCCTCCAACGCGAAGTTGGGCCACTTCAGACAGCGGCTACTGGGCCTTACCCTCGTATCAGCTATGACGAAGCGATCAACATTCTGAAAAAACAAAACTTCGCTATATCTTGGGGAGATGATCTCGGGGCTCCCCACGAGACAGCCTTGAGCAAACTCTACGATCGTCCTTTAATTATTAAGGATTGGCCTACCAGTAGCAAAGCGTTTTATATGGAACCTTTCGAAAATGATGCGACTCGGGTAAAAGCTAATGACGTTATTGCGCCAGAGGGTTACGGAGAAATTATAGGCGGGTCCCAAAGGATCCACGACTTAGATTTGCTAGAAAGTAGAATCCGTGAAAATAACCTTCCGCTAGATGCTTTTGATTGGTACCTGGATCTCCGTAGATATGGCAGTGTTCCCCATTCTGGTTTCGGCCTTGGAATAGAACGAACCTTAGCCTGGGTTACTGGGGCATCGCACTTGCGGGACACGATCCCGTTCCCGCGAATGCTAAATAGGCTTTATCCTTAAGCCTAAATCATTACGGTTTGTTAGGCACCGCTAGGTGCCCTAAAAACGTCTCGGCAGGCCTACCGTCTTTGAGTACTAAAATGCGATTCACGCCGTTACTAAGAACGGTTTCGGAAATAGCTTGGTATAAATTGATTTCCTTATTGACGTCCAGAGAGACGTGGTTCACTAGCCGAAAATCCATGATGGCGACAAGTTGTTCATCAATGTCCTGAAGGTAGACGTTAGGAACACTAAGCTCCTTTGGCCAACCGTTACCAGCGAGCATGTCACTGCGTAGTTTAATTAGTATCTGTTCGATCCGTTCGCCTAGGTCAGGTGAAACTTCTAGATCAACTACATATCTTCTTGCAACCCCGAACGTATCGACAACTACCAGGCGAATTTCCTCCAACGTTTGGGCAGCAAGAGTATCGGGATTGTCAGTAGGCACGCGTATAGTTATTTCACTGGCCGAGGGAGTAAACAGGAAATATAGTCCAGCGGCTACCAGAAACAACACGGCAAATAATCCGTGTGGAGTGGCCAAAATCTGGAGGAGCCTTCTCACGATAGAGCCTAAAACCCACCTGTAGCCAAGGCACCCAAGGCACTAGCAAGAGCGTCAACTAGCGAGGTTGATGTTAGGTCTTGTGGGCCGAATTCTAACAATAATCCACGGCCACCTGCACCAGCCAAAACCGTCAAAGGAGCAGCCCTCGGAGTGTTTGACACATAACCAGATTTTTGAAACATAATGTCGTTGAGCGCAAACGCGAATCGGCGACCCATATCTAGGTTAGGAATAACGTTGAGAAGAACTTTTCGCCTGAGCTCGTTAGTTGCCGTTTCAGAAACATCCTGACCTGCATTTTCGCGAATAGCATAGTCCAATCCTTCAATCCCTTCGGCCTCCTCGAGGTAAAAAATTGAATATTGACCCCGGGGGTGGTCCCCAGCATGGATAGAAACAAACAGATTGGCTCCAAATCCCTGTCCAGACCGGGTAGCTATTTCAGGATTCCTATCGCTGGTTCGGGTAAGTTCGACCGCGAACCCCAATTTACTCAAGGTTTCAGCTAGTAGATGGGAAAAGTCTAGAACCAAATCTCTTTCCCATCCGAATTCCAGAAATAGTTCACCAACCTCTTCCCCACCGTGTCCGGGGTCGATTACTATTCGTTGAGCCTCAACGTCGGATTCGAGCTGTTCTGTGGTAGCCGGTAAAATATCCATTATGAAGCTCGTTCCCGTTTTTCTGGGCAACTCAAAAATTCGATGCGTATAGCTTGGTTCAATTTGTACTTGCAATTCGGTGAAACCGGTACCCGGGATTAGATTTGCTCTACTAAAACCCCTACCCTTAAATGATTGGGCTTTGGAGAGATCGGTTCGCTGAAACCGAATAGTTATAGTGTCGACGGCGGAGTTAAAAAATACCTCGTGGGGAACGATTTGACTAAGGTGTATAACGATTCGATCGTTTTGTGGATCCTGAAAGACTTGATGGTTTTCTATCCTAGCTCGGGGTAAAACCACTAAGAATTGATCATCCGATTCTTGGTAGGTGAAACTACCATTAAATGCCTGAACAACACTTTTTATTGGTACAAATAAGTACCCGTCGGAAAAAACCCCAGGTGACTGAATGATTTGGGCATTATTTATGTTGATTCCATCTTCTGTGGGGGAGGAATCTTCAGGGCGGTTTACTATTCTTACTTGTACTAATCTACCTCCGACGTCGAACGCAGCTAGCAAGGCATCGCGATCTAAGATATATTTCGCGCCCATGGCCTCTGCCAATTCCAACGCAGGCATATAAGCAAAGCCGGGAACCAATTTTGTGGTTATCCCAGGCACTGCTCGGCCATTAATTTTAAGGGTGGCCTCCGATACTCCAGCACCCATTATTAGAAGGAGTAATATTCCCGATACAACCCGGTAAAATGCCACTATCGAAGCCCCTTGATCGCGCGATCGATTTGGCTTTGGGCATCACGCTTTGCGTCTCGTTCGCGCTTATCGTATTTCTTTCTGCCACGCGCTAAGGCGACTTTCACCTTGGCCCAACCATTTCTGAAGCTCACCTGGATGGGGACCATCGTCAGTCCCTGGCGTTGAATCCCTTTGCGTATACGTTGAATTTGATCTTTCCGCAAAAGTAGTTTTCGAGATCGAAGAGGGGGATGATTATTGTAACTGGCTTGGGTGTATTCCGGAATATGCATCCCTTCCAGAAAAATCTCGTCGTTAGAGAACCTAGCAAATGCTTCTGTTATTGATCCGCCGCCGGACCTTAGGGCCTTGACCTCGCTCCCCGTCAGGACAAGTCCAGCTTCAAAAGTCTCCAGGAGTTCAAAGTCGTATCGAGCTCTTGGATTTCGAAGCGCCATGTTTGAAGCATAACGGAAACTTCAGCCAAGAGCTACGCCTTTCGTGTGGTTGAGTGCGAACCTCACAAGAATTTCGTCAACAACTAGTGCAGGTGCAAACCCCAGCTGTCGTGGGTTTAAGAAACTTTAACGGCGTAAGGGAAAAAACTCACGAACGGCCTGTTTGTGAAAACTTTATCGGATTTTAGATTTTGCGACTGGCGAGGTATACTTGGCCAGTGAGACCCGACTCTGAAAATGTCCCTTGATTCAGGAACAAACCCCAAATGAAAACCCCTACCCTACCCAAGTTGGGCCTTAGTTCGGCCTCTTTCCGACGGTTAGTAGGGCGATATTTAAAAACTCCGACCCTCGAATTCTACGCGACTTGTGCGCCCGGTTTCGAATCGGTGCTAGCAACTGAAATAGATCGTCTCCCCTACGCTACCAACGGTTCTGTCCAACATGGTGGCGCCACCTTTTTTGGAAGCCTAGAAACCATGTACCACGCTAATCTCAGGTTAAGGACGGCTAATTTAATACTCCTACGGTTAGCCCGATTCTTGGCACAGTCTCACCCTATGCTGTATGACCGAGCTGGTAAACTTCCCTGGGAACTACACTTAGCAAACCAGCCTTCATTCAATATCAAGGTCACAACTAAGCGTTCTAAACTCCGCTATACACGACAAATTCGGAAAACACTCAACGCAGCAATAAGAAGGCGCCTTTCCCGCTACGGCATTGACGTCAAATATGATCCCCGGGCGAAGCTCACGTTTAACATTAGATTTTTCCAAGACAGATGTACCGTAAGCCTGAACACGAGTGGAGATCGCCTATATCTTAGAGGCTACAGGACTGGTATGGGCACAGCCCCGATAAGAGCGACGACGGCGGCTGCAGTAATAACCCAAGCGGTTAAAACCTCGCCCGACTTGATATATGATCCCTTCTGTGGGAGCGGCACCCTGGTTTTTGAGGCCGCCCTGGCCGCAGACAAAAAACCTCCCGGGATATCTCGAACCTTTGCCTTCCAAGATGCGCCTTATTACTCCAAAGCCACCTGGGATCATATATGCAGACTGGTGAACTCAGAACAGCGCCCCGATACTGTCGCTTTATTTGGATCGGATATTAATCCCGAAGCAGTACCTGACCTGACTAATACCATCGACAACCTAAACCTCAACAACGTACCCTTCTTTTGGTGTGCTGATGCCTTGAACATAGATCTCCGCGATCTAAGAAGGCACGCACAAAGCCCGCTAATTATCACAAATCTCCCTTATGGGACCCGATTCGGGCCCCCTTCCTCGGCCAAGAGACTGGTAAAAAAATTTTGCGATCATCTAATGACTTTTGGTGCCGGCTGGTCTTACGCGATAATTACAAAACATCCAGAAGTGTTTCAAGACAAACAAGTCCCCGTATCCGGCGCAACCCGGTTTTCTAATGGCGGGATTACTGTCAGCCTTCTCACAGGACAAATCCTTAATGACTCGGGTGTTCCTTCTTAACCTGGGCACCTGATTTTTAATACCTACATCAACCTTCAAAATTCGAGATAACCACTTTTGGTGCCCAAACCGGTTTCCTGTTAGACCCGCGATTGGCGTTGGGTGAGACGATGGTCTTGTTTAAAGGATTTAGATGTAGGGTTAAATTTACTTTATGAACCTTAACTATCTCAAACCGCTTGAAGTAGTGCGTTTAGAAAGTTTAGTCTTTCCGGATCCCCGGCTCCATCAATTTCCAGTTTCACTTTGCGTAACACGCAATTCCCTAGCAGGCCCCAATTAACTTGGTTTGAATGTTAGGATCGCGGCACACAGTTTTGCTTGCTTAGGCTATCAATAGTGCGAAATGGGGTTTGCAGAAAATGACGTTACGTATTGGGATTGACGTCGGTGGCACCTTCACTGACTTCGCCTTGTATGACCATGACCGAACGTATTTAGCTACCGACAAAGTATTAACAACTCCGACCGATCCTGTGAGAGGAATTCTGACTGGACTGGACTCACTTTTGGCAGAAACTAACCTTCCTCCACGTGTCTTTTGGGGCTCTACGGTGGTTCATGGAACCACACTCGCAACTAATTCTCTAATCGAACGAAAGGGCGCAAAGACAGCGTTGATCACTACTGAAGGCGCGAGAGACGTCTTGGAAACAGGAAGGGAAAACCGTTACGATCCGTACAAACGCTTTTTGCGCCGCGCAAAGGCGTTGATTCCTAGGCACCTGCGCAGGACCATAACCGAAAGAGTTAGGCAGGATGGGACAACGCAAACGCCTATCGACGTCGCAGCTTTGGAGGAAATCCTAAAACAACTCCACGCTGAGTCCGTCGAATCAATTGCGGTTTGTCTATTAAACAGTTATATCGCTCGGGAACACGAAGATCAGGTGAGGACTAAAGTAAAAGAGCTCGGCATCAATATTCCAGTAAGCTTGTCTGCCGACATCGCACCTTCCATTGGCGAATTCGTCCGAACAACAACCGTTGCAGCTAATGCCTATATCCAACCAACTATTGCGGGATACCTAGAAAGACTAGGCGCCGCCTTGACCCAGGCCGGGCATACGGGACACCTCTACCTGATGTCGTCTGATGGGCTCCTATCTAGTACCGAAACAACATTAAAAGCACCAATTAGGTTACTCGAGTCAGGACCCGCTGCTGGATCCCTGGCAGCAGCCGAACTGGCCCAACAAATAGGTTTGGCCAAAGTTATTGCCTTTGACATGGGTGGGACAACAACCAAAATCAGTTTGGTAACCAATGGCGAACCCCACCTCTCCTCAAGCCTTGAGGCTGCCCGAGTTGAGCGCCACCGTCGGGGCAGTGGTCTAACAATCAAAATTCCAAGCATCGAACTTCTCGAAATAGGAGCCGGTGGCGGGAGCTTAGTAGGCTTTGATCAGATGGGGTTCCTTACCCTCGGGCCGGAGAGTGCTGGGGCAAAACCAGGGCCGGCCTGTTACGGCCTAGGAGGTTTAAAACCGACCGTTACCGATGCGAATTTACTATTGGGGTATCTTTCAGAAGATGCGTCGTTAGCGGGCGGACTTCAAATCAAAAACGAACTAGCTCTGGCTAGCATCAAAAAAGTGGCGAGAACCGCAGGAGTCACTAGTTCCGAAGCTGCCCAGAGGATACGACGTTTAGCTACAGAAATGATGGCCCAAGCGATCCACCTACACGTTACTGAAATTGGGGATGACCCACGAAACTACGATTTACTTGCCTTCGGTGGTGCAGCCCCATTACATGTCTATGATGTAGCCCGTACTTTGGGAATCAAACGCATCCACCTGACCGAGCGAGCCGGAGTTTTATCTTCGGTGGGATTGTTAACTGGTGTACCGGGGCATGAAGCTTCCCGAACTTTAATTTTGCCGCTGGCCCGTCTAGATCCTGCATCACTTGAAAGTGCCTTTTCCCAACTAAAGGAAGAAGCTCGTGTCCGTCTTGAAGGGTCTGGGGTCCCGCCAAATACTATTACCTACAATTACTCCCTTGACATGCGATACGCGGGTCAAGGTCACGATATTGATATACCAATTGATTGTCTAACCAAGGTTTCCTCTCAAACCCTGACAAGTACTTTTGAAGTTATATATAAAACTAGGTACGGGATCCTCCAATCTGGAACACTTGAAATAAGAGCGTGTAGGATAAGGGCCAGGGGACCGAAACAACCACAAATGCACTTAAAGGGTATCCCTGATACTCTACCCAATGAAAAGACTCCCAGCCGCCTAGTTTGGTTCGAAGAAACAAATTCTCAAGTGGAAACTCCGGTTTTAAATTGGAAAGATTTCATCCCGGGATCAGCCACACCGGGCCCATTTTTGCTGGAGGTGGATCACACCACATATGTAGTGGGACCCTCAGGGAGGTTGATGATTTCGTCTACTGGGGAGGTAACAATCCACGTTTCCCCGAAAAAGGCTACATCAGAGCGCAATTTTGAAACCGAGGTTGCGCTAGCACGATTACGCTCGGTTGCTGACGAAGCCGATCGTGCCATTCAAAAAACTGCTTTTTCTAGTGTAGTTCGCGATGCAAAAGACTACTCGCTCGTCATCACTGATCCACAGGGGGTTTGCATAGCACTGCCAACCGAATGCATGCCTTTGTTTGTCACGAGCATGCCTCGAACGATTTCATTTTTAGCTGAACTTTTTTCCGAAATCGGCCTCGTTGACGGTGATGTAATCATTACCAACGACCCTTGGATTTGTGCCGGACACAAATCAGATATAGTGCTCGTAGCTCCAGTATTTTCTGGCCCAAAACTCGTCGCCTATGTCGGTACTATTTTGCATATTGCGGACATCGGCGGTCCCATAGGGGACTTCCGCGCATCCGACATCTACGAAGAGGGTCTTAGCATACCGCCGGTAAAGCTGATCGCCGCTGGTCAAAAGTGTCTTGAAATTGAAAATTTAATCCTTGCGAACGTTCGGATCCCGCACCAGGTGCAAAGCGACCTGACCGCAATGTTAACTGCAATAGCTATAGCGAAAGACCGTTTAACGTCCTTACTCCAGGACGTACCCCACATGGACTTAACGGATTTAGCTAAAGAATTTCAAATAATGGCCGAACGGGTCGTACAAGAAGGTATAGCATTAATCCCTGACGATACCTACCAGGCCGAGTTAACAATAGACGGACCACCGAACGCTGAACAGATAGACAGCTATGACCCAGTACGACTTTCACTTTCTATCCTTAAGAAAAATAATACATTAGGCCTTGATTTCAGTGGCTCTGACAAGCAATTAGAAAATCAGCCCATAAACGTACCAATCTCTTATACCCTTGCTGATTCGATTTACGCAGTTCAGTACTTAATGGCCCCAGATATACCCAATATTGGACCGCAATTTAGCCCAGTTACTGTCCTGGCCCCGAAAGGCAATATACTGAGCGCAGTGCCCCCAGTACCGGTTTACGCCCGTACCAGAACGGGATTACATATCAATACGCTTCTGAATTCGGCGTTAGCCGAAATCTTCCCAAAACAGGTGCAAGCCGCGTCTGGACACGCGATAATATTAACCGTCTCAGGCTATTACGAACAACGGGACTTTTTTAAAGTATCTATCATGCCTAAAGGTGGCATGGGGGCCACAGGTGGTCAAGATGGTGCGCATTGCACGGAATTTCCGACAAACAGCACCATGATCGAAGCAGAAATAGCCGAGTCCTTGTGTCCAATCCAAATCCACCGGTCACTACGCATGGATTCTGGCGGGCCTGGGCGCCAGCGAGGGGGTCTAGGCAAAGTCCTAAAACTGACGTCAACTACAGAGAATCCTTTAACAATTGGATATCGACCCAATTTCGTCTCTAATCCCCCAATCGGGTTATTGGGTGGATTACCCGGATCCTTAGCGCGAATTGAGCTAAACGGCGAGCTTCCTCAACAGAACCCCCTAACAATCACTGAAGGAGACGTACTGACAATCTGGACAGCAGGAGGAGGTGGAATCGGAGATCCCTTTTGCCGCGATCCCAACTTGGTACGACAAGATGTAGTAGCTGGAGTAGTTTCGGCACAGCAAGCTTTGAGAATCTATGGGGTAGCTATAGACCCACGTTTTTTCGAAATAGACTTTCCTACTACCCAACAGCTACGCTCTATCAAGTCAGAATGATTTCTTGCGCTTCAGCCGTTGATTCCTATGTAGTTGGATAAGAACCAATCCAAACTAAAGATGAAAGCTTTTTTGACAAAAGGTTTTAGGCTTTGGGTTTGCGTTGGAATCAAACGAGATAATAGCCTTTCTGCACGTATTTTTAGGATCTTGACACTTGGTAGCGTGTCTACTAACATACAGACTGCTTAACCGGTCCTATCGAAACAATTCCGCCAGCGGTTTTTTTCGGTAAAGCCCGATCCAATTACCGAGGGAATTATTGAATTGAATCAAGTGACCCCAAGTTGGCAACTAATTGACTCCACCCTCCGCGAAGGAGAACAGTTTGCTCGTGGTAACTTTACGATAGAGCAAAAAATAGACGTAGCCAAATCATTGGATGCGTTCGGGGTTGAACACATAGAGCTGACAACGCCAGTAGCGTCTCCCGCCTCCAGGAAAACTTGTGAGGCCATATCTGCCCTTGGGCTGAACGCTAAGGTTCTCACCCATATTCGGGCCAATCTTGAGGACGCTAAAATGGCTGTGGAATGCGGTGTGGACGGAGTCGATATTTTGTTTGGCACCTCATCAGAATTACGTACGTTCAGTCACGGGCACTCAGTTCCCGAAATTATTGAACGGGGCCTAGAGGTTATCAGCTACGTTAAAAAACACGGTCTTTCGGTTCGCTTCTCCTCTGAAGACACTTTCCGGAGTGACCGGGCTGATTTACTTGCGGTTTACATAGCAGTAAGCCAAGCCCATGTTGACCGAGTAGGTCTGGCTGATACAGTCGGCATAGCTACCCCTTCCCAGGTCCGAGAATTGGTTGCCGATGTCCGAGGTGTAGTTGGTTGTGACATCGAGTTTCATGGGCATAATGACACGGGCTGCGCCATCGCTAATGCTTTTGAAGCTGTACGCGCTGGAGCCACTCACGTAGATGTAAGCATTCTTGGTATAGGAGAACGAAATGGGATTACGCCTCTAGGTGGATTTCTAGCAAGAATGTACACTTTAAACTCAAACGCATTAGCCTCTCGCTATGACCTAAAGATGCTTCCAGAATTAGACGCGTTAATTTCGGAAATAACAGGCATCACTATCCCCTTTAACAACTATCTGACGGGACCTTACGCCTATAACCACAAAGCTGGTATCCACTTAAAAGCAATCTACCTCAATCCGGGCAGTTATGAAGTCATACCTCCAGAAGCTTTCGGCGTCGAGCGCCGGCTTCAAATTGGTAGTCGTCTGACCGGCCGGCATGCCATAGCACGCCGGGCTGCGGACCTAAATATTACGTTAGATGAAGAGGCTATCCGTTCGGTAACGCAATCAGTCAAAGCCCTCGCTGATAATGGCGACCTATCCACCGATGAAGTTGACAATTTACTCCTTAAAGCACACGGAAGGAACGTTGAATGAATAACTTGCCAGACCTCAAAGGCTTAACCCTGGCTGAACGAATCCTCTCAGTAAAAGCCGGTCATCGGATTACACCTGGAGAAATTGTGGTTGTTCCAGTTGACCAAGTGATGGTTGTCGATTCTATAGCCCCAGCGGTAATCAAATTTATCGAAAATGATTTGGGAAATAAAATTGCCAACCCTGACGTAATCTCAGTGGTAATAGATCACGTGGCTCCAGCTTCGACAGTGCAAGTCGCGACCACACAAAAGGCAGTAAGAGATTTCGCTAGAGACCGTGGGCTCCGCCTCTTCGATGTTGGGCGAGGAATTTGCCATCAGGTGTTGTTTGAGGAAGGCTTAGCTCAGCCCGGTTGGATTGTCCTGGGCTCTGACTCGCATTCCACCACTTACGGAGCCGTGTGTGCTTTTGGAACGGGAATGGGGGCAAGCGACATAGCGCTTTCCGTAGCGACTGGACGAACCTGGCTTCGGGTACCAGAAACCGTAAAAGTAACCTTTACCGGGAATCGGCAACCGGGGGTTTCCGCCAAAGACATAGCGCTTTCTGTCATCAAAGAACTTCGGGCCGACGGAGCAACTTACTGTAGTATCGAGTACCACAACACTACAACCTTTTCGATGTCGGAAAGGCTTACACTAGCTAATTTAGCTGTCGAAGCCGGCGCTAAAGTGGGCTTGGTAGTTCCGGATAAATTAACTAAAACCGCTTTTAAAGTGCCGGAGTGGTTAATTGCCGACCCTCACGCGCGGTTTCACCATGAAGTGGTAATCGATTTGGACGAAATAGCCCCTGTTATTTCGGCACCCTTTGCGGTAGACAACGTACATGACGTCAAGGATGTGATCGGGACCAAGGTAGACCAAGTATTCGTGGGTACCTGCACAAACGGACGCCTAGACGACCTTCAACAAGTTGCGAAGATATTAAAGGGCAAAACAGTAGCGGAAGAAACTCGTCTTTTAGTCATTCCGGCCAGCTCAAAAGTTCTAGAGGCCGCCGTAGCTGATGGCACAATAGCAACTTTGCTATCAGCTGGAGCTATCCTTGCTACTCCAGGCTGTGGACCTTGTATGGGTCGTCACATGGGTGTTCTCGCGCCTGGTGAAGTCTGTGTTTCCACAGCCAATAGAAATTTTGTTGGCCGCATGGGTAGCCCAGACGCAAAAATTTTCCTAGCCAGTCCGGCTACGGCTGCTGCCACCGCGGTGGCCGGTCACCTCGTTTTACCCGACTCCCCTGGAGGACATAATGCCCAATAACAATATAACCTCCAAAGGGAGCAATCAAATATGGAAATTCGGTGACGCTATTAATACCGACGATATTCTCCCAGGAAAATATGCCCCATTGATGGTCGGTGAGGAAAACTATCACAAATACACGTTCGCCCATCTCCGACCAGAATTTGCAGAGACGGTCCAACCGGGAGACGTTCTTGTGGGAGGATGGAACTGGGGATTAGGATCTAGCAGAGAATACGCCCCAAGTGCACTAAAAAAACTCGGAGTTGCAGGAATAATTGCTAAAAGTTTCGCACGAATTCACTTCCGCAATCTAATAAATCTCGGTATTCCTGCCATTGCCGGCCCGGAAATCGTTGACTTTTTCCAGGATCACGATCCTATATCCTTTGACCCGATTAATGGTTATGTGACCGTAGCTAATACCGATTATAGACTTCCCCCACTGGGTGCCTTTGCAGAAGAAATATTAAAAGCTGGTTCTCTTATGGAGCACTTTCGACAACACAATCGGTTTCCTGGCGAATAAATTGCCGCCCGCCAGAAACTCCTTATTGTTACAATCCTGCGCGCACATTTAATCAAAAGCCTTTTTTAGACTTACCCCTACGGCACGAGGCTCACCAATAGCGCTATCACGGATCAATTTCAAGCTTCTGAAGCCATTACGCAGCATCTTTTTCCCAAAAAAGCGGCAGCGCCAAATTGCTTTGCGGCTGCGCTTAAGGCAGGCCTTTAGTTTGCTTGGTAGGAGTGACCTGGATGTAATGGCGAAGCGCTTCGCTTTGAAGAAACTTAAGACGTTGATTACCTTTTTCCAAAAGAGTCGCTTTTTTGATAGCGAGGAGACAAGCGAAGTCTTATTTGCAGACTTACAGCTAACCTTAACTTCATGGCAGGCAAAGAGTTCGCAGGAGATCCGCGTGAAGCAATCATCGGAGTCTGTCGGGTTAAGTGGTTGAGGTGTCCGACGCTCAGCTTAACCCTTACCCGTGACACCAGGTAGGGCCAAGCTGTCTGGGCCTACCTGGTCGCGAGTGGCGTTCAGTTGGTCGCAGCATGACGCGGAAGATGCAGGACCACATGCTGGGAGGATCACCCGCAGATGACGCCTAACCATCAGTTATGCGGACCTATCGACTTTTTTTCAAAAAGATAACCTTGCTTATATGGTTAGTAGGAATTGCCCGTTAAAGTTCAGCTAAGACAGCTCGAGCCTTAGCGCTTTCAGGTGCGTCAGGATTGTTCTTGACTGTTTGTTTGACGCGGTAAAGAGCATGTTCATTGCCCGCTCGAGCCAACTCTAATGCCTCCGCAAAGCCTTTTTCTCCAAAGCTTGTATCGAACGGCACGACAGGATTATCAAGCTGCTGCCAATAGTATTTCAGGTCATCAGTTTTCCAATCGGCATAAATCTCTTCCCAACTAAGCTGGCTGGGGCCATGGGGATCTAGCATATGAGCTGCAATTGGGTCTCCAATTGCTTGATAGCGGTTGTCTAACGACATGCGCAATTTATCCTCAGTGGAATTAGGTAGAGCTTTGTGAATGGTTAAAGCAGGAAAAAAGAGGGTATCACCAATTTCATAATTAGTGCTGTGCCAAATGGGGTTCACATCCTCGTGGACCGTTTCATCTACCAACAGCCCCCCTGCTCCTAAAGAAAAATGATGGTCCAGCACACGGTTCACTTTGTGCGAGCCTGGAATAACCGCCAAACCCCCAAGCTCAATAGGACAATCGCCAATGGGTGCCCAGCAGGTGATGTTGTCGAAGCTTCCCTGGAAGTGAACAAAATCCTGATGTTTTGGGGTGGTGTGTTCGGTGTATTTGGGAAACCAGATACGGGCTACCTTTTGAGGCTGGGGCATGATGGGCTTGCCCATAATTTTCTCGACCATGCCGGTTACCTCAGGCCAGTGAGCAGAGCGGTGGAAGGACTCGAGTTTATAGGTCCTAGCGTAGCCTGCGCTATATTCGTTATCACCTTCGGTGTATTGCATGCTTATGTCTGCAATCCCGTCCATTGGGTCGGTGCCTTGAATAAGCCAGCCTGCTTGTTGAACAGCTGTCATCATCTCACGGCGCAATTTGCGAAGTTTATCAGGTGACTGCAATTGTTTGAAAAAGAGATAGCCTTCCTCTGCCATGCGGTGCTGAAGTTCAGCCTCGTCATTCATGGCATCATTTGAAACACGTAGTTCTTTTAATTCCTGCATCATTTGGGCCTCCTAAAGCTTATGAATATTTAGACCTGTTCAAGAATGCATCGATTTCCATTGTGACACAGGCTCATCTAGAAAACATTGAATCGTTTATTTCTTAACTAATTTTGCTACGTCGAGTATCATGCTTAAAGAGGTTCTAAGTAACGGGTGCACAAGCTAATCTCTATTTTTTAGAGGTTTTTGGTGACGAGGAGTTGGAAACACTGACATGATAACTTCTGATCTTGGTAAGCGCATGCGTATTCGCAGGATAATGCGAAACGGACGAGTGCTGGTTCTGCCGTTCGATCATCCGATTTACTTTGGACCCTTGCCAGGTTCAGAGGATCCGGCAAAACTGACGGCCCTGGCCAGGGAAAACGGCGCCACGGCGGTATTGCTTACGGCGGGTGCTTTGCGTCAAGCTGCTCCCGAGACGGGCGACCTGGGTGTGATCATGCGTATCGACACGACGATTAGTCGCCTCGGAGGACCTGACACCGTAATGCATCTACTTCACGATGTCGAGGAAGCTTCCTCCCTAGGGGCAGATATGGTGGTTGTGAACTGCTACATTGGGATCGGCGACACGGATATTGAGCATGACCTGCTAGTTAAGCTCGCGGATGTGTCTGCCGACTGCGAGAAGATGGGCATGCCGTTATGCGGTGAGATCATCCCTCGTGTTTCGTATAAGGATCAGCCAAACGCCATGCCGACTTCCGAGGACATGGCTATAGCGATGCGTTACGGGTTGGAGTATGGCTGCGACTTGGTGAAGACCGTCTATAACGGTGATAAAGCGGGCTATGCTAAAGCCATTTCGAAATCCCATTTGCCTGTGATTATGGCGGGAGGGCCGAAAAGCGATGATGACACCGCGATATTTCGACAACTTAAGGAAGTGATGGATGCTGGAGCTGTCGGTGCAGCAATAGGTAGGCGAGTGTGGGGAAGCGACAGACCTGAGGTGACTTTAAGGGCAATCAAGTCCATAGTGATAGACGATGCTTCCGTGGAAGAAGCCCTCGCGATCTTCATGGAATAACCCGTAGAACAGCCTCATTCTCCCAAGCTTCACCGGCAAGACCTTAGGGCATGGGGACATCGCGAGAAGCAGAGGTGATTTCATTTAAAAGCGTCACCGGTCAAGATCCACGTGCATGACCTCCGGACGCTTCCGCCACAAAAGTCACGCTAGCTGATGGTAGGCGAAGATAGGTGGTAAATCCCGGCCGTACAGGCCTCCCTTGGCTATGCTTACCCTTATACTGACCCGCAGATCTAAGTGTTACCCCTTAAGAATGCCATCCAAACAGGGACGTTCAAACCGCTTGATAATCCCGCTGGTTTACGAGATCCCGCAGAACCATAGATTGAGACAAAAACAGGACGAGGAAGTAGCAATATCCTCGTCCTGAACTTTGGTAGCGATGGACGGACTTGAACCGTCGACCTCACGATTATGAGTCGTGCGCTCTAACCAGCTGAGCTACATCGCCGCAGCGACACCTGTGTAGTTACTCTAATACCGCTACACTCGGGCGAATAATATCATTTTGAACGGCCCAGGGGTATTTGAGACCGACTTCATATTGTTAACTTCGAGCGAAGGCCCCCGGCTGCCAACATAACCAAACGAACATGTAGTAATTTATATACACAGCATTTAATCCAGTAAGTTTTGTTCACAATTCCAAAGAAACCACTATTAACCCAATGATGCCCTAACCATGAACGCTGAGCCATTCCTTTGTCTTTTTTAGCGTTCAGCACTAGTAATTTCCGAACTAACAAAAATAATTTTGATTTTTTCTCCATCAGAACCGGTTTTCCAAGTCTACTTCCGCCCCAGATATTAGCCCCATCAGCCCTTGGCTGTGATATCTTCAGTGCCGGAATGAAAACTACACCGCTCTTTGATCTCCATAAACAACTTGGAGCGAGAATGGTTGATTTTTCTAATTGGCAAATGCCCCTTCAATACCCAACCGGAATTAATCAGGAACACATGGCGGTTCGCACTAACGTGGGTTTATTCGACGTAAGCCACATGGGGCAACTCAGGATTATCGGCCACCAGGCTACCGAATTTCTGCAATACAACACACTCAACGACCCAACCTCTTTAAAGGTGGGTCGAGGACAGTATTCAATGATTCCCAATCAAAGAGGTGGTCTCGTTGACGATATTTATCTATATCGGGATAAGCTCGACAATTACCTGATGATTCCCAATGCTGGTAATACCACGAAGGTTAAACACCAACTGAAACTCCAGGCTGAAAAATACGATTGCCACGTTGTAGATGAAACCGAAACATGGGCACTGTTGGCTCTCCAAGGCCCGGGAAGTGCAGTTCTTCTGGATCGGTTTGTTGAAAATGACCTGACAATGTTAAGAAAGAATTCGTATGTAGAAACCACACTTTCAGGGTGTCCCGCCCGCCTTGCTCGGACAGGCTACACCGGAGAGGACGGTTTCGAAATCTTCTGCAGACCAACGGACGCCTATATTATCTGGTCTCTACTGACGGAAGCCGGGGCTACTCCATGTGGTTTGGGAGCCCGAGACACGCTCCGTCTTGAAGCTGGGTTCCCCTTGTTCGGCAACGAATTTACCGGGGATACTAATCCCTTATGCACCAGTTACGCTTGGGTGGTAAAAGACAAGCCTTTCTACGGCAGAAAAGCTATGTGGGGAACTAAATGCCTTAAGGTGTTAAGAGGAATTAAGCTGCACCGCCGAGGAATAGCAAGGCATGGATATAGAATTTTAAAAAATGACCAAGAAATCGGTGAGGTTACCTCAGGAACCATTTCTCCTATGACTCGCGAAAGCATAGCATTAGGCTGGGTTGAAACCGAACATAGTAACGACGGAACTTCGCTAGCCATTGAAATCAGGGGGCAGCGCGTGGACGCAACAATAACAACACCCCCATTCTTCTAAAGACGCCCTACACCAAAAACCGGTACTAGAGACTTACATTAAGGAGGCATAATGGATTTTCCAGAAGATTTACGATACACATCTACCCATGAATGGGCTTCGGCCGCTGAAAATGGTGTAATCACAATAGGGATTACAGACTTCGCTCAAGACCAACTCGGGGACGTCGTTTTCGTAGAACTGCCCCAACTTGGAGACCAGTTTGAACAAGGTGACCCGGTCGCTGTTGTGGAATCGGTAAAAACTGCCTCAGATATTTACGCACCAACTAAGGGGACGGTCGTTGAGGTCAATTCCAACCTCGAGGACAGTCCAGAAGAAATTAATTCCGATCCGTATTCAAGTGGTTGGATATTTAGGCTGTCTATCGACAGCACCAATGAGATGTCTAATTTGTTGGATGCAACGGCCTATCGCCTTAACGCCGTGGAGGAATAAAGTTGGACTATCTACCTCACACCTTGGAAGACATCGAAAAGGCTCTCCGCACTGTCGGCGTCAGAGATGTTGAAGACCTTTTCTCGGACATCCCGAAAGCCCTCTCTAATCCGGAAATAAATCTTCCATCTGGGATGGACGAGGATAGTTTACTTCGGCACTTGAAGGAACTGCAGAACCAAAATAGAACTGACCAGCCTTGTTTTCTTGGTGGCGGTATTCGGCATCATTTTTTGCCGAGTGTAACGCAACAACTTGCAAGCAAACCTGAATTCCTAACCGCCTATACTGCATATCAACCTGAAGTATCTCAGGGATTACTGCAAGCAACCTTTGAGTACCAAACTATGATGTCGGAACTAACCGGCCTCCCAATTTCTAATGCCAGTATGTATGACGGTGCACCGGCAACCGCTGAAGCAGCTCTCTTAGCGGCAAGAGCAACTAATCGTTCCAAGGTTTTGGTAAGTAGAGGTATCCATCCCGAAACTTTAGAGGTCTTAAAAACTTACTTAACACCCTTAAAGATATCTCTAGAGGTATTTGAGCTCGACGGCCTAACTTCTTCTATTCCAATTGTAGACAAAGACACAGCGTGCGTAATCGCTCAAAACCCCAATTTTCTCGGTTATTTAGAATCTGTACCCAATTTAGTAGAGGCCTCACATAAAATGGGAGCTTTATACGTTGCAGTATCAGATCCAGTTGCCCTCGGGATACTTAAACCTCCTGGCTCTCAAGGAGCAGACATCGTCACAGGAGACGGCCAAACTTTAGGAAACCCCGTAATTTTCGGAGGACCAAGCTTTGGCTTTTTGTTAGTATCTGAACGTCTTGTCCGGCAAATGCCCGGACGGGTGGTCGGCGAAACAGTCGACACCGAAGGACAGCGTGGATTCGTTCTTACTCTCCAAGCAAGGGAACAACATATACGTAGAGGTAAAGCAAAATCTAATATTTGTTCAAATCATCAACTCACAGCATTAATGGCAACCATAAACCTCGCTGCTCTCGGGCCGCAAGGACTCCAAGAAATAGCGGAACAAAGTGTACTGGCTGCCCATGAACTCGCAGATAAATTAAGTAGGGTTGGAATAACAGTAAGGCAGGAGTCAACCTTCTTTAACGAATTTCTCATCGAAACGGAAACCTCTCCTTTAAAACTTCGCCAAGAATTTTCACTCAGAGGAATTAGCGCTGGAATTCCGGTTCCTCAGACTTTTAATTTTGGTAATGCTTCGATCCTAGCGGCAACTGAATTGACCACTAAAGAAGATATAGACGCTTTGCTTAAAGCAATTACGGAAATCGAGTTATCTAAATGAAAACTCTTCCACAGAAAAGATCCAATTTCGCTGGGGACTATGTTCCTCTAATATTCGAACGATCACGCCCGGGCCGAAGGGGTTCGCGACCACCGATAAGAAGAACGGGTAACGTCTCAGCATTGCTCGGTACCGACAACGTGCGGCAAACCCCACCCCGGCTACCAGAAGTATCAGAATTAGACCTAGTGAGGCACTATACGGCTCTTGCTCATAGGCAAATGAGTATTGACGGAAATCCGTATTTTTTGGGCAGCTGCACAATGAAATATAACCCTAAGGTCAATGAAGAAGCCGCCCGAATGTTTACCAAGCTACATCCTTATCAGGATCCTCACGAGACCCAAGGAGCCCTAAGGCTTCTTTTTAACCTACAAACCAGTTTGGCTGAATTGACTGGAATGAACGCCGTAACACTACAACCTGCGGCCGGCGCGCACGGAGAATTAACCGGCATGCTGATGATCAAGGCTTACCACCAGTCTAACGGTGAAGAGGACCAAAGGCGAGTGGTTTTAGTGCCTGACTCTGCTCACGGCACCAACCCAGCAACGGCGACAATGGTTGGATATGAGGTCGAAGAAATACCGACGGATATTAACGGTGAAGTCGACGTCGATCACTTTCTTTCGGCCTTAGGGCCTCACGTCGCTGCCATTATGCTTACCAACCCTAATACTGTCGGGATCTTTGAAACGAAGATAATGGAATTATCTAAAGCGGCGCACAGTTTTGGCGCCCAACTCTACTATGACGGAGCAAACGCCAACGCCATCGTAGGCAGAGCAAGACCCGGGGATATGGGCTTTGACGTTGTCCACCTAAATCTCCACAAGACTTTCACCACACCACACGGGGGTGTGGGTCCCGGAGCCGGCCCTGTTGGGGTAAAACGACATCTTAAGGACTTTCTCCCAACACCCATAATCGGTAAGAGAGATGGCCAGTTCACCGCGGATTACAGTGCGCCCCAATCCATTGGGCGCATGCGTTCCTTTTATGGCAACTTCGGTAACCTTGTACGTGCTTACACTTATATTCGGGCGTTAGGTAAGGAAGGTTTAAGAGGAGTGTCCACCATGGCCGTCCTAAACGCTAACTACCTCCGCGTTAAACTAGTAGAAGCCGGTTATGAAATCGCATTCGATCGAATAAACATGCACGAATTCGTCGCACGACCACCGTCTGGATTTAAAACTATTGACATTGCAAAGGCAATGCTCGATTACGGCATCCACCCAATGACAGTTTATTTCCCATTAATTGTTAAAGAAGCAATGATGCTCGAACCTACAGAAACGGAGTCAATCGAAAGCATAGACAGATACGCGGAAATAATGGGGAACATCTTACGAGAGGCAGAAGCAGATCCTGACTACCTTTCAACTGCGCCACACGCCACACCGGTTCTGCGGTTAGACGAAGTCCGTGCCGCTAGGCATCCTAAGCTTCGCCATACCTTCCCGCCCCAATAAAAACGTGAACTCCAGCGCAAAGGCTAAAGCTTTTTCCAGCACTTCAATTAAACTTGTGGCGCACCGGATCTTTCAGAGTTAACTTTCACTGGCAGCTGGAAGAACCCTCACCATCAGGAGGGGCCTGACCGTCCGTCCTAAAGCTGTGTCCGCAACCACATGAACTTGTTGCGTTGGGATTGTTGACGCTGAAACCGCCACCCATTAAATTCTCGACGTAATCAACTTCAGAACCACGAAGCAACGCCCAGCTCTTAGGGTCAATAACGACCGTAATTCCGCGGTCTTCAAATGTTTTATCCCCAACAAGCTTTTTATCGTCTATCGCTAAACCATAACTATACCCACTGCAACCACCGGATTTAACGAAAACCCTAATCGCTGCATCATCTTTGCCGCTAGAATTCAAGAGCTCAGTTGCCCTGGTAGCAGCTGCGTCGGTAACCGTAAAATTTTCTGTTTCCATCAGTACCTTCCCTACTCGGGACCTAGCCAATGCAATTACTATTCAAGTTATAGCACAAAGAGACAAAGCTTTACGTCAATATTTCAACACTTGGCAGAATTAAAAGAAGTTGATATACTCCTAATCCGCCCATGGGCGTATAGCTCAGTTGGTAGAGCGGCGGTCTCCAAAACCGTAGGTCCCGGGTTCAAGTCCTGGTGCGCCCGCCAAAGAATTACTTTTAGACCAAATGGGTATTTACAAACTCAAGCACTTGCATTAACATTTTCTTTGTCGAAATTGTCCCCATAGCCATAGTTTGGGGGTATTACGTAAACTGCAAGTTACCAGCAGACTGAAGGCCGCTTTGTTCTAGGTCCCCTTCAGACCTTTTCCCTTTCGTGGTCTTGGATGATGGTTTCTATTCGCCAAATAGCTAGCAGCCCGTGCTAAGCTTTAGAGCGTATGAAGGTAACATCTTTGCTCACTTTGCGCTGCATAATGTTCCTTATACCCATCGCTCTTGGGACGGTAGGTGCCCAAGAATCACCCCATAACGTTTGGATTATCCCTATAGATTCAGACATCACCCCAGCAACAGCCGATTTTGTTAATTCTCGAGTCCAGCTAGCTAATCAGGAACGACCCTTGGCCCTTGTGTTTGTCTTGAACACCAATGGCGGCCAGGTAACTTCAATGCAACGAATTGTCGACATTATTCTAACCACAGCTGAGGTCCCTACTATTGCAGTAGTAGAGAAGGCCTTTAGTGCCGGCGCTTTAATCGCAATGAGCGCCGAATACCTCGCAATGTTACCCGGATCCTCTATTGGCGCGGCTCTACCCATTGTTCCAACCTTAACTGGAGCTAAACCCGTCGAAGAGAAGTTTAACTCAGCTGTTCGCGGGCAATTTCGCAGCGTAGCTGAAGCAAGAGGCAGAGACCCACAGATAGCTGAGGCCATGGTTAATCAGAAATTCGAAATTCCTGGGCTTTCGACTAAAGATGAACTAGTGACATTGACCGCCTCGCAGGCAGTTACCTTTGGCATTGCTGATATCGAAGCCTTAACCCTGCGCGATGCACTCTCCGCTTTCGGTTATGGAGGTGTCACCATAATTACCTTGAGCCCTAACCTTACCGAGCGTTTGGGGATATTTCTTGCGAAACCACTGATCGCTGCAATTTTACTAGCTATCGGCGTAGCTGGTATTTTAATTGAATTTTTCACTCCAGGGTTTGGGCTACCAGGAGCCCTCGGCGTAATCAGCCTAGCCCTCCTTGGATTAGCAGCATTTGTAGCAACTCCAGCGAATCCTATCGACCTCATCCTCATAGTCCTAGGGATTTTACTCGTGGCCGTTGAAATACTAGTAATACCAGGATTTGGCGTCGCCGGAATTCTCGGCATAACAGCAATAGTCGTCTCTGTTTTCAGGATTTTTCAAAATGATGCGGTCACAGTAGTTTCGGGCGCGGCGATCTTCGGGGCCTTAATCTTAGCCTTGGGATTTTGGTTCCTACCAAATACCCGACTCGGTCATACATTGATGCTTAGAACGCGCTTGAGAACACTTACAAATACTGGGTCGGGACAGAAAACCCGTACCGTTGATAGAACCTCTTTAATCGGCCAGCGCGGTGAAGCCACATCTGACCTTCGCCCCGCCGGGGTTGCACATTTTGATGGGAACCGTGTAGATGTAGTTACTGAAGGGGATTACATCTCGTCCGGCTCACCGATAGAGGTAACTTTCGTTGAGGGCAACCGCGTGATCGTACGGTCGGCCAACTAATCGTCATCATTTTATATAGGTACGTTAGGAGAATTTAATGGAACCAACCGTTTTGATTATCGCCTTCCTGGCAATATTATTCTTTCTTATCCTATTCACAATAATCCCGGTAGGATTATGGATATCGGCCATCGCAGCCGGTGTCCGGGTGGGGCTATTTAGTTTGGTAGCAATGCGCCTGCGACGCGTTCCTCCGCAAAAGATTATCCTACCCCTCATTAAGGCTGATAAAGCAGGTATCCCTGTTGGGCAAAACCAGTTGGAAGCTCACTATCTCGCAGGCGGGAATGTCGATCGAGTCGTTGATGCGCTAATAGCTGCTGATAAAGCAAGAATTCTACTACCCTTTGATCGGGCAGCAGCCATTGACTTAGCGGGAAGAGATGTTTTAGACGCTGTCAAGGTTTCGGTCAATCCCCGCGTAATCCAAACACCCAACGTATCGGCTGTTGCTAAAGACGGCATTGAACTTATAAGTACAGCGAGAGTAACAGTCCGAGCCAACCTTGAGCGACTGGTGGGAGGAGCTGGTGAAGAAACAATCATCGCACGAGTCGGCGAAGGAATTGTATCTTCAATAGGTTCAACGGGAAGCCACAAAGCAGTTCTTGAAAATCCCGACACCATTTCCAAAACCGTTCTCGCTAAAGGATTAGACAGTGGAACCGCTTTTGAAATCCTTTCCATCGACATCGCAGACGTAAATGTCGGTCGGAACATTGGCGCAACTCTACAAACAGATCAAGCCGAAGCAGATAAGCAAGTGGCTCAGGCTAAGGCTGAAGAGCGACGAGCGATGGCGGTCGCAGCTGAACAAGAAAACCGTGCACTTGTCGAACAGATGAGAGCTAAGGTGGTTGAAGCAGAAGCCGAGGTGCCGAAAGCAATGTCGACAGCCTTCCAACAAGGAACCATGGGGGTAATTGATTATTACAATATCCAGAACATTCAATCGGACACCCAAATGCGTACCAACATTGCTGGGGCAACAAGCACCAATTTAGACGAATGAACTGGGACAACCTATTAACACCACTTTTATTCTTCCTGTTCATTGGGGTTCCTTTATTGAATCGATTAAATCGGAGTCAAAGAGGCGGACCTAAACCTGACCCCCAAGAACATACTGGCTCGCCTCGACCAGGCGCAACTAATCCTCTTGAAAGCAACTCCGATACCCAGAAGACTGAAGACACAAAAGAGCTTGAACCTGAGCTTTCGTACCGGTTAGAGGCTGCACGCCGACGCGTAGCGGAAGCAACGGCTCAAATGACTGCTCCACCTTCACCCCAAAAACAGTTCTCCTCACCAACCACCTCTCTTCCCAAGGCTCCTTCTGCAGTATTAACACCGGTCTCCCCCACCACCAATAAACTGGGAGACCCACCCAAGGTTAGTCCCTCAGCTGACCAGGCTCTCGTTGTAAACCATGTCGACGATCTAAATTTTCGCAACACACTCCAGCCGGAGATACTCACCTCAAGACCTTCTACCACCACCGCCGTTAGCGAACGGAAATCCTCCCGACAATCATTCTTGGTATCAGGATCTAAAAGGCAGATCATTCAAGGGATCATCTGGAAACAAATACTTGATGACCCATTATTCAAAACACCTCGGAGGGCTCCATTTCAACGACGCTGAAATTGAAACTTCGCAGCCCAGCTGAAGCAATTAGCCTGTTCGGACAAAACGACCAGATTCTAAAAGTCCTAAAGAACCGTCTTAATGCAAGCGTCGTTGCCCGAGGCGACGAAGTAAAATTAACGGGCGATAATGAGGACGTAAAACAAGCAGCCCTCACCTTCCAAAACCTATTATCGACAATACGAGGTGGCGGAGAGCTCAGTATCACTGAGATCGAGCATGCTGATCTAGATAACCTCGTAGCTCAAGCCGACGAGGATCCCCACCTACCAAAGCGTGCCCAGCCAAAAACCTCCGGGCAGAGACGTTACGTACGAGCCATACACCGAGGTTCCATTACTTTCGGGATTGGTCCGGCTGGAACTGGTAAAACATTTCTAGCCGTGGCAATGGCAGTTCAAGCCTTAACTGAACGCCGCGTCAAACGCTTAGTACTTACCCGACCTGCGGTAGAAGCAGGTGAGCGCTTAGGTTTCCTGCCTGGCGACCTCCAAGCCAAAATTGATCCTTACCTCCGACCCCTATATGACGCTCTTTATGACATGCTTCATGCTGATAAGATGGACCAACTTATGGACCAAGGCGCTATCGAAATCGCCCCACTAGCATTCATGAGAGGCAGGACCCTAAACGATGCCTTTATTATCCTTGACGAAGCTCAAAATACTACGCAAGAACAAATGAAAATGTTTTTGACCCGCATGGGCTTTAACAGTAAAGTAGTTGTAACAGGCGATGTAACACAAACTGATTTACCCGGGAACGTCCAGAGCGGACTCACAGATGCCGAAAATATCCTCAAAGGGATCGACGGTATAGAATTTTTATACTTTAGCGAGCAGGACGTCGTCCGTCACGCGTTAGTGGCAAGCATTATCAAGGCCTATGAAGCCACCTAATAATAAAATTTGGGTGATTGGGCTATATTTTCTGTCCACTCTATCTATTGCTGGACTTATTTATACTGTTCAGGACCGTAGTGAAAACACTTCTCTAGCAGAGGGTCAAAATAGCCCACTCACCTATACTGCACCAAGGGAAGTCTTAATTATTAACAAAATATCTACCCAACGGGCCCGGGAAACAGCACGATCCCAGATACCTACAATTTTTTCTGTAGACACCTCAACCGAACAGCTAGTAATTGAAGGTATTCTGTCCTCAGGCTTCAAAGCGGAGACTTACCTTCCTCTTTTAGAAGCCTATATGAGCCCAGATGGCGTCAGCAAAGACCAAATCCCGGTACTCCTGGAAGCCGCAGTGGTAGGAAATACCGCTACGAAACGCGAGGACATCAGGCTGACGCTTAACCGTCTCCTTTTACCGACCTATCAACCCAACCTCGAACTAACTGAAACAGCACGAGATGCTGCCGCTGCAGCGGTAGCGCCAATTATGACCTCCTTAAACGCCGGCCAGATAATCGTTCGTGAGGGCGAAATCCTTACAACCGAAACCCTCCGCGTTCTAGATAAAGTTGGTCTTTATAGAGCAGAGACTCAAGCCCTTAGACAGACCCTAACAACCTGGTTAACCGCAATCGCTGTAGCCGGCCTTTTAAGCAGCGCCGTTTTTTTCGGCCGTCGACATTTAGGCGCACTTGCTCCAGGTCAATTCTTTTTCTTGGTAATTTTGTCCCTTTTGCTCCTAGTCATCCAAACTTTCGTGTTCACCACATTAGAAGGGCTACTTATCATTGCCGTAGCTCCGGTACTCATCACCGTACTTGTTTCCGAGACCGTAAGTTTATTCTGGGGAGTTTGCCTTGCCGTAATTTCTTCATTCTTGATGCTAAACCCTTCATTAGAAACCCAGGTGAGCTTGGTAATACTCGCCGTAGCATCCGCCCTGCTAGTTCGACTATTACCCAACCGGCTTTCCCTTCTCATAGCACCCACCCTAGGAGGTGCCATTGCAGGATCCACCTACTTAGCGATAACACTACTTACAGGCGGGACACCAATTATTGCGGCATTTTTACCAGCCCTTTTTATTTTTGTTGGAGGGTTTATTAGCGGAATAACTGCCCTCGGTCTCCTCCCGATTGCAGAAAGTGCTTTTGGGTTCCTAACAAATTTCCGATTATTAGAACTCTCCAACCCCAACAGCCCCCTTTTACGAAGGCTTTTAACCGAAGCGCCAGGGACATATCAGCACAGTTTGGTTATCTCTACCTTAGCGGAGGCAGCAGTACAAAGTTTACAGGGAAATCAACTTCTTGCTCGGGTGGGGGCCCTTTATCACGATGTAGGAAAATTGAGGCGCCCCCGTTTTTTCATCGAAAATCAATTTTCTGAGGAAAACCCTCATGATCACATTAGCCCTCATCTGAGTTATCTCATAATCACAAATCATGTCCGTGAGGGATTAGACCTTTTACGACGTTATCGCTTACCAAGAATCTTCAATACTTTTGTGGCACAACATCATGGGACAACGGTTATTAGTTTTTTCTACAAAAAAGCCCTCGAGGAAAGTGAATCAACCGAAGAACTAAACTTTCGGTATCCGGGCCCTAAACCTGATTCTCTAGAGTCCGCAGTATTGATGTTAGCCGATTCCGTAGAGCCAGGTTCTCGCACTTTACAGAATCCAAACCCTTCGAATATTAGATCGCTAATAGACAAAGTATTCGACCAACGTTTGCACGACAACCAGCTTTCCAACAGCCCGTTAACACTAAGGGACCTTGCGGTTGTTGCCAATTCGTTCGAGCGAACCCTAACCGCAATTTTGCATAAAAGAATTGCCTACCCGACCGCCGAGGAAATTAGGAGCCTTCGCCTTGATAGAAATTATAGACGAAACAAAAAAGTATCCAGTTAGCGAAAGCTTGAAGCAAGCGGTCGGACTCTTCCTCGAAGAACTTGAAATGAGTAAACAAGATTTAACAGTTGTCCTTTGCGACGATAAGATGATGCAACAAAAAAACCTGAAGTTTCGTGGAATCGACAAGCCAACCGACGTATTATCTTTCCCGCTGTGCGAGCCTGAAGATACCTCCATGCCCTATGTCCATCATCTTGGCGACATAATAATTGACGTTCAGATGGCGCAGCGCCAAGCGGCAAAGCACGGAAACACCCTCGACGAAGAAATACTGGTCCTTACCTCGCATGGGATATTACATCTCCTCGGTTATGATCACCCCTCTTCAGCAGAATGGAAAGACTTCCATCAGGCTGAGGAAAGAATATTAGCGATAGCAAAAAAAGAGCTCGCATGAAACGTCTATTTCGATCAATCTCCTTCGCTTGGCAAGGCCTATCTAATGCATGGTTAACCCAACGAAATTTCCGCATCGAGATAGGCATTGCCTTAGCCGCGACGATTCTAGCTATTTATCTTAGAACAGGTCTTACGCCTGTTTTAATATGCGTGATGGTAGTGTTTGCTTCCGAATTAATCAACTCCTCTATTGAAGCTTTAGTTGATCTCAACACACAAGGTGTCCACCCACTGGCCAAGGCCGCTAAAGACTACGCGGCGGCAGCAGTCTTAATAACTTCATTTGGCTCACTCGCAATTGGAATTTTGGTGTTAGGTCCCGCTCTACTAGAAAGGATTCTCTCGTGGCTCTAGTCGTACCTGAAGATTTATTGAACGCGGCGATAAAAGTTAGACTGGCCGCCTACACCCCCTTCTCTAACTTTAAGGTCGGAGCAGCCCTTCTTTCCGAAACCGGAAGAATCTTAGTTGGGGCTAACGTCGAAAACTCTTCTTACGGATTAACAAGATGCGCGGAACAATCAGCAGTTTTAGCAATGGTTTCCTCCGGCGAAAGGGGTTTTGAAGCGATCGTGGTCTACACTGATACCGATATCCCGACAACACCTTGTGGAGCGTGCAGACAAATTTTATACGAATTCTCCCCAAAAGCCCACGTTTTCTCTGTAGCTTCTTCTGGCGATGTCCTGCATTCTCTGGTTTCAGATTTGCTACCGAACGGATTTACGCTAGACGACCCGTTACTAAAAACATGATCCTCAACGATCGTAGACCAGTTATAATCACCATGTGATGAATCGGCTATTCCGTATTACCCTAGTTTTTTTAACTTCCCTTTCTTTACTGTCAGCTGCTTTAGCTGACGAACCATACCGAATAGTAGTTTTGCCCTTTAAGGACATGCCTTCGCGTCCAGGTTTAGGTATAGGGTTAGCAACCGGTTTACAGAGAAGCTTAAACGCACTCGACACTGTTTACGCCCCTGCCATCGGTGACGCGATTATGTTTATAAAGAAAACCGTCGCTTCCAACTTAAAACCGTCAGAAACCGTGTCTTCTGCCTTTGCCGCTGACGCTATAATCACCGGTACTATTTCTGAAAACGCCAACAGTGGTATTAACTTGACTCTCAGTGCCACAGGTTTACAATTTTCAGAACCACTAGAATTTATACTAACTACCCCCGCTACAAATCCTTCTCAAACCCTAACTTCGCTCGTCGAACAAACTATTTTATCTCTTGATTTAAAGCCCTCATATGGTGACCGTCGTGACGCTCAACGGGCCGCTGAACAGGCCCCTTCCTTCACAGGTTTCGCTGACCTCGGTTTTGAGACTGCACGTTTAGGGATAGGTAGCGTGGACAGGCTAGAAATCTTAGTTAACCAAAATCCGCGCTCCAGTTGGGTTTTCACTGAGTATGCTAGAACTCTGACTCTTGCCGGAAGATTAGATCAAGCTACAAAAGCAGCTATTAAGGCCACTGAATTACTCCCGACTGATGTTGAAGCCTGGGTGGTTAGAGGGCTAAGCCACTCTGCCACCGGAGAAGCTCGACAGGCATCGTACGCCTTTTCAGAAGCTTTAAGATTAAATCCGAATCATGCAATAGCTCTCGTAGGCCTTGCAAACGCGACTACAGAAGCGCCGGAACCTTCAACGGATGCTTACAAGGCCGCTATAAAAAGTAACCCTAGGATTCTAAAGGCATATCTAGGACTCGCCAATTCACTCACTGACCCGAAACGAGCGATACAGCTTCTTCTAAGCGCTACTAATCATCTGCCTGATTCGGCAGCCTTACACCGCGAAATCCTAAGCCGAGCTATTGTCCTGGGTGACACCCAGGGAGCTTTTGACTATTTGCGTCAAGCCGTAACTAACCCTTTAGCAGCCTACCCCTCGACCTATGCCCTTGTTACGTTGCTGCCGCTCAAGGAAGTACAACCTCTCATCGATTTCCTCGTGCCTGGCCTTGCCCGGTTTCCCAACGACCCTCTTATCCTCGAAGCAGCCGCATTACTGGATTTGCGTAATGGTAACCCAGCCCTCGCCGAACGCCGTCTACGTCTGGCCCTAGCCTATCTGCCAGAAAGCCCGAGCCTTAATAATTCACTGGCTATTGCTCTCGCTCAGCAAGAAAAGATTCAAGAGGCCACCGAAATCTTTCAAAATGTCGCCAATTCCGATGCCCGAGGACAACTAAATTTAGCTAAAACCTTCCTTGAAGGAGGGCAGGCCCAGGCAGCATTAGATACGCTCGATGGATACGCTGCTCTTGAAACGAACCCCGCTGCCTTGACGATGTACGGGATAGCGTTAGCTCGATTGGGTCGAGATAACGAAGGTGAGGCAGCCCTAGAACGAGCACTCGACTTAGATCCACAATCAGATACTGCAACCCAAGCACTAAGCCTCATCAAGCAGCAAAACAAGATTACCGCTGGGCAACCAATTCAACTTTCGGCGAAAGCTAGAATCCACTTTGATAGAGGTATGTTCGCTCTGGAACAAAATCGTTGGCTCGATGCCGCTGATGCTTTTTCGGTGGCACAGGAGATGCAACCAATCCCCATTCTTTCCTTTTATCAAGGATACGCCCTACAACTTACTGGACGCCATCGGGATGCAGTAGAGTCCTATTCCACGGCAGCTGAAACATTCCGAGAAAGCGACATTGTTTTAAACAACCTGGGCTACGCTTACCTGCAAATCGGACGCTATGACTTAGCATTAATAAACCTCAAAAAAGCTTCTCAACTGAATCCATCTAATTCAAGCGCTTTTCTCAATCTAGGATTAACTCAATTTGGACTTGGCCAATATTCTGAAGCGTTAACCTCTTGGGACCAAGCAGAATCATTAAATCCTACATTATCGGAAGGCCTTTTCAATTACCGGATAGAAGCTGAAGAGCGGATTCGCCCATAACAACCTAGGGTCACGGTAATATGCACCCATGCTAGTAAGGGAAGAAATACTCCGTCTGCCGGGTTACGCCTACACAGGATATGAAGCTGAAGTCAAGTTGGACCAAAACGAGGCTGCAGAAGACCTTCCAGCAACCCTAAAGTCTGCCCTATTCGATAAGTTACAAACGGTACCACTCCACCGTTATCCAGATTTGGATGCAAAGCGTTTACGTAGAAGCATCGCTGCCCACTTTAAATGGCCGGAAAACGGGGTGGTTGTCTCCGGTGGGTCGAATACTCTAATACGTTGTTTAACCATAGCGGGAGCAATCGGACGTTCTGTTGTCTCCGTGAAACCAACTTTTCCTATATATTCCGACCAGGCGCGAGTACTTGGCACTCAATTATTTGAGGTGCCTTTAAAACCGGACTTTAGCCTCCCTTTAGACGAATTACGAGTTACGCTAGAACAGCACGCTGGCGTCATCTTCCTTGCCAACCCTGCTGCTCCCACAGGAAACAAGTTTAGCCAAGGCCAGTTAGAAGAGTTATTACAAATTACTTCTAAGAATTGGATCTTCGTAATCGATGAAGCTTATCACCAGTTCGCTGGAACTTCAGCGCTCCCTTTGGTTGCGCAGTATCCTCACGTTGTGAGCCTCCGAACGTTTAGCAAAGCCTATGGCCTGGGTGGACTCCGGATAGGTTTCGCCCTTGCGCAACCAGAACTAGCAACTGAAATTAGGAAAGTTGTGATGCCTTTTTCGGTATCGTCTTTACAGGTAATGGCCGCTGAAACGGTTCTAGAATTAGATGATTTCTTTAAGAAACGAGTTGCAACTACTATTTCGGAAAGAGAAAGGGTCAGTGAAGCCCTCAAAGAACTTAATCTCCGCACTTACCCTTCGGTTACCAATTTTATTCTTTTTAGTGTCCCGAACCCAGCTTATGTATTTGAAACCTTGCTTACAAAGGGGGTACTAATTAGACGTCAAGACCACATTAAGGGTCTAGAAGGTGCGCTTCGTGTGACAATCGGCTCAGAAGATCAAAACAATCGTTTCCTGGAAAGTCTAAGAATAGTATTGGGGGAGGAATCCTATGGCTAGAACAGCTACTTTAAAACGCGAAACTAGTGAAACCCATATCGAGGTCGCTATTGATCTTGACAGTGGGCCTGGAGGCAAGGCAGATTCTGGACACGGCTTCCTTAACCACATGTTAGACCAATTAACCCGCCACGGGCGTTTCAAGATAGATTTCAAAGGCAAGGGCGATTTAGACGTAGATATCCACCATCTAGCGGAAGACGCTGGTATAAGCCTAGGAGCTGCTTTCCGCAAAGCCTTAGGAGATGGTGTCGGAATTGAACGTTTTGCCGACACCTGGGCCCCAATGGACGAAAGTCTTGCCCATGTCGTCATTGATCTTTCGGGACGACCATTTTTCTCGTTCGACCCAGAAGGTTTTGAAGGGACTGCAGGCGGTTTTAATGTACATCACTTACGTGAATTCCTCCGGGGTTTTGCAATGCACGCTGGAGCAACTATACATGTGCGGGTCCTTAGTGGTACAGAAGCTCACCATGTCTGCGAAGCAATAGTCAAAGCCTGGGCCCGGAGCCTTTATTATGCGAGCCGGACCACAACATCTGGAGTCCCCTCAACGAAAGGTACAATAGAGGGTCCTTGAAATCATGAAGGTAGTATTGATCGATTACGGGGCTGGGAATTTGCACAGTGTTTCTAAGGCTCTAACGGCTGCTGGCCTGGAACCTACAGTCACTTCTTCACCAACGGTTGCTACAACTGCTGATGCCTTGGTATTACCGGGGCAAGGTCATTTTCGACAAATCATGGATTCCTTTAATCTTTCAGGCTTTGAACCGGTAGTACGTAACCACCTAACGACTAACAAACCCTTCTTAGGAATCTGCGTTGGACTACAAATCCTTGTTGAGTCTTCAGAAGAAGCTCCTGGTCTTCCCGGCTTGGGGTTGCTTAAAGGAACTGTTAGGAGATTTAGGGGACAACAAATAACTGTGCCCCAAATGGGGTGGAACCAGGTATTTAAGCGAGGCAATCCCAGCCTTCTAGAAAATATTCCTGATGGTAGTTACGCTTACTTCGCGAATTCATATTTCGTTGATTTTAAGGACGATTCGGTACCAGGCGCAACGACATCATATGGCGATTCGGTTTTCCTTAGTGTTTTAAGCGATGGTAATTTGCATGCTACCCAATTCCATCCAGAAAAGAGTCAGGACTTCGGTATTTCCGTATTGAAAAATTTTCGAAATACTATTGAAAGCTACGTCAACTCTAGGCCGTTTTAATATGAACCTCAAAGTAACTAGCTTGATATTAATTTTTGGGTACTTCACTATCGGTCTAGCTGCTCCTGCGCGTTGGACCATACAAACCGTTGCATTACGAGATTACGAAGAAGCAACAGCCGTCGCCGAAAGCTTATCTACTCTCGGTTACCAGGCTTACACAGAATTTGCCATGAACAACGGTTCTCAGTACACCCGTGTAAGAATTGGTTGTTTTGAAACCCGAGATGGAGCTGAACGCATGGCTACGCATCTCCGAGGCGCTGTCACAGCATCCGCTGTCCCTCAGCATCTATCTCCAGAAACTACCCTTCTGCATTGTACTGATTCCGAGGTCGGCTTTTTTAAGCCTAATAGTTGGTCAATAGTTTATGCAGGAAACACAGCAATAGTGTTTCAGGTGGAAATCTTTGACCATCGCGGTTTTGTAGAATACAACAACGGAACTTGGCATTTAAGGATGAAGTCCGAATACCAGGAGCTTCTCTCTTCTGAGCCGCTCGGGCCATTTTTCCAGAAACTTATTGAGGATAAACCTTTAGTCTTCGCCCACCTTTCGGAGGGAGTTTCCGCTGTCTGCCCGGGGTTATTGCTTTGGCATACGCAAAACACAGCAATAGTTGACGACGGGGACGCAATCGTCTCCTGCAGGATAACGCAGATACCATGAACAGACTAATCCTAGTATCTGGGTTAAGCGGAGCGGGCAAGAGTACTACCTTAAATGCGCTCGAGGATATTGGGTTTTTTGCTGTCGACAACATCCCTCCCCCGCTATGGCCCGATTTAATCAGAACCTTGGAAGAGGCAAGAATCCAGAATCTGGCGATAGCTATCGATATACGTTCCGAATTTTTTATAAATGGCTTAGCAAAAAACATAGAACCTTTACGCGAATCCTGCAACTCGGTGATAGTTATTTTCTTGGAAGCGGCATCCGACACGTTAATTGCCCGCTTTAATCTGACTCGCCGAAACCATCCACTAAACGCAACCAGCTTATCTCGGGATCTAGATCGAGAGCGACTGGTCCTTGCCCCCATTCGACTACTAGCAGACACAATACTGGATACTTCTAATTTGTCGGCTGCTGATTTGACCAAGCAGTTTCGTTCACAATTCACAAATGAAAGCCCTTTTACGCTCCGTTTGGTATCATTTGGCTATAAGTACGGTGTGCCCACGGATGCGGATATCTTAATGGATGTTAGGACTTTACCTAATCCTTATTATGAATCATCTTTAAGCCACCTACCTGGCACTCACACAGCTGTCCAGGAATACGTATTTGCTCGGGAGAGCTCGAATTTTTACGAACATTTACGGAACACGACCTTATCATTCGTTAAAAGAGCAGAACTTACAGGGAGAGCTGGTTATACGGTGGCAATCGGCTGTACAGGAGGCCGCCATCGGTCGGTCGCGGTAGTGGAAACAATGGGCAAAGATCTCTCGCCTGAAAGTGACCTACAAATCATCCACAGGGACTTGTGTAAACCCCAAAATGATCGGACCCCATGAAAGATCGAAGCTACTTTGCTTACCTTGCGTCAATGCGTTTATGGCTTACGCCGGGGATGTGCGTAAAACGGCACGTTCTCGTGGCAGCAATCGGAATCGTTGTGCTTCTTGCTGGCACCATAGCCGGAATCCTATGGATCTTCTCGGGTAACCGTCAAATATTGTCCGAACCCATTGAGGTAATTTTAGTGAGCAAACTTTGGGACGGTGCAGGTGGCTGGACGGCTTTGTTAATAGGACTAATCGGCCTGGCGACTACAACACTGGCGATCGCTCGGCTCAACCGCTCTCTTTTATCAAATTGGATGCCGGACCCTTACGACGCTGCAGTAGTTCTCCATAGGCGCCTTTCCCTTTCCCGAGGACCAAACATTGTAGCGTTTGGGGGTGGCACAGGACTTTCTAACCTTCTTCGAGGACTGCGGAACTATACATCGAACCTTACAGCCGTTGTAACAGTCAGCGACGATGGGGGCTCGTCAGGCCGCCTGCGTCAAGCATTCGATATTCCTGCACCAGGAGACCTTACGGACTGCTTAGCGGCCCTTTCAGGCAATGAACAAGAGCTTGGTAGGTTACTTTCATATCGGTTTCAGCGAGGGAAGGAATTGCAAGGACATACATTCGGCAATCTATTGATCACGACGTTAACTGAGGTACGAGGAGATTTCGGCCAGGCTTTACGAACCTTAAACTCGCTACTGGATCTTCAGGGAGCAGTCTATCCGGCCTCTTCTGAACCAATTTCACTACTCGTCGAAAAGCCCAACTCTGAGCTAATATTGGGTGAAACTAGAGCGCGCAATCACCCTGGGCCAATAAAGACTGTTAGCCTTCGACCACATTCACCTAAAAGCTTACCTGAGGTCACATCTGCAATAACCTTGGCTAATTTGATAGTTCTAGGCCCTGGGAGTCTATTCACCAGCACTTTACCACCTCTATTAGTTCCCCAAATACGTGAAAGCCTTCATACTACTCAGGCAAAAATAGTCTATGTTCTCAATATTATGACGGAAGCCGGAGAAACTGATGGATTCGAGGCGTTCGACCATATAACGTCATTAAAAAACCACCTCGGTCGTTACCCAGATTTTGCTGTCATCAACAGCTCTGAGGTAGATTTAGCCAGACAAGAGGCCTATTCCAATGAAGGTGCAACCGTAGTTAAGTTTAAGGCATCACCGTTTCGTTCGATTGGAATCGAAACCATTGTAGGAAACCTACTGGGAGCCGGACCCCACGCGCAACACGATTCTACCGCCCTGGCTGAGGTTCTGTTCGACCTCGCACGCAGTTTACCTAATAAACCAGAGAAACCAATTAAAAACAAATGACCTTCCCAATGCTCTTGGCGAGCCTGATTCTTCTTGGGGATCCTTTAGGGGATGCTAACGGAAACGGATCGCTGATTCCACCTACCGCGGCAGCAATAGAGACCGTTGGCGGTTTCGATCTTGAACTGGTTAAGGTTTTTCCTGGTGAAACCCTTGGTTTCGAACTGCACCTGGCCTCACCACCCAACCAACTTGCTCTTATCGAGGTGTATCTCGACACGCAAAAGGGTGGTCTAAATGCGACTTTACCTGGGTCCGGCATGCGCTTACCGAAAAACACCGGTTGGGAACATGCTTTCCGAGTTACAACCGCAGGGGCTTCTAGCTATACCATTTCGAAACCTAATATGGTTTTAACTCCCGATCTTACTTATCACCAATTACCCTTGAACGTAGAGACTTCGGGTCGTGTACTAACGTTTAGAACAGACATTGCCCCTTCGGAAAACATAGAAGTTTTCGCGACTGTTGGCCTGCTGGACCAGTTCGGTCCGACGCCTTGGAAACCTCTAACCGCTGAACCTTCGCCCTGGTCCTTTTCTAGTAAATCCCAAACTATTCCTGTAATTGATCTTCTCGCTCCTACTCTTAGAGCACAACAAACCGCTATCAACCGACAAGTATTTCCCAATCGCACGGCCCAATTTGGACTTTGGCCTTGGCTTGCTTTGATGATTACGGGTCTGATTTTGGCCTTTATCGGCATATTTTTCCGCTTATTTATACCTCACCTTGATAAATTAAACCCAGCGGAACAGGATTACCAGCCCACTGACAGTCAACCAAATGCAGATAGCACGCTTTTTCCAACAACAAGCCCTGACCTTTCCCATACCAACGACGAAACGACCGCTGGTTCTTCCTTCTTGGGATCCTATGAAACTGACGGCGAGCAATCTGGGTTTTATAAGCAATCGTTTGTCAACAAACCAGAGGTTTCTCCTTCGGGGAATGGTGACCTTTCACTAGACCTACCGGATAATAAAATTGATTCCTCTCACAATCCGCCAGAATATTCGATAAAGCCCCGTGAAAAGCAACCGATCAACAATCCGACCAAAAAAAAGCAGGACTGCGAAAAGCCGAACGGCGTAGATTAGGCTTCCAAGCCTATTAATGAGCCTTCAGGAAAATTAATAAGAACCGTCCAATGCATTTATTTTCTACTGGAAACCTCCGATATAGCCTTGCCGCAAGCTTGTTAATGGCATCTGTGATGGGTATTGTTAGATTCTTTTTCGCTACACCAATACCACCAGATTTTCTTTATAGTCTACTTAGTAGATTGTTGGGTATTCCTTTTATTTTTAACTTAATCCACAACCTGCCTTTTTCCCTCGATCGCTCCGCCAAGTACATCCTCTACGGCCTGGCGGTACTCATTTTCCTTTTATTTTTCTTTTTTATTGGCCTTTTCCAAAAAACCATGTGCCGATTTGTCGGTTATTTGGGAACTGCCATAATTTATGCGACTATTGCTATTTCCACGACAGGTCTTGTGCTACTGCCGCTCCAGGGATTAGGATTTTTCGGTTTGTCACCAAACAACCTCTATTTCCCAGTGCTCTCAAGTCATTTTTGGGCGGGTGCATTAGGTTTCATTTTCATCTTCCCTGCGTTTCTTTTTAAACCTAAAGCCTTTCGGCCAAACCGGCGACAGGCTATCCGTAAGTCCTCTTTAGGCCTTCTTGCATTTTTTGTTTCTGCATCCGGCTTGACGTTCCTACAGAAGATTTCTGCTGATAACACCCTCTCAGATGGTTTTCTTAAAGGGGTAAAGGGGCTTTCCGAAAGATTAACTCCCACAAAAGACCATTATCAGGTTTCGAAAAATATCTTCAATCCGTCGCTATCGAAGAATAGTTGGACCCTAAAAGTAATTGGAAGGGTCAAAAACTCTTTGGATCTAACTCTGGACGATCTTAAAGCTCTCCCTTCAGTGGAGCGACCCAGCGGTTTAATCTGTATTTCTAATCCGGTTGGCGGATCACTAATAGGAAACAGCCTTTGGACGGGGGTTAGATTGGCAACGATTCTCGAAATCGCAGAAGTGAAAAATGACGCTAACGAAGTAGTAGCTAGGGCCGCTGATAATTACAGCGATTCGTTTCCCTTGGACGCGGCTTTAAACCCCGGAACCATCCTGGCCTTTCTGCATAACGGCGACCCCTTGACGCGCAACCATGGTTATCCCGTCCGGATCTTGATACCAGGAATTTACGGTATCAAGAACGTGAAATGGGTAAAATCTATCAACTTAGCCTCTACTGACTATCTTGGGTATTGGCAGACCAGGGGCTGGAGTGATGAGGCTGTTGTAGAAACAATGAGCCGGATCGATACAAAGACTGCTACGATATTACCCAACGGCCAAGCCGCGATAGGTGGAATTGCCTTCGCTGGCTTAAGAGGAATATCGAGCGTAGAAGTTTCTATAGGCAACGAAATATTTTGGCAAAAAGCGCACTTAGAATTCCCATCCGATCCTTATTCTTGGACACGTTGGACCTACGCATGGGAAGCTGAATCAGGTCGTCACGCTGTCACAGTAAGGGCAACCGATGGTTCAGGTTTAATCCAAACACCAACTCGGCGAAAACCTTTGCCCGACGGTGCTACTGGTCACCACTCATTAAGAATCATGGTTCCCAGTTAATTGGCCTGATTCGATTGTTTATCAGAATCCACGACTGACGACATAAACCATATAGATTGACTCGATTAGGGGAAGCAAATTAAATTACACTTAACGCTTTAGCGCTATGCCAAAGGCAAGCCTGATCAACATGCACACATTTTTCACCAAGCCTGCGCATTATGGCACCCTTTCCCCTTTACACATAGTACTCACACCAATCCCCTCAATCTTGTAGGTGTTTGTCCCGGTGTTGTGACTAATGCTAATATTAGGTCAATTGCACAAGTTACATTCGATACGGGTCCCTATTTTGTCCAGAATAGCAACCGACATTTGTTCTAGGAGAAATTTCTATATGCCGAAACGCGACAAAAGCAAACGACTTCAGGTGGTTATTACCGAAGAACAAGATTCCATGCTCACGAAAACTGCTTACCAATTATCCAATCCCGAGCGCTTGGTCTCAAAGAGCGAGGTAGTCCGTCTAGGTATTGAAATGTTGAACCGAGCCGTTGAAACAGGAGACTTGGAACCTAACCTTGTCAACACTATCGACGAGGAAGCTTCTTAAGTCCCGAAGGATAGATGTTTAATCCAGGCGATCTCATCAACGATCGTTACGAAATTCTCGGTCTTCTTGGTAAGGGCGGGATGGCGCATGTCTTTCGAATACGTGACCAGGTATTAGAACGCGAAGCTGCCCTTAAGGTACTTAGGCCCCACCTAACAGAAGCTGACAGCGGTCGGTTTAGGCGTGAAATACGTGCCCTGGCTCAGTTAAACCATCCTGGAGTAGTAAGTATATTTGATTTAGGCCGATCTGACCTTGTGTTTTTTGTCATGGAATTGGTTACTGGCGGCCCGATCACTGACCTCGGTCCTTTAGAAACCAATCCAGAAAAACTAGAGGGTCTGTTAACGGTGGCTATCCAGGTAGCCGATACGTTGGGATACGTACATCGCCTTGGAATGGTACACCGAGATTTAACTCCCCGAAACATACTTTTAACCGCCTCAGGACAACCGAAAGTGATGGATTTTGGATTGGTCCTACTGACCGAAACGAGTCAAAACCTAACGCGAACTGGCCTCACCCTAGGCACCCCCCACTACATGGCTCCTGAACAGGCTACAGGTACCGCCACTGGATTTCAGGCCGACCTATATGCCCTTGGGGCTGTTTTATACAAGATGATTACGGGAGTCACCCCATTCGACGCGGATAACGACCAAGCCGTTCTTTACCACCACGTTTACACTGACTTAATACCCGCAATCGAAGTTAACCCAACCATCCCTTTGTCTCTTAGCCAACTAATTGCTAACTTACTAGAAAAATCCCCATCAGCCCGCCCTGGGTCTGCATATGTTGTTGCTGATGCACTTCGCGCTATCCGACGCCAATGTTTAACCGATTCAGCATCACTATATCTTGGTGGCCCATCAAGGCAAGCATATTTCCCCGATGGACCACCGGTCGGCATAGGCTTAGCTAAGCGTTGGTCAATTAAGTTAGATTCTGGTCCACAATGGCCCTCTGGTCTCGCTATAGGTAACGGTCATCTTTTAGTTGGCCAACGACTAGATAAATTGACTTCACTACGGCTGACTGACGGGGAACTACATTTATCGATTCCCACCTCTGACGAAGTCTATCTTCCACCCCAACTCTATAATGGGAATCTATACATCCCACTTAGAGATGGTAGGTGCCAAACGCACTCCTGGCCTGACGGAAACTATATAGAAAAGTTTGAAGACAATACGTGTGGACTCCTACCATTGGGTGATCGGCTAATATTCGCTAAATCTGATGGCACAGTTAAGTGCTCTTTAAATACCGCTGACACCCTATGGGAAACAGCGTTACCCTCTGTACCGCTAAATTCTCCAATCTTCCACGAAGGCTTTCTTTTCATAACGACTAGCAATGGGTGGTTACATTGTTTAAATCCCAATACCGGAATTGAGGTGTTCCGAGTGGAAGTCGGCCCAATGAAAGCTGGTCCTTTGGGTTACCGCGGAGTCATTCTTTTATCTGAAGCCAATGGTGCTCTTCACGCATTCGATTTACACGCCCGTGAGACTCTCTGGAGTTATGACTTCGAGGGGGCTTTATGGTCATCTCCAGCAGCGTGGAATGGTTTAGTCTTTTCTGCTTCCTGGGGAAAGGACCTCCATTGTTTAAACCTAGCCACCGGGGAGGACGTATGGGAAACGACCTTACCTGGACCGGTTACGGCTACCCCAGTCCTATCGGGAGGGGTCCTGTATGTACCTACCGAAACGGGGCAGCTCCTTGGATTTGAGGCTCGAACTGGATCGCCACTTTTTTCAGAGCAAATATCAGCCAACCCTATTCAATCAAGCCCATTGATCACATCGGGTCGGGTTTATGTGGCTTCTTTAGACGGTACCGTTTCATCGTTCGAACCGGTAATTTAGGGCAACTAACCGAACGACCATTTGCTAACTGTTTTTACGAGTATGTGATTTACCTGCTAAATCGGTCCTTGCAGTTTAATCAGGATAGCCCTATCAACTACATTCAGTTCGTAGCGATTGCCATAATAATTCACCCGCATCCTATTTAAGTTATCGAGAATAATTTATAGGCGGGGTGACTCCCTCATTCAATAGTTTGTATTCTATAGCGTCAATAAGGGCTTCATACGAAGCCTCAATGATAGAGGTGCTTGCCCCAACGGTGGTCCACCGCTGAGCCCCATCCGACATTTCTACAAGCACTCGTACCACACTAGCGGTACCAGTCTCAGCCCCAGCCAGAACGCGAACCTTGTAGTCAACCAATTCAAGTTCCGAAATACAAGGGAAAAATGGTATCAATGCCTTATCCAGAGCCCGAGCGAGAGCGTTTACAGGTCCATCCCCATCTGCCGCAGTATGTTCCGCTTGGCCACCCACCTCAATCCTTATACTGGCTTCGCACCGAGGTTCGCGATCGATATCCGACTGATCTATGATTACTGTATAACCATGAAGGACAAAAAACGGTAGATGATCTCCCCTCACTTTTCTGACCATCAGATGATACGAAGCTTCAGCTCCTTCAAACGCATAGCCTCTATTTTCTAGTTCCTTCATACGCTCTACGACTTTAGTAGCTTCCACACCATCAAGTGGTCGCTCTCCTAATTCAGAGGCTTTGGCCACAACATTAGCGCGCCCCGAAAGGTCCGATACCAACACCCGCCGCATATTTCCAACTAAGCCCGGGTCAACATGTTCATAGGTCTCGGGTCTCTTATTTATCGCCGAAACATGAACCCCTCCCTTGTGGGCGAATGCTGCATCTCCTACATAAGGAGCCCGCGCACTAGGGGGCAAGTTGGCCCTTTCATCGATGTACCGAGAAAGCTCTCTTAGGTTTTTAAGTTTTTGGGGTTGCTCGAAACCCATTTTAAGCTCTAGATTCGCCAATACGCTGATGAGATTAGTGTTTCCACATCTTTCGCCGTAGCCATTCATAGTGCCTTGAATATGGTTTGCCCCAGCTTCAACTGCACAGAGTGAATTAGCTACAGCCAATTCACTATCGTTATGGGCATGGATTCCTATGGAAAGAGCCGGAAAACGTTTAACTACTCTCCGCACCTTACTCTCGATGAAAGAAGGTAAACAACCCCCATTTGTATCGCATAATACGAGGCGTCTCGCACCGGCTTCCACGGCTGCCTCTAGGGTTTGATCTGCATATTCGGAATCCGCCCGCCACCCATCAAAATAGTGTTCCGCGTCATAAATGACTTCTCTCCCTTGATCAACCATAAAAGCAACCGATTTACGAATCATATCCAGGTTCTGATCAAGAGTCGTCTGAAGCGCTTCCGTAACGTGAAGAGTCCACGATTTACCAAAAATGGTCACGAAAGGGGTACCTGCTTCTAAAAGAGCTTGTAGGTTGGAATCCTCCTCAGGAGGAATGCCCTTCCGGCTAGTCGAACCAAAAGCCGTAAGGCGCGCACGCTCGATAGGGACATCTTTCATAGCCTCGAAAAACGTCATATCTTTGGGGTTCGACCCTGGCCACCCGCCTTCGATAAAATCTACTCCGAAGGCATCCAGCCGTTGGGCAATTGCAATTTTGTCAGCACTAGTAAACGCAATCCCTTGACCCTGCGTACCATCCCTAAGCGTCGTATCATAAATTTCGATCACATTATACTTCCCGAAAAACAGATGTAAATTAAGGTGTCCCAACCCCAGAAGATCTTTTCAACGAACGACTATTCCCCACCACGAGTTTATTGAGAACATCAACGTATGCCTGGGCCGAAGCTTCAATCACATCAGTGGAGAGCCCACGACCTTGAGCTGTAACCCCTTCGCTGATAACCCGTATTGTAACTTCCCCTAGCGCATCCTTCCCGCTCCCAACGCTCCGTATTTCGTAAGTTTCTAACTGAATCGGTACTTGAGCAATTCGTTCTATCGCCCGATAAATCGCATCGACAGGACCATCGCCAGTTCCAGCTTCTTCATATATCCCAGTATCGGTAGAAATGCGAACCGTCGCTACGGGCGTCATATGGGTACCGGATTGAAACTGGACGGCATCCAACCGGTAGGCTTCTGGAACGCGACTCGTTTCAGCGTCAACCAAAGCTTGTATGTCTTCAGTTGTGACGGTTTGCTTTCGATCGCATAGATCCTTGAACTGCCGAAACAACAAATTTATTTCGTCGTCTTCGAGTGAGTTGCACCCTAGATCAATTAGCGTCTGTCGGAAAGCCCGTCTACCGGAATGTTTACCCATCACAAGCACACCAGGGTCCCGACCGACCGTTTCCGCGCTCATGATTTCATATGTCTCTATAGCTTTTAACACTCCATCTTGATGAATTCCTGCTTCATGGGAAAAGGCGTTTTGTCCTACTATTGCCTTATTAGGCGGTACTAAGGTACCTGTATACATGGACACCATTCTTGATGCCCTGTATATCTCTTTTGTATCTACCCCGTGCTCATGACCCCAATGATCTCTCCGGGTGTTTAACGCCATAACAACCTCTTCAAGAGAGGTATTGCCGGCACGTTCCCCAATACCATTGATCGTGCATTCTATCTGGTTAGCACCGCTCCCGACAGCAGCAAGTGAATTCGCTACAGCTAATCCCAAATCATCATGGCAGTGGGTACTGATTGCTACCTTTTCGGCACCCGGTGTGTTTTTGATGATATCCGTTATTAGGGCCGCATACTCCTGTGGCATCCCGTACCCAACCGTATCAGGAATATTGATCGTAGTTGCACCCGCAGCGATTGCCGCCCCGTAAAGATCGTATAAAAACTGCCTATCGCTTCTCGTGCAATCTTGCGCGGAAAATTCGATATCTTCAGTGTATTGCTTTGCAAGCCGGATACTATCCACAGAAGTCGCCAACACTTCATCCTCGGTTTTCCGAAGCATGTGTTCCAAGTGGATCTTGGAGCCGGAAGTAAACACATGAATTCTGCGCTTAGGTGCTGGCTTAAGAGCCTCAGCGGCCCTTTCTATATCCTCATTAGCCGTTCGTGCTAGACCACATATCACTGGGCCTTGCACCTCACTGGCTATCCGGTGAACAGCTTCGAAATCTCCTTCGCTTGCGATGGGAAACCCAGCTTCGATAATATCAACCCCGAGTTTGGCTAATTGCTTAGCAATCGCAATCTTTTGTTCGGTGTTTAGAGCGACTCCCGGGGTTTGTTCACCATCGCGCAGAGTTGTGTCAAAAATCCTGATATAGGTCATGCTAGCGTCCCCTCATCATGCATGCCTCCGAGTATTGGGAGTCCCTTAATCACCGATAAAGGGCATCATACGACGCAGTCGCTTACCCACCTTACTTAATAAGGATTCCTCAGTATTGCGCCTACCCATTTTTAACCGCGGTTGACCAACCTGAAAATCGGTCAGATAATCCTTCGCAAATACACCGGCCTGTACGTCTTGTAATATGCGTTTCATTTCTGCCTGTGTTTGTTCCGTGACGACACGGGACCCTGTTACGTAATCGCCGTATTCTGCGGTATTCGATACGGAAAACCGCATTTTTTCTAGCCCGCCTTCATAGATGAGGTCAACGATAAGTTTCATTTCGTGAACACACTCAAAATATGCAACTTCAGGTTGGTAACCTGCGGCTACTAACGTATCGAAACCTGATTTCATGAGTGCAGTGACCCCACCGCACAGGACCGCCTGCTCTCCGAAAAGATCAGTCTCGGTTTCCTCTTTGAATGTTGTTTCAATAACTCCGCCCCGAGTACCTCCGATAGCCTTTGCGTAGGCAAGTGCCCTTTGATGGGCAGTAGACGACGGATCCTGCTGAATGGCTAGCAGACAGGGCACACCGGCACCTTCGGTGAATACACGACGCACGAGGTGTCCAGGGCCTTTAGGAGCGATCATGAACACGTCGACACCCTCTGGAGCATTGATTTGTCCGAAGTGTACATTGAATCCATGGGCGAATAGCAGAGCATTACCATCTTCCAAATGAGGTTCTATTTCTGTCTCATACACTGACCTCTGGACCTCGTCTGGTAGCAACACCATAACTAGGTCACCAAGGCGAGCTGCCTCAGCTACTTCTACAACTTTTAGGCCTTTAGATTCAGCCTCATCCCAGGAATTTGATCCTTTTCTTAAGCCAACTATTACTTCCAATCCTGAATCTTTGGCATTGAGTGCATGGGCGTGTCCTTGAGACCCGTAACCAATTACTGCAATGGTTTGATCTTTAAGATGCTCTAAGTTCGCGTCACTATCGTAGTAAATTGTAGCCATTCTAAGCCATTCCTCCGAGTTAGGGCGCTTGGGCCCGATCAATTTTCGTTTCAGCATCAGATCCGCTCCGCGTAAGAGCGATACGACCTGTTCTAATCAATTCAATAATACCGAACGCGCGCATTTGTTCAATGAAGGCTCTCAACTTACCTTCGTCACCAGTTACCTCAAAAACCAAACCCTCCCGGGCTACATCGACAATTCGAGCTCGGAAATCTTGGGCTATCTGCCGTATTTCCACGCGATCGTCGGGGGTATCTACTCTTACTTTAATCAACATCAATTCCCGATCGACATAGTTTGATTCAGTGTGGTCGATGACTTTCACTACATCAATAAGTTTTTGAAGCTGCTTCTCAACCTGTTCAATCGACTCATCTTGACTACTTATCACGAATGTAGTCCGGCTCAGTCCCGGTCGACTAGATTGAGCAACCGAAAGGGACTCAATATTAAAGCCGCGACGTGCGAACAACCCGGCAATCCTGACAAGCACGCCTGGTTTGTCGCGTACAGTTACACTCATGATGTGCTGGTTCATCAACTTTTAACCTTTTTACTTTCAACTGGACTTTCCTCTGGTTCCTGATCACCAATAATCATTTCGTCTACCCCTGCGCCCATAGGAACCATCGGGAAAACTTTTTCTGACTCATAGACTACGAAATTCATCACAGCAGGTTTTCCCTTTGCTAACACCTGGGGAACAATTTCCGCAGCGGTTTCCCGATCGAAAATGTTGTACCCATCGATTCCGTAGGCTTCGGCAAGCTTAGCGAAATCGGGATTAGAATCAGCTAAATACACTTCACTATAGCGTTGAGCGCTAAACATCTCTTGCCACTGTCTCACCATTCCGAGCATCCCGTTATTGCAAATCGCAATTACGATTGGTAATTGGTGTTTGAATATTGTTGCAAGCTCCTGAATATTCATTTGGACGCTACCGTCCCCTGCTATGCAAACCACTACCTCATTAGGCCTAGCGAAAGACGCACCTATAGCTGCGGGTAAGCCAAACCCCATGGTACCTAACCCACCCGACGTAATCCAGGTTCTTGGCCTATTAGTTGGGAATAATCGAGCTGCGAACATCTGATGCTGACCGACTTCAGTAGTAACAACGCAATCCCCTCCCGTAGCTTCCCGAAACATTTGAATAACCTCTTGAGAAACAAGTGGCTTGTCTTGCTTAAACCTTTCAGGGTAGCGCCCTTTCCACTCGGCAAGGGTTTGCCACCACTCTTCTATTTCCAACCAATCGACTAACTCTCCTAAACGTGGTAATACTTCTCTAAGATCGCCCACGACTGGAACATGGGCTTTGACCAACTTCGAGATTTCGGCAGGATCAATATCGATATGTACAATTGTTGCGTTCGGTGCAAACCGGCTAATTTTTCCAGTTACCCGGTCATCAAACCTTAACCCGGCCCCAAGAATCAAATCGCAATGAGTTATAGCCCTATTCGCGGTGACCGTGCCGTGCATGCCTGGCATGCCTAGAGCTTGACTCGCCCCGGATGGATAGGCGCCTATACCCATGAGGGTAGTGATGACTGGTATACCTGTCTTTTCAGCAAACTCTATGACTTGTTCATAGCCGGTCTGACCGCCTCCGCCGACCATCATGATTGGTTTTTTGGCGCTACGTATTGCCTGGGCAGCCTTTTTGATTTGTCCAGAGTGCCCAGCAACTGTCGGTTTATAGCCAGGAAGTTCTATTTCAACATCAAAACTTCCGGTAAATTCTGCAAGTTGAACGTCTTTAGGGATATCAATAAGTACTGGTCCCGGCCTGCCAGTACTTGCAATATAAAAAGCTTCGGCGACGACTTGTGGAATTTCGTTAACGTCCTTGATGAGATAATTGTGTTTGGTTACTGGTCCAGTAATCCCGTAAACATCGGCTTCTTGAAACGCATCCGTACCTATAAGCGGCAAGGGAACATTCCCTGTGACCGCTACGACTGCAGATGAGTCCATATGGGCCGTAGCCAATCCAGTCACTAAATTGCAAGCGCCGGGTCCGCTAGTAGCAAATACGACGCCCACTTTACCGCTAGCACGGTAATAGGCGTCAGCGGCATGAGCTCCGGCTTGTTCGTGGCGCACGAGTACGTGCTTTAATGTTTCGTCGTAAAGAGCATCGTAAATTGGCAAAATAGCGCCGCCAGGATGGCCGAAAATCACTTCAACGCCTTGCTGTTCAAGCGCTTTTAGTAGTGCAGTCGAACCTTTCATTTGCTCCTCCGTATTTCTGACCAACTACTCGAAAACCCCGTCAAGTTCTCTTGACGGGGTCGACGCTTAAGGTCGATACCGCTGACCTAAGCTAGCCAACCCCTACCCTATAGTAATAGATCTAAAGGAATACCGTGTAAATACTGCGAACCAACCACTGGCTGGGAGTATACGAAGTGCTATTCTACGGTGTCAAGCTCAGTTAGTATCGGAACCCCAATTGGAAGTTATGCGGTTCTAGTCGGAAGCAACTAATGGGTATCGTTTTTTACCCTATTTAGCCTATTTTTGCGTGAACCTTGCTCAGCCTAACCCAACGCAATCACTCTGAATTTTCACCTCGAATTCAAGCTGGTTTTGGATTTTTTGTTTTGCTTTTCAGTTTAGAGACTTTTTGGTTTTCCTTTTAACTATTATGAATAAGGTAGCTGTTAATGAAACTCGTTCACTGTTAGATTTCCGCGATATGCTTTAATTGTTACGGCTTGGCACAGGTGAAACCAATTTTTTCTGGGCTAAAACGGTTACTTGGGACGCATTACGACACCTTAAAATCTCAAGCCAGTTTCCTCTGGAAAGGCTATAGCTGTCGTGTTACTGTACTTGATCCCTTTAACTCATTTTCATGTTCCAGGAAAATTATCGAGGATACACATTGACTCCACGCCACGAAAAAACATCAAAAAGTGAATCTGGAACTCCGACTCGTTTAATCGCGTTAAAACTTTTCGAGCAAGTATTCCAAGGAGCTTACGCCACTCCACTGTTGAATAAACACCTGCGCGACATAGGTGTTCGTCGAGACCGAAGTTTTATCACTGACCTCCTATACGGGACGCTACGGAATTTCATTTATCTCGAGGCCTGTTTAACCCCAAGACTACGGGCACCCAAACGGCTACCCAAAATCGTATATAGCGGTTTAATTATGGCTTCTTACGAGATACTAATACGCGGAACCCCTCGCCACGCAGCCGTTTTTGAGTGGGTACAAACTATTAAGAGGCTTACGCCACCTTTAGCAGGCTTAGTGAATGGTGTGTTGCGCTCAGTTGCTGTGCCTAATAACCTAGAACAACCAACTAAATGGAGTTTGCCAGGGTGGCTTGCCGATTCGTTCATCAGTGCGTTGGGACCTGATGCAGCTGAAGATGCAGCTCTCAGCATGCTTAAACCAGGTCCTTTATGGCTTGCAACAACTGGCGCTAAAGCTGTCCCCAGTTTACTTAAGGAAGGGTGCAAAGTAACCGAGGGTCCTCTACCAAACACTGTAGCCATCCGCTCTCCCCTTCCTCTTTACAAACTCCTGGCGTACCGTGAGGGTTTAGTTCAACCCCAAAACCCGAGTTCTAGATATCCTGTTCATGCTTTGGATGTCACACCGGGGGATTTAGTTCTTGATTTAGCGAGCGGAAATGGCATCAAAGCAGCTCACCTAGCGACTCTCGGTGCTCAAGTCGTAAGCGTAGATAAAAGTAGTTCTAAACTTTCACGCGCTAGAGACAATTTGTTGCGAATGGGACTTAACGCAGATCAACATATAGCTGATCTTTCTAATCAGCCAGACCTCAAGCCCGCGGCTAAAGTTCTCCTTGATGCCCCCTGCTCTGGTACCGGTACCCTGCGAGGAAACCCGGAGATAAAATTGCGACTCAATTCGAAACAAGTTTCCTCCTTGGCCGAACTACAAGCATTGCTCCTTGATAGAGCGTCAGAACTCACGCTACCTGGAGGTACCTTGGTCTATTCGGTGTGCAGCCTAACTCCAGACGAAGGTATCGGGGTAATCTCAAACTTTCTTGCAGAAAAGACAAATTTCTGTGTAGACAAGTCGCTACCCCCCCAAAAATTACGGAATTTAGTATATCGGGAGGGAACTTATATTGTTCCTACAAACGGCGTGGATGGGTTTTTTGTAGCCAAACTTCGAAAGGGTCCCCTCTAACTACCACCATGGATTACAATAGAAATGTTTATGTACCTAATGAGTGCTGGTGCAGCCGAAATGGTTACCGGAAGTTGCCATCTCCTAGATTTCCAAACGACCCAAATCTTGGTGGATTGTGGTCTTTTCCAGGGACCTAAGTCTGTCGAGAAACGAAATTCAACTGCCTTCCCATTTTCCCCAAGCTCTCTCGACGCCGTATGCATCACACATGGTCATCTAGATCATGTTGGGAGGCTTCCAAAATTGGTCAGAGATGGTTTCTCAGGACCAATCTTTGCCACCCACGCAACAAGGCAAATCGTAGAAATAATCCTTCGAGATGCAGCTCGAATACAATTAGAAGATTACAAGAGAAGCTTTCGGAAAGCTCGGCGCTCAGGTCGTGAACAGACAGTAGAATCGCCTCTTTACGACGAAAATGACGTGAATCACGCCCTATCCCTTTTCGCCCAACCTGTAGACTTTGGCAAGCCTTTTAACATAGGGACGAATCTTCAAGTCACATTTCATAGTTCTGGCCACATACTCGGGAGCGCCTGGATACAGTTCGACATAAACGACCGACGCATTATTCTTTCGGGGGACTTAGGTAATCGCGAAAGCAGTCTACAGGCTCCCGCCACGATTCCCCCGAAGTGCGACGCCGTCATCGTAGAAACAACGTATGCTAACCGAACCCATAGAAGCCGGGATGCGACACGCAATGAATTTCAATTAATTGTCGACCGAGCTGTGCGACTTGGTGGGATCGTTATGATTCCAAGTTTTTCATTGGAGAGAACTCAAGGTGTCTTGTTACAGCTGAAGAACTTTACGGACAATGAAGCAGCGCCACAAATCCCGATATTTCTAGATTCGCCAATGGCCACGAAGATGACTCGGTTATACCAAACCTGTGCGAACGAATTCCGACCCGAGGTTGCGACTCGTCTTGCATCTGGCGAAGATCCTTTTGAACCCTCAAGTTTATCTTATACGGTAGAAACCGATGCTTCGAAAGCCCTCAATAAGATTAAAGGAAGCGCTATTATCATTGCTGGTTCTGGAATGATGTCTGGTGGGCGAATTGTCCATCACCTTAAACACAATCTTTGGAAACCCCAATCTAGTTTGGTAGTAGTCGGTTATCAGGCTAAAGGCTCTCTCGGTCGTCGCCTGGTCGATGGCGCTAAAACGATACGTATTTTCGGTGAGGAAATTATTGTTAGGGCGTCAGTACACACTATAGGTGGTTTTTCTGCCCACGCCGACAAGGATGATATTCTTACCTGGCTCGGTGGGGTCGGCCCAGCACATATCCACCTAGTACATGGAGAAAATGAAGCGATGAATGAGTTTGCAAGTTTCTTAAGAAATGATGGTCGGAAAGTAACAATCCCAGAATATGGGGAACGAATACCGTTATTCGATGTCTACCGCTAGGCTAGCTGCCAACCGACTCTCGTACCGCGCAGTTAGCCATCTTACTGACAGAAAGCCAATTATATGTGTACCTTAGTTTATGGATTGGGAACTCCCGGTAATCGCACTTCGCAGTCAGGTGGTACTACCACGTACTTTAGAAAACATCGATGTCGGCCGACCTAAATCAAAACGAGCACTAGAAGAAGCACAGGAAGGCGACAATAGAGTACTACTAATCGTACAGAAAGATTCGCGAAACGATGACCCTGATAGTAGCGATCTTTTTGAGGTTGGGACTCTTTGTGTTATCAAGCAGGTAATAAAATTGCCTGATGACACCCTTCAGGTTTTAGTCGAAGCAAAAGAACGTGCTCGAGTTATTGAATATTTGCCGGGAATGGTTCTTCGGGCGAGACTTAATACGATTCAAGAAATTCCTTCTGATGCCGACGAACAAACTCGTGACGTCCTAATGGATGAAACGAAAAGTGCTTTTTCAGATTATGCCCAACAGAATAAAAATCTTCGTTTGGATTCCTTCCACTTAGAGAACCTTCGGAACCTCAAAGATCCTGGGGCTTTGGCTGACGTTGTATCAAAATATGCTAGTTGGGAAGTTGTTGAAAAGCAACAAATCCTGGAAGAACCGCGTGCTTTTAAGCGACTTGAACTTGTCTACGCATTCCTTTCCAGAGACCTAGACCGTTTCGATACAGAGAAACAAATCAGTGCCCGGGTTAAACAACAGATGGATTCTAACCAGCGGGAATATTTTTTGCGAGAGCAGTTAAAAGCAATTAACCGCGAACTTGGTGGCGATGAGGAATCTGAAATTGACGACCTGAAAGCTAAAGTGAGTAAGAAACAATTACCTAAGCATGCTGAGGAGAGGGCGTTAAAAGAAATTTCCCGCCTCGAGAAAATGCCTAACGGTTCGCCTGAGGCTACCGTCGTCCGCACTTATCTCGACACAATTCTTGATCTGCCTTGGAGCGAAGAGGATGCAGAGACGCTTGATATAGCTCATACAGAACAAATCCTTGACGAGGATCACTACGCCCTGGATGAACCAAAGGACCGCATCTTAGAGTTTTTAGCGGTCAGGCAATTGACCAAAGATAGCCCCGAAACCGAATACTCGGCGCCACTGATATGTTTAGTAGGCCCTCCTGGGGTTGGTAAAACCAGTCTTGGAAAATCAGTCGCCCGAAGCCTCAATCGAAAGTTCGTTCGGATGAGCTTAGGCGGAGTCAGAGATGAGGCGGAAATCCGAGGCCATCGCCGTACTTACATAGGATCTCTTCCCGGCCGGATCCTACAGGGAATGAAAACTGCCGGAAAGAGAAATCCAGTGTTCCTATTAGACGAAATCGATAAAATGGCAGCAGATTTTCGCGGAGACCCAGCTGCTGCCCTTCTCGAGGTACTTGATCCCGAACAAAACAATGCTTTTATAGACCATTACTTAGAAATTGATTACGACCTTTCGCAGGTAATGTTCATCACTACCGCCAATACCTTGACCGCCATTCCAAAACCATTATTGGATAGAATGGAGGTCATTACGATTGCTGGTTATACATTAGACGAAAAGCTTGAAATAGCGAAGCGTTACCATATTCCTAGGCAAATTCAATCTCATGGCCTTACCGACAAAATTACCTTTGAAGATGCTGCTATTCGGACGATAATTACAGAATACACTCGGGAGGCGGGTGTAAGGAATATGGATCGTTTACTTGCTAAGGCCTCCCGTAAGACCGCAAAGTCGTATTTGACGAATTCTTGGAAAGGCACCGAGTCAATCGGAATTGATCTAATTAGAGCTATCCTGGGGGTGGCACCTTATCCAGAAGCAAAAATTAAAACCGAACCACAAGTGGGTCTTAGCCACGGCTTAGCGTGGACTTCTGTAGGGGGAGTTACTCTAGATATAGAAGTGGTATCTGTACCAGGCAAAGGAAAAGTTCACCTCACTGGGCAACTTGGAGACATAATGAAGGAAAGTGCCTACGCTGGAATTGCTTATCTGCGTGATCGAAGTCTAGATTTTCAACTTTCTGCTGATTTTCATGAAACAAAAGATCTCCACGTACATGTACTTGAGGGAGCGACTCCCAAAGACGGTCCCAGCGCCGGTATTGCAATAGCAACCGCGGTGGTTAGCTCTTTAACTCGTCGGCTTGTACGTGGTGATGTGGCAATGACCGGTGAAATAACCCTATCAGGACGCGTCCTTCCCATTGGTGGCATAAAAGAAAAACTCCTTGCAGCCCATCAAGCCGGCATTAATCACGTAATAATTCCTGAAGCTAATCGGCCTAATCTTGAGGACGTTCCGGAGCCGATTCTTAAAGACCTTACAATAACTACAGTGGAGGCCTTTGGGGAAGTATTAGATTTGGTGTTGTTAAATTCCGGGGCTCCAATAACCACTGACCCCGTACCGGATTTAGAAGAAAGCGAGCCAAGTTCAACTCACGCATAGAAACAAGTGCCGTATCCGTTTGGATTTAACTATAGACTAAACAGTCTTCACGATGCTTTGCTTTGTCCCGCCATAGGTTTTGGATTCTTTCTATACCGCAACTACCTAAATTTCAAGGCCGGCTCTTAAGATTTTGCCAAGACCTTGGAGTTGGTAGTCCCCTAATTTAGCCGGTAGAATAGCAGATTCTCCTTGGCTTAAACTCGTCACGTCTGAACCGCTTGACCGCAGCTGACTTTTCCCATCTATGACTGTAACTATTTCGAAACTGTTCTGGGACTTATGAACATAGGTATTCTTCCCACCGCAGAGTTCCTTACTGGTCAGAACAAAATTTTTCGTTCTGACCAATTCCACCCAACTATCTTCCCTTGCCTTTGCAATTACTTTGGAACCGACTCTTGGTTCCAAATCGATAACGCGAAGGCCCTGTTCTACGTGAAGAGCACGCAAATTGCCGTTTTTGTCGCGCCGATTATAGTCATACAAGCGGTATGTGAGGTCGCTTGCCTGTTGGATTTCGAACAGAAGAATACCAGCCCCAATAGCGTGTACAACTCCCGGCGGATTCAGAATCACATCACCAGCGGACACTTCGACCTGCTGACAAATACTTTCAAGAGTACCTCCTTCTATATGCTTCTTGATATCACTAAGCTTGGTTCCATTTTGGAATCCTCGTATGATTTTTGCGCCGGGTTGAGCTTCGATTATGAGCCATGCTTCTTCCTTACCAAAACCATCTTGCTGGAGCTCGTTGGCCTTTACATAGTCATCGCCTGGATGGACTTGAATTGATAAGGATTGTCCAGCAAAGATGAACTTCGTTAACAGCGGTACTTTCTTCCCAAAACGGTTGTAGCTAATCGATCCAAGAAAATCCGATCCTAGCTCTTCGCTAACCGTTCTGAGCGATTGACCAGCCCAAAACCCGTTAATAATCGTGTTCTCTTCAAACATCTCCCAAGACTCCCCATACACATTGAATTCAGATGCCGCCGAGACACCTAAGTATTCTTGCAACCGCGGCCCACCCCATATTCGCGGTTTTAACGTCCGAGCTATCTTCATAGGGTAAAGTGTGTTGTTCACGGAGACTCCTTCCGTCTATGTTTACACAACGGGGCCTTGTTAAGAGTATAAAACCTGTGAACTTAACCCTACTAATCCACTCTTTGGAGTAATAACTGGTTGTGACCGAAGCGTTAACTCAATTTATTACGAACACTGGTTGGCTTGCACCCCTGTATTACATCGCTGGTTTCTTGCTCACTGCGTTAGTTCCTATCATACCGACTCCCTTTGTAGCAGCATTAGGAGGTAAGGCCTTCGGATTTTTTCCCGCGTTGATTTACGGGACTTTTGGGCTTGGCCTTGGAGCTCTAATTTCATTAAACGTAGCGCGAAGAATTGGCCAACCCTTAGTGTACTGGTTAGTCCGGCCCGGTACCTGGAAAAGGTGGGAAACCTTCCTCAATATTGAAACCCCGGTTGTCTGGGGCCTGTTCTTTTTCCTAATGAACCTCGACTTTCTTGTTCTTTTTTCCGGCCTTACGACGATACAGATTCGGAAGCTTTGGTTAACCGCGATGATTGCCCGTCTACCTTGGCTTACAGCAAGCGTTTGGTTTGGGGATTTCATTCTTGTATCTGATGCCATCATGTGGATCGCCCTCCTGTTATCGCTGCCGGCATTGATTTTGATTGCACGAATTAGACCGACTATTCAGAACTGGCTGTCCGTTATAACAAACGGGCGCTTTCCAAAACCTTGAGAGGCCTGCAGTTTGGGCGGTAGAACGGCCTTCACTCTGCGTGGCTTGATTGCTATTCCCGATTTAGCCTAATATCCTGATCTATTCACAACAGCTGTTTGGTTTTGTATTTGAACCCGGCGATAAGATTAATTAGAAATTCTATTGCTTTTACTTTATTTATTGGCGACGGATAAACACTCTATTAACCGCTTGACGGTCAAATGGTTGTCTACTAACGAGGAACCTAGTTTGGATATAATTAAGGGTCAACAAGTTTTCCATCCTCAAGCTCTAGTATTCTAGGAATTTTGTTAGCTAAGCGTTCGTCATGGGTAGCTATAAGAATAGCAGACCCGCTGGATTGAGCTAAATCTAATAGTGTTGTGATAACTCGTTGAGCGTTAATCTTATCTAAACTTCCTGTGGGTTCATCAGCAACAATAAGTCGAGGTGCTAGATAAACAGCGCGAGCGACAGCCACTCTTTGCCTTTCTCCGCCTGAAAGTGTATTTATGGAAGCATTCATTTGACCTTCAAGATCAACCCGTTGCAAGAGGTGTTTGGCGCGATCCATTTTTGCTTTCCCTTTAATAATTCCAGGGAGGGCCACATTTTCTATAACAGTTAAGTCCTGTACGAGATAATGATTTTGAAACACAAAGCCTAACCCTTGAAACGGACGGATTGGCGGATGCTTATAAGTCGATTTTGCTTTGTTTAATTCTTGAAAACTTATTCGCCCTGAGGTGGGCATGTCAAGCCCACCCACCAAATGCAAAAGCGTAGTTTTTCCTGATCCGGAAGGCCCGACAATACCAACAACCTCGCCTCGTTTTATCGTGAAAGTGACACCTTTTAGTATTTCCAAACTGTTTCTGGAATCTGAAAAACTTCGGTAAACGTTGTCGCAAATTAAAACCGAACTCATCACAAACAAAATAACCGCACGCTTCCTTATTTTTCAACCCTTTAGAGGTTTATTGTGATTAAGTTTTCTTCTTCTTGTCCTACAAGGATACTGTTGTTGGTACTTAGATTTTGACTTGAGTATGTTCTATAGATTGGAGGTCATCAAGGTCGAGCTCACTCGAGACTATTTCGGCATGGTCGATTAGGCGTTCCATGCCAACAATGCTACCTATAACCACCGCGTGCGTGACAACTATAAGGGAAGAAAATTCCCTGTATCTATTTAGAACAGCAACTGCTCTAGCCTGGACCTCTTTAATTGTCTCCCAAGGAACTTCTTGAGCCGTCTGCGCTTCTGCTTCTTTCAGGTTTTTGTTAGCTTCTTCAAGCAACCTTGAATCGATCTCCCCCATCAAATCTTTCTGAGGAAGCCACTCATGTAAGTCGTATTCGACATACAATGGTGTGTTAAGGGCTTTGCTCAAACGGGCTCCGGACTCCAACGCCCGAGAGAACGTGCTGCATAAAATCGCCTCGGCACTTTGGAGTCGAAAATCCTGGGAGATTGTATCGATCTGTAGCCGACCAACCGGAGTCAAAGGAGCAAAACTAGTAGCAGCTCCTCTAACCCCACGAGCCTCAACTAGTGGGTAATCGGTTTCTCCATGTCTCACGAAAAAGATTTTCACCAGGTAACCCCTCGCCGTTTTTATTCCTCAACATTGATACGCAAATACGTCTTATTTCTTTAGAACACCGATTCTGCCCTAAGGGTTTTCACCCTAGCAGGCTAATGGCTATGCCTGATGTTCAATCTTTAACTTCTTGGATGCTTAGTAATGATTGATTCCCTCGTAATAGCATCTATTTGACTAAGGTAGGTTTGAGCAATATTTTTTGAAACTTAACGACCGCAGGAACTGCTAAAACCTGATCCCCGACCGATGTCCTAGTTCCAATCCGATGCCACTGAATCTATGCACCTGATTCAGAGCTCTTATTTAGGTATCATCCCTACTTTTCACGGTACTTGGTATTGGAGGTTTATTATTTCTGAACCCTTTTCTGATATTTCGATAGGCAAATATAGTTCTACGTCATGAATTAAACAAAGCTTAGCTTTTTCATCCTGACAAAAATACACGACTACTCCGACTTGAAGTTCTTGGGCAGTTGAAGAAATATAAACTGGGACTTCGATTGGAAATTCAGGCTTCCCGAAAGGCATTGGTTCTTGGTAAAAGTCTACCCCGTCACTCGAAAACGTTATTGACGTCGGGGCGTTCTCAGTGAATCGATGTCCGTCAGGTAATTCTACCGAAAAGACTAGTTTCGATTCTCCATTCTTGACTATTTTCTTTGGCAAGAAGATTTTGTTGGTCTCCTTGGTGCTAAGTGTTGATTGCTGGAGTTTCCCGTTTTCATCCTTTAGAACCAAAGTATCTACCTCTGATGTCGCTAAATCAATGACCCGGACAACGTGGTTGTTAGTATCTGCGACATATAGCATTCCGGAGCTCTGGGACAGCCCACCAGGCTCATTGAATTCAGCTGTTTCGCCATATCCGTCTAACCAACCTGAATCCCCTGACCCAAAAACGGTGTTAGCTTTCTGAAGCACTGGGTCAACCACCTTTATTTTATTGTTATAGGTGTCAGCGACATAGAGATTACGCCCTGCAAATTCTACACCGATTGGGTGTTGAAGTCGAACCTGTTCACCGATACCGTCAACATCTCCAAAATCGAACAGGCCAGACCCAACAATAGTGTCCACGCTGTCAGAGGGACTTGTTCCGGCGCGCCTGATCGCGCTAGCCTCGCTGTCCACAAAATATATTTGGTTCCCGTCGGTAGTGAGACCACTAGGTTGATTGAGACCGGCTTTCAGTAATGGTCCGTCAACTAGTTCTTCTTTGCCACTGCCAGCATGGAGAGACAAAGCGTTCGTAATGACGTCCAAAACCCATAATTGGTGTTGCCCAGCCATAGCTATATATACTTTCCCATCTAAAAATTCTAGATCCCATGGTGAATTAAGAGCGGTATCTCCGCGACCAATCCCAGCCGGTGTCGGGTACCCTTGTTGGCCGGTCCCAATAACCGTAGTAACGGTCCTGGCGTCAAGGTTTACCCTGCGAATTGAATGGTTTCCAGTGTCAGCCACAAATAGTGTTTCGGAATCCACTAACGTCAGACCTTGGGGTCGAAACAATCGTGCCTCTTCATAGGTCCCATCAACTAACCCTTCGGCCCCAGAACCTATAACATCAGTAACCGTGCCATCCTTTGTAACTACTACTATCCGATTATGATTTGAGTCAGCAATAAAGATTCTATTTCTAGGATGATCAGCGAGTACTTTCCCAGGAAACCGTAAAGGTGTTGTAATCCCTTTTGGCCTAGGCATTTGGATACGGAACTTCTCAAGTAGGCCGAGTTCTCTGAATTCATTTACTGCTTTTCCTAGGACTTGGTCGAACAATTCGAATATATGTTCTCCTTCGTGGATGCCTATCACGAATCCATTCGGGTCAATTAGCACTAAGGTTGGCCAAGCGCGGATTCCGTATCTTCTCCAAATTTCGAACGCCTTGTCATTTACTACCGGATGATTAATTTGATAACGTTCTAAAACGTTTTCAATGCTTTTTGATTTTCGTTCATGGTCAAATTTTCCAGAATGCACCCCAATCACCACTAGTTCATCAGAGTATTTTTCTTCTAAGTCGTTGAGTTCAGGAATAACATGCAGGCAGTTGATGCAACCATAGGTCCAAAAATCTAAAATCACAATTTTCCCTCTGAGATCCTGCAAAGTCAAAGGATTGTTTACATTTAGCCAATCTAGTCCTTGGGGCAACTCAGGAGCTGGAACGGTCCCTAAATAAGTTTCATCATTTTGAGTACTAGCGATACAGCTAAATGCAACCAACATGGTGATAACCGTTAGGCGAAACTTTCTAATTAATAATCTGAATGAATTACTTATGTTATTAACAAAAAACACTCTATCCTATCCGGCGTCTTAGCCAATAAACCCAAAACACCTCGCACCAACATTGCTCTAAAAAGGGTTGACTTCCTTAGGGCAAGGGTTTCCAGCAGCGTTTGTTTTTAAACGATACATTCCTAAGCGCCCTTGACAGCTTTTTTATCTAATCTTGACCTTAGTACGGTCTGGAGAATTCCACCATTCCGATAATAGTCTAGTTCAACAGGGGTATCTATGCGACAGACAGCGTCAAAAAGAGTGATCTTACCGTCATCGTGCGTAGCTTGAATAGGTATTACAGACCCAGGCTCGAGAGCCTCATCGATTGTTATGTCGAAGGTTTCGAATCCTGAAATCCCTAACGCTTTTGAATCTTCGCCTGCAAGGTACTCAAGGGGAAGAATACCCATCCCTATCAAATTACTGCGGTGGATACGCTCAAAATTTTTTGCGATCACGGCCTTCACGCCTAGTAGAAACGGTCCTTTAGCTGCCCAATCTCGACTTGATCCCATCCCATAATCAATCCCAGCTAATACGATCGTAGGTATACCTTCCCGGAGATAATTTTGACTGGCCTCATAAACACTTGTAGTCTTCCCTGTGGTGAAATCTAGAGTCAATCCGCCCTCAATCCCATCTAAAAGTTCATTCTTTAATCGGCCATTGGCAAATGTTCCTCTGGTAAGAACCTGATCGTTTCCGCGACGCGCTCCATAAGAATTTAACTGACTCGTTTGGACACCAAGTTCCTTGAGGTATTCTCCTGCAGGGCTATTTACTGCGATATTGCCGGCTGGGGAAATGTGGTCTGTAGTAACCGAATCACCTAGAGAGGCTAGCACTCGGGCTGCAGTAATTGGTTTGATTGGCCCGGGTTGAGCCTCCATATTTTTGAAAAATGGTGGTTCTTGAATATAGGTGCTTTCCTGACCCCATTCAAACAAGTCGCCCCCATTGACTGGTAATGCATTCCAGGATTCGTTTGAACGTTCAATCCCTTGATACATCCGTTGAAAGGTATCGGGATTCAAGGCAACCCCAGAGTAGCTAAGTACATCTTTTTGGTCAGGCCATAGGTCTCGAAGATACACATCCTGTCCGTTTGACCCCACACCGAGAGGTTCCTTCGTTAAATCAATATTGATGGTACCCGCGAGGGCATAAGCCACCACAAGGGGTGGACTTGCCAGATAATTAGCCTTGATGTGAGGATTAATGCGACCTTCAAAATTACGATTGCCCGAAAGAACACTCGCTGCGACAATATCGCTCCTATTAATCACATCGACTACAACCGGGGGTAGTGGCCCGGAATTACCGATACACGCTGTGCAGCCATACCCGACGACAAAAAAACCAATGCTTTCCAAATAAGGAAGTAAGCCTGCGTCACGCAAATATTCAGTGACAACTTTAGACCCAGGAGCTAGAGTGGTTTTTACCCACGGCTTAGCCTTCAAGCCAACCTGTGCTGCATTTCTGGCAAGCAAACCGGCTGAAAGCATCACCGAGGGGTTGCTGGTATTAGTACAAGAAGTGATTGCCGCAAGCACAATATCTCCGTGCTGCATTTTGTGCTGTACGCCATCTATATCAAAAGCCGCCCGCTGTCGGATACTAGCTCCCTGCAAACCAAACCCTCGTTGGCTCACCGGTTTCTCAAAGTCCCTTTGAAACGTATTTTTCATAGCTTTCAGGGAAATACGGTCCTGCGGTCGTTTGGGTCCTGCCAGAGAAGCCTCAACCGTTGCTAGGTCTAACTCGACAATACTAGAGAACAGGGGGTCAGGGGTATCGTCAGTACGAAAGAGCTGGTTTGTTTTCATGTAACTCTCAACCGCGTCAACTTCATCCGGCATGCGTCCTGTTTGCCGCAAGTATTGCAATGTTTCGAAATCGACCGGAAAGAATCCCATTGTTGCACCGTAATCAGGCGCCATATTGGCTAGGGTAGCCCTGTCAGGTACACTCATTGAGGACAGTCCATTACCAAAATATTCGACGAATTTACCAACTACCCCCCGTTCGCGGAGCAACTCGGTTACGGTAAGAACGAGGTCAGTCGCAGTAACCCCCTCGGATAGCTCACCAATCAGACGGAATCCCACTACTTCGGGTAATAGCATATACACAGGTTGGCCTAACATCACGGCCTCGGCTTCAATACCACCGACACCCCAACCAAGTACACCTAAACCATTAATCATGGTGGTGTGACTGTCGGCGCCAACCAGTGAGTCAGGGAAAAACACTTCGCCCCCTGGTACCGACCGATTTTGGATGCCTTTCGAGAGATACTCTAGGTTGACTTGATGCGTAATTCCTGACCCCGGTGGCACCACGTTAAGATTTTGGAAGGCCGCTTGTCCCCATCTAAGGAACTCATAGCGTTCCCTATTTCTCTGGAATTCTATTTCCTCGTTACGTTGAAGAGCTAAGGGACTATCTGACTCAATTGTTTCAAGAGAATGATCTATCACTAGGTCTACTGGAATCTCGGGATTAATGGTGGAAGGATCTCCTCCTAATCGCTGCATTGCGCTTCGTAAGGCGGCAAGATCCACCACTCCTGGAACCCCGGTAAAGTCTTGAAAAATAACACGTGCCGGCTTAAACGGTATCTCACTATCACTCGGAGATTTAGCATCGTATTGGGCTAAACTAATTATGTGCTCAGCGGTAACGTCATAACCATTTTCGTTTCTCAAAGCAGACTCTAACAGTATCCTAATAGAAAACGGTAGCCTACTAATATCTGAAATACCTGCGTCTTCCAAAGCCGCAAGGCGATAATAATTACCTTCTCCAGATCCTGTGTCGAATTTAGAACGAGCGTTAAAGGAGTTGATATTACGTGTTTTCATTAAGACTCCCCGATTTCAGTGGTGAATGACAAAAGTTTCCAAATAAATGGAGGCGTGAGGCGCAATCATACCGTGTTCTAATTAAATATGCTTGGCTAACATTACAGTTGTCCCCGGATAACCACAAACTCGTTCACAATTCTCCTTCGTTCACTCTAAACTTTGACCTTAACCGCCGATTAGATTTGATTGACCAAAACCTGACATGGTACGTCTTCTCCAAAAATATGTACACAGCGATTGGCTTAGTATTCCGGTCACGACTTTCTTGGCTAACGTAACACCCTTAAACTATCTGTTTGCCCGTAACCCTACATTTACCAAATTCTAAGAGAAGCTTCGAACAATTCTGCAAGCAACTCTTTGTTTACATCAACGGGAGCTAGGTGGGTAACTCGGTGTTGTGGAAGTGTTCCTTCTATGAGAGCTGGAATGTCCTGCACCCCATAACCAACAGCCTCTAATCCGTTAGGCATACCTAAAGTTCGCATGAAATATACAACTCGTTCTCGTAAAATCTCACCAGCTAAGTCTAACTCGACCCCTCTTGTGTCGGCACCCAAAGCTTTTGCCGCAGTTAAATGTCTTTCTGGTTTAACACGAGCGGTGACCCGAACAACGGCAGGAGTGTTCAAAATAACCGACATGCCATGTGGGATTAACGGCGATCGAGCATCATAGCCTCTAGGTAGGAAACTCTTAACCATTCCCGCCACTGGATATGACATACCGTGTGGGAGGTGAACACCGGCGTTACCGAACCCAAACCCAGCTAACGATGCTGCTAGCATCATTTGACTCCGAGCCTCTTCATCTTCAGGATCTTGGACCGCTCTTACTAGATATTGCGAAACTAGCTTTAGGGCTTCTATCGCCCAAATATCACTAATAGGATTTGCTCCTTGATAGGCAGGTCGCTCAGCGGGTCGTCTAGGTCTTGTTCGCTCTTGAAAGGGCCGAGCAGTGTATGACTCAAGAGCATGGCTAAGGACATCGAGTCCACAAGAGGCGGCAACCTCTGCCGGTAAACTATAGGTATTATTGGGGTCTACTATCCCTAGCGTAGGACGGAGGAAACGGTCAGCGATACCAGTTTTAACGTGTTTATCTATGTAATCAAAAATGGCTACACCCGTTGTTTCGCTACCGGTACCTGCTGTTGTCGGAATGGCGAATAGTGGTTTGAGCTGACCCGGTACCGGAAGGCCCGAACCAATAGGCGCATTGACATAATCGAAAAACTCGCCAGAATGACTAGAGTAAAGATTAGCTGCCTTCGCCGTGTCCAAAGTACTACCGCCGCCCACAGCTACTATGGCATCGTAGGGAGCACTCCTCGCCACTTCGGCTGCTCTCCGAAAACTGGCATCAGTAGGTTCAACACTGATTTCGCTAAAGACTTCAAATCCAATCTTTTTGATTTGCAACGATTTGATCACGGTGCGGCCTACTGGCAGCTCGACGAGCTTCGGATCGAGAATCACCAAGACCCTATTAAGTCCTCTATCTAGAAGATCTGACCCAATCTCCGAGGTTACTCCCTTACCGAACCTAATATTAGATGAAGACATTTGAAATGCATTTTCATTAACCACAAACAACCCCTTATGCGGCCTTCTTTTCGTGTTGCTTTGATTAAAAACCCAACCACATCAAAGCCCTGGCCTACCCTAGCAATGACAAACAAAGTGACGTAACCACTTTATCAACTTTTCCTCGGGTGTGCTTGCACAGTTAATTAACTGATCAATTGATTATTTTACCGAATTCTGATGAATCCCTATTTGACGACTCTAATTCACTTATTTCTCTTTTGGTAAATCTAGTTGCAACATTTAATCACCCTATTAGGACCAGTCCTTTGGCAACCTTTTTTCGTAACGCTTTTTTGTGAGGGCCTATCTTTGCCGGTCGTTTTTCCTTGGGATCTCAGACGCGTTTATTTAACTGGACCTCTTGTGAGCAATACTAGACCTGGCTCTGGTTTAAGTCGCATTCGCCAGGTGTGCTTCGATCTTCCCAAGGTAGGCACTTTTGGATTGCGCCCCAATCATAGTTTCTACTGCTTCACCCTCTTTGAAAAGAATCACTGTTGGAATGGACATCACTCGGAATCCCATTGCCGTTTGTTGATTATCGTCAACATTCAACTTACCGACTTTGATCTGCCCTGCAAAATCATTCGCTATGTCTTCAATGATGGGTCCCACCAACCTGCATGGACCACACCAGGGGGCCCAAAAATCCACTAGCGCAAGGCCTGACTTAGTTTCTTCGGCGAAATTACTGTCAGTAAATACAAACGTGTTTTCAGCCATTATGCCTCCAAAACTAAATTACCTTGAGGTGGTCAAGTGTAATGTTTCGCAGTCTACGTAAGCGGATAAAGCCTAAAGCTTTTATCCGCGTCCAACCAATCTCAGCAGTTAAGATCTTCCCATTTTAAGAGAATGTGTCCTCCGAGATCCTATTTATCAATCTCGCCGATGTTGTCCGTAACCCCAATGCCTAAATCTAAATTAGGTCCTCGCCTACCCCAGACCTGAAATTGGGTTTGATCGTCGCCTCTTCCGACCTTTGGTGGTCGTAAACCCAGGGCACGATGACCTCCTTTTACGGCTGATCTTACGAGAGCTAAAGGACTAATTGAATTTCCGTGTAAAGCCATAGCTTCGTGAACCTCTTCGTAAACCGATAAGCTTTGCGAAGACCCGAGAGAATCAGTACCTATTGCAACGGTTGTTCCGTGTTTCGCAAACATCGCCCAAGGAAATCGACCACAATTTAGATTGGCATTAGACCTGGGACAGTGAACAACCGTACACCCTGCCCTTTGCACTTCCCGTACATCAGCCTCGTTGACGTGAACCATATGAACAAGAGTGGGTCGGGCTTTGAGAACCCCGATTTTTGCCAAGTAACCGACTGGAGTTAAGCCAGAGGGTTTCCAATTCCTAAGTAAATCGCCATATAGTTCTGGAAACGGACCTGTCCCATCTTTATGAAAAGCTATTTCCCCGGAAGTTTCAGATACGTGTATTTGAAGAGGAAGGTTTCTTTGAACTGAAAGGCCGCTGATCTCTTTAAGGAGAGGCTCGCTTACGGTGTGGGGACTATGTAGGGAAATTCCAACTTGCATACAACTAGGCTTTTCTAAAGCTTGATACTCCTTGATTCGTTCTTCGGTTTCGAAAAACACTTTTTTAGCAAGAGTAGGATCCGGTTCGAATACCTCTAAATAAGCTACTCCCCTAAGCCCGGTTTGATTGAGAAGAAACCGCATAACGGAATCACTCTTTACGATATCCCCTATAACCGTTGTGCCGGCAGCCTTCACCCTCTCTACACCAATCTTTGCAGCTTCAACGGGATCCGTAAGGCGCCTTCTGTGTCTCACAACCTGTGGGATAAATTCCTCATAAGATCCTGGGGAATAGGGCATTTTGGAAAGGTCAAGGTGCGTATGAGCATTAACTGGAGGCGGGCTGATCGCAAAGTCTTTCCCCAGCACAACAGCATCGGGAAATGCCTTTACGGCTGACCCATACGATTCTATGGAAAGAACTGTGACTTGAGACTTACGCCGTTGTAAAACCACTGCACCATTGGGTTGAGGTGTTCCTAAACCGTTATAAGCAACCTCAGCCCCAATAATCATTATTTCGTCTTTATTAACCACAAGACCGCTTAGTTTAAAGCAATATTTTGTCCCGAATTCGAGACCGGAGATATTTTGGGCAAATCATTAACGCTAGGGCGTCGAACTTGACAATAGTTGCTATCACGCTGAACGGGTTGAAAGCCAGCATCGGTTATTTGTCGAATGATTTCCTTTTCTGATGCCATCTGGTGTTGAGCGCCAGCCTGTGACACCACATTTTCCTCTAACATAGTGCTACCAAAATCGTTAGCCCCGAAATATAATCCTGTCTGAGCAACTTTATAACCCATGGTCGGCCACGACACTTGAAAATTAACCACTTTATCTAGGAGAAGCCGGCTCACCGCTAGATTCCGGAGGTACTCATGGGAATTGGACCCCGGAGCCACTCCCTCTACCCTCACATTCTTTGTTTGCAAATTCCAACTGATAAATGCGGAGAACCCATTACCGTATTTCTCTAACGATTCCTCATGCCTTTCCCGTACCCTTAGAATGCTCTGGACCCTATCTTCCTTGGTCTCACCAAATCCTATAACCATAGTTGCTGTCGTGTAGATACCAATGGATTGGGCTTCCCCCATAATTTGGAGCCACTCATCGGAACCAATCCTAGCGGGTGCAATACGGCGATGTTTCCGAATTTTATCGACCAGAATTTCACCGCCGCCGCCGGGCAAGCCATCTAGTCCTGCATCCCTTAATTTCTCTAAAATCTCTAGGCTGGGACGACCTGACAGTGTAGACAGCCCCTTGATTTCTTCAGGGCTAAAGGCTTCCACTCGAATATCTGGGTGACTTTGTTTAAGGAACTCTAAGAGGTCCAAATACCAGTCAAATTGAAGGTTGGGATTGACCCCACCTTGCATAAGAATGCGGGTTCCCCCTACTGCCTCTAATTCCTTTACCTTTTCGCCAATTTCCTCAAATGAAAGAGTGTAGCTGTCACTTTGACTCCGCGTGCGATAAAACCCGCAGAAACTGCAACCGATGTTACAAATATTTGTGTAATTGATGTTCCTATCGATAAGGTAAGTGACGATTTGTGGATCAGTACGCATGCGACGCACTTCATTAGCTGCTGCCCCCAAATCGAATAAAGGGTAGCTATAAAGCTCAATCCCTTCATCAGCCGTAAGACGGCACCCGGACGCGGCTTTTTCAAGCAAATCCATGTTCGAATTGTACTATGCGAGGAAACAGTTTTTTGGTATCCGGTTACGTTTGAAATGGAATTTTGTGCGGAACACCCGAATTCAGACCGATAACACCAGGTAGACTAAGTACGAACCAATTAACGTGGTTCACATCTCTAGGAATTTTGTTCGAAGTAGAAGGAGGTCATCATTGTGAAGATTGCATTCATTGGAATGGGAACGATGGGCGCACCGATGGCGAGTCGCTTGCTCAACGCGGGCCACGATTTGCGAGTACACAACCGTACAAGATCACGCGAGCAACAACTTCTGGATCAGGGAGCAACTGCCGGCTTTAGCCCTAAAGATGTAGTAGACGGAACTGATTTAGTATTCACAATGGTTAGTGATACACCAGACGTAGAAAACGTTATCCTCGGTCCGGAAGGGGCGATCCATGGGATGAAAAGTGGTTCATTGCTTGTGGACATGAGTACCATTAGTCCCTCAGCTACCCGAAATTTCGCTAAGGTACTCAAGGACAAAGGAATAGAAATGCTTGATGCTCCCGTATCAGGAGGAAGCGAAGGGGCTCAAAATGGCACGTTATCTATCATGGTTGGAGGCACTACAGAAACCTTCTGCCAGTTAAAACCTGTCCTAGAAATACTCGGTTCGACAATTACCCATGTCGGACCTATAGGCAGCGGGCAAATCGCTAAGGCGATAAATCAAGTGATAATCGCTGGTACATATGCTGCCGTAGCCGAAGGCTTAGTACTTGGATTGGCAGCTGGCATAGATATCGAGGCTACCCACACAGCTGTTTCTAGCGGGGCAGCTAGTTCCTGGGTATTGTCCAATCGGGCATCAAACATGATCAATAACGATTACCCTCTAGGCTTTCGTACACGTCTACATCGCAAAGACCTTGGGATTGCCCTGGAAACAGCTAGAGAGCTAGGAGTTCCCCTTCCAATGGCGGCTTTAGTCGAACAAATCGAAACGGGCCTGTTGAAAAAGAATTATGGGGAGGAAGATGTTTCCAACATTGCCCGATACTATCGAGAACAAGCTACCCTTGAATAGGACCCTTTATTCCCTGTTTTACTGGGCAGGCGGTAACTAGGTATTTAGCATCCTAAATACCTGAATTCTATTTGGGAGCGACCTCAAAAGTTAGCCGTACCGTTGAGGTGTCTAATAAACAATCATCGACCCTTTGGTTTCCGTCAGGAATACCGACGGTTAACATTCCTGCTAGACACCCTTTTTTGCTACAACCCAGACTCTTGGTTCATCGCCTGTCGCAGGCCTACCGCTGGGGTATACCAACACCTCGACGTTAGTGAATCCGACTGCCTGAATTATGTTTCTGACTTCCCCAATATCATATCCTCTTTCAAAATGAACCTCCCGAAACTTTTGCCCGTTATTTTCCCATGAAACTTCTATCCGAGCTAAAGCGTTGGCTTCGTCGAAACTATGCTCCCAAATGTAATCGACCCCATTGACAGAACCTTCAATCCGATTCCCATCCCATAATTCTCTGAGGCCGATGGTCGTGTTCAAGTCAAACACAAAAATCCCCGAAGCTTCCAAATGTTTAAACACTCGTTGAGCCATATTACGAAACGCCGAAGGGTCTAATAGATTATTTAAAGTATCGAAAACGGAATAAACTAAGGGATACCTTTCGTCTAACACAAAAGTTTCAAAATCCGCTCGAACGAATTGAAGTGACGGTAATTTCGATCGGGCAAAACCCAGCATATACGGCGATGAATCTAACCCTGTGACCGAGAAACCCCGCGAATTCATTACAACCGTTGCGTTCCCTGTTCCACATCCAAGTTCCAGAGCTTTGCTATCTTTTAATCCTCGTTTCTCCACCACCGTGAGCATAAAGTCAATCCACGATTCATACTGGATGTCAACCATAAGGTCGTCATAAACAGCAGCGAGTTTTGTAAACGGCTTGACCTGCACGACCACGAAGTATACCTATTTACTTGAACTCTTTCCTTCTGGAAACTGTAAAGCCTTTCTTTTATTTGGACCTGTGACTTGACCGGCACTGTAAAAACCTACCCGCATTTACAGATAACTTGAGACTCATATCTACACGCTTCTAATTTCCCGTGGTAGATTGGGCCAGATGATCGGGGTCGACTTAGGGACCACGAATGTCCGCATTCACCTCAAAGGTAAGGGAGTCCTCCTTAGAGAACCAGCAGTTATCGCTGTACTTAAGGGGACGACAGAGGTCAAGGCTGTGGGCGATGATGCCTATCAAATGTTAGGACGGACACCAGCCAACATTATTGCTGTCCATCCGATGGCTGAGGGTGTGATCGCGAACTATACCCTTACTGAACGAATGCTGCAACAGTTTCTGCGTAAAGTAATTACTGGTCCTAGTCGTTTTCTGAGGCCAAACATCTTGGTATGTATTCCAAGCGGAATTACGGAAGTAGAACGGCGGGCTGTCATACAAGCCGTCAATGAAGTTGGTGCTAGAAAGGCCTACTTAATTGAAGAACCCTTAGCAGCAGCAATTGGAGCCGGAATAAACATCGCCGATCCAGTCGGCTCAATGGTTGTTGATATCGGCGGGGGAACCGCAGACGTCGCGATAATCAGCTTAAACGGAATCGTGGTCTCAGAAAGCTTACGGATAGCCGGGAATACCTTTGACTCCGACATAATGCAGCTTCTCCGCGATCAGCATAATTTACTTATTGGCAACAGAACAGCTGAAGATATAAAATGTTCAATTGGTGCCGCTGAGCTAACAGACAGAGAGGACTTGTCAACCGAGGTAAGAGGCCGGGACCTAATAAACGGAATGCCTCACTCTGTTCAGATACGTGCGGACGAAATTGTTGAAGCACTACGTAGTTCCCTTGACCGCATTGCCACTTCCGTAAAGTCTGTACTTGAGAATGCTCCGCCTGAGCTTGTTTCAGATGTAATTGAACGCGGCATCGTAATGACTGGTGGTGGAGCTAGGCTACGGAACTTAGACTCTTATCTCCGACGCCTTACAGGGGTTCCTGTAGCAATTGCAGAAAATCCAACTGATTGCGCTGTGTTTGGTACAGCTAAAGCATTGGAACTTGGGCCGGATTTCCTCGACTCTCTTAACCCCCCTAAACGCATCTAGTAGCCATTGCTTAAGGTCACCTTTCGGATGAGCCGGTATCACCTGGGCATTACTCCCCTTTTTTTACCAGGGAAAGAGGAATATACCCGCTTCTTAGTTTGAACCACAAGGCGATGGCCCTTCGGCCAATGTCTGTAGAAACCCCCTCAGCCAATCAATTATTTCACCTAATTATAGCCACTCCTATGGCCCCACCAATAACTATTAAAATGGCAGGGTGAATGTTAAACACTACCGAAACTCCAAAAGCAAGCAAAGCGATTACCCACAGTTCCCAATTACCAATCCACTCGTTTGTTGAACCGAAAGCTCGTGGAAGAAACTCCCAAATAACAACAGCGAGTAGGGCAATTACAACTGGACGAACGCCCCGCAAAAACCTTTCCGCATAAGGATTGTCCCTAACCTTAAGATAAATTCCAAGAAGAATTATTATCAAAACAGCCGTTGGAACCGTTATAGCGATTAAGCTAACCATAGCGCCTAGAACCCCACCGACGTGATGTCCGACATAACTGGCCATTTTCGTCGCAATAGGGCCAGGGAGGCTGTTCCCTAAAGCATAAGCATCTAGGAATTCTTCTCTAGAAAGCCAGCCTTGTATCTCGACAACTTCCTCTTGAATAAGGGGAATCATAGAGGGGCCACCCCCAAAACCAAACAACCCTATTTTGGCGAACGACCAGAAAAGTTTTAGATACACCATAACGGCCTCTTTGTGCTTCTTTTTTAACTATCTTTTAAATAAACGATAGTCGGTTTAGGCTTGGCTGCCCTCTACCTTTTGACATTACCTGCACGCGTCAAAAAAGTAACCAACGCTATTCCCAGGCCAAAAGCCACAATGAGCTGTATGCCTATTATCCCAGCAACTGGCGATGGCCCACCCGCGCTAACTATAACAAGGGTAAGGTACCACGCAGGAGAAGCTAAGACTACGCCTCCTACAATCGTCGCTGCTATCATACCTGACTTACTCGGTTGCCCACCGATGAATCCTCCGATAGTCAGGCCTAAAAAGACTGTCACTAGACTGAACCAAATATATTGGTGACTGTTAGCGGCCGAGATAGGGATTACCGGAGCAACTAGCATAAGGCCCATTCCGGTCAGTCCGGCCATAACTACTTGTACAACGAAAACAAGGGAAAATAGTAATTTAAGGGTCTTCTGATTACGAGATAATTCTTCGGGATTAGAAAAGCATTTTTTTAAAGCATCGCCAATCACTGCTTGATCCTAGATTAAATTTTTGACGGTTTAGTCGTCACAGGATTTTCCTATCTGTACTTATTATAGAGGGAAGACTTATCCACCACAAATGCCTATCATTTAGTGCAATTCAGCATCCGGATCATGTTGATTGTCCAACAACCATTTGGCGGCCAAGATAAGTGCCCCCCCAAGAAAAACTAGAAAAGCAAAGACGAATGCACTATAGATGGCGATCAGCACAAAATGCCCCATGAAGCCTCCTTATCAAAACGATGTATTCTACCTTGAAATATTATTCCTGACCATCACTAAAGAGCACAATAGTTAGCCGCTAGTCAGACTTTCTATTTGAATTGGTTGTTCTCCTTTCACTTCATCCCTTGTTCCTAGTCTCCAATGAATCGAGTTTCGAAACCGCACATTTTTGTTTTGTTGCGTAAGCTAGATAAATGATTAAGGTCTTCGACGGTCATAACGACACCCTTTTGAGATTACTAAAAAACCCAACTACAGACTTTTTTAAAATGCACCGGTCCGGCCATATAGACTTCCCTAGGGGAAAGCTGGGGGGATTCGCTGGCGGTTTTTTTGCATTGTTCACTCCTGGGTGCTCACTGCTTGATACGACGAGGGGGCCGAAGGGCCGTGGTCGAAAAACTGGCCTTTTCGAACCAATTAATCACGAAAGGGCGTTAACCGGGACATTAAATTTGGCAGCTAAATTGTTATGCCTTGAAAGAGCTTCAAGAGGATCTTTTATGATTATTAGGTCCATAGATCAACTTCTTCAGTGTATGACTTCAGAAGTAATCGGAGCAATAATGCACCTAGAAGGAGCAGAAGCGATTGATGAAAATCTCAACTGCCTGGAAGTATTGTATGCAGCGGGCCTACGCTCCCTAGGGATCACTTGGAGTCGTGGAAATATTTTTGGTACTGGCGTTTCGTTAGATCACTTTCCTGGAACTCCAGACATAGGACCCGGCCTCACTAAACAAGGTCGGAGGCTGGTGTCAGCCTGCAATCAATTAGGCATATTGATTGACCTATCCCATCTGAATGAAAAAGGCTTTTGGGACGTAGCAGCTTTATCAGATAAACCTCTCGTTGCAACCCACTCTAATTCCCATACTCTATGTCCGTCACCGCGAAACCTAACGGATAAACAGCTCTTTGAGGTAGCCGGAACCGGAGGTGTAGTAGGCATAAATTTTGGGGTACGGTTCTTACGCGAAGACGGCAAAGAAGCTCCCTCAACCCCCATCGCCGAGATTGTTAACCATGTAAATTACCTAGTCGACACCATAGGGATTCACCACGTAGCATTCGGCTCAGATTTTGACGGGACCACAATACCTAATTCCATGGGGGATGTTCGAGGTTTACCGAAATTAATTAATGCTCTCCGAAAAATCGGTTACGGAGATAATGACCTTAAAAAGATCGCTTCCGAGAACTGGGCGCGTGTTCTCAAAACAACCTGGCGGCAATAATCTCAATCAGCTTGCTGTTTCGCTTGCCTTGGCGGTAGAGTCTCAGGAACGTATGCGGCAAATATAGCTGCGGCGCAGAAACCCACACCACCAGCTAAAACGGTCGCTAGCGGTAAGCTCACCGCACTAGCTACAACACCTACCAATAACGGGCCTGCAGTTGATCCAGTATCACCAATCAATCTCAATATTCCGAGAAATTCCCCAAGCGCTTGACGCGGTGCTAAATCAGCACCTAGTGTCATCATGCTGCCAGACCCAAGCCCATTACCTATGCCAATGACAAATCCAATCAACAAAAGTCCAATAAAGGATTCAGCTATTGGAATAGCTACTAGACCGATACCCTGGAGAAGGAAGCTCGGTACAATCGCATACTTCCTTCCGAATCGATCCATGATGTACCCAGCGGGAATAAACATCAACATATCCACGAGGGCAGCACCACTCACCACCCAACCGACGGCTTGTACATCTAGACCGATTACCTCGGAGGCATACAAGGGTATGATGGCTTCACGGGCTCTTCTGACCAGTTGAACCATGATTTGTCCAACACCAGCGGCCCCCAGAACCCTGTTCTGACTGCGATAGATCATTAGTAAGGCAGTCTTCATGGTACTAGAACGGGTTTCACGTATATTGCTTGTCTCAACGAATAAAACGGAACACAATAAAGCCATTATCACCAGGAACCCGTAAACGAGGAAAGCGAATTTTAAACCGAACAATCCCGCAACTAGTCCTCCGATCGCTGGACCAAGGAAAACTCCGGCCCGGGCAAGACCCCCAAAAAGTGCTAATTCCCGACCCCTACCTTGGGGCTTAGTTACCTCCGTTATATAAGCGTGTCTGGATAAGTTGAACATGGCTGTACCGACACCACCAACTATGCGGGCTAAAATTACCTGCCAGACAGCGGAACACCAAAAAAGCATAATGACGGATACACCGAGGATTACTAACCCGCCAATCATGACGGATTTTCTATCAAAAACCCTCAGCAAGGCGCCCGCTGGGAAGTCCGCAACTACCGTCCCAAGTGCCATCCCACCCAGAGCTAGTCCAATCATCCCGTAACCGACACCAAAATCGGCTACAAAAAGTGGTAAAACGGGGATCAATATTCCATACCCGATTTGCAAAAGTAATTGTGGAAAGTGAACGCTTAGAAACAAACTGTCCAACTCTAACAGAATCTCTTTAAGAATGGGGCTTCTGTGCGAAATCTAACCTAATCATGGATGTTAATCCAGCAAATACCGGTTCGTGAACAAGGCCTCCGCGGAAAACTTATGTGGCAGTTAGGCCCTTCTCTACTATTTCCAAAACGAAAAGAATTTTTTCTTTCTGAGCCCCATACATCCGGGCGACAGCGTTTAGGTGCTGGGAATATTGTTTTTATTAAACTCTGTCCCTATAGCGCTCCTTGGGTTGCAGCCCTACAAGAGCCTAGGGATAGTGAAAGCTAGGCATTTACATGTACCGCTTTAACACTGCGTCTAAATCGTTTTTTGACGGCCGTAATTGATCGGCCGTCAATTCTGCTAGAGGCGTTTCAACCAAATGAGCAACTTCTGACAAAGAAGGTCTAGTCGAATCTATATAAAGAAGTCCCGTAAGAAATTCATTATGTTCTTGAGATAGCTGCACTCTTCGCACAGCTTCTATCCGATCGCTAGCATCGTATTCAGCTTCAAGCTTACGAAGCTGAATTTGGGACCCATCATGAAGTTCCACAATTTCAAGTTCGCCTGGCTCGTGGTCCTGTAGAATGATTTCTTCCATAGGCGGTACATACCCTATTTCGTGTAAAGAGCTTTGGTTCGCCCTGCCATACCCAAAACTTTTGGTACTGATGTCCTGGTTATTAAATGCAACGCAGGGACTAATAATATCTAACACCGCGGTGCCTCGGTGAGAAAGAGCTGCTTTAAGCAAAGCCCGAATTTGCTTAACATCTCCTGCAAAACTTCGAGCAACGAAACCACATCCTGCAATAAGCGCCTCCAGGCACAGATCCATTTCAGGAAACGGATTGTCCCCAGCATATTTCAATTCTTGACCTTCATCAGCAGTCGAAGAAAATTGGCCTTTTGTCAGACCATACACACCATTGTTTTCGATTACGTAAACCATCCGTACATTCCTACGCACCAAATGCTTAAAATTTCCTAGACCTATTGACCCAGTATCCCCATCGCCAGAAACTCCGATGGCCTTAAGGCTAGCGTTAGCAAGCAAGGCTCCTGTACCTACCGCAGGCATCCGCCCATGAAGGGCGTTAATACCGTGCGACATCCCAAGGAAATACGCAGGGGATTTGCTAGAACAACCAATGCCAGAAAGCTTAATAACCTCTTCCGGCTTCAGCGAAAGTTCGTACGCAACTTGAATAATTTGACTCGAGACCGAATTATGCCCACAACCCTTACAAAGCGTGGAGGCGCTACCTGTATACTCGTTTCGAGTGAGCCCTATATTATTAGCTTGCCCTGGGCCTCGCTTCACGACCAACCCTCCAAATGTTTACCTAATCTACGTTCGACCCACTCGGAGGTTAATGGCATTCCGTCAAGATGGGCAACCGAAATAAATCGGTCTGCCACTTCTGGCATTTCATTTCGCAATATCCCACAAAGTTGACCCTCGTTGTTCATTTCAATAACGATAACTTTTTCATGCTCTTTAAACAGCGAGAGGTCTGAATGGTTTACGGGCAGCGCCCTCATTCTGATAAAATCAGTAGGGAAACCTTTACGACTAAGCTCGTGTCTAGCTTCTTCTATGGCGTATTGGGTCGACCCAAACGCTACGATGCAAAGGCTGGATCCTTGCATAACATCTTTGGTAGCTCCTGGTACAAGTCGACGTGCGGTTTCGAATTTACGACTAAGGCGTTTAAAGTTCTCTTGCCAATCTTCGCCTCGTTCACTATATTCAGCCTTGGTATCATGCCCTGTCCCTCGGGTGAAATAAGCACTTATAGGATTCGTATTACCCGGTAGAGTCCTATAACCGATACCATCGCCATCAACGTCTTTATAGCGTTCAAATGGGCCGCCACCTAAAGCTTCTGGACTGAGCACTTTGCCTCTTTTAATTGGTTCATTAGGGTAGGGAAAAGGATCTCCCATCCAACTGTTCATACCGAGGTCTAAATCAGAAAGGACAAAAACTGGTGTTTGGAGTTTTTCAGCTAGTTCATGAGCTTGATATCCGAATTGAAAGCACTCTTCGATCGATGAGGGCAGAAGGACAACGTGTTTACTATCACCATGCCCTAATTGATAAGTAGAAGCCAAATCCCCTTGGCTGGTTCGAGTAGGAAGTCCTGTGGATGGCCCTACTCGCTGAATGTCCCATATTACGACCGGGATTTCAGCAAAATAGCCAAAGCCGACGAATTCGCTCATGAGTGATATCCCCGGTCCGCTAGTCGCTGTTAAAGACCGGGCGCCAGCCCAACCTGCTCCTATCGCAATACCAAGACCAGCGATTTCATCTTCGGCTTGAACCACGTGATAGGTGGCTTTGCCTTCCCCATCGTTCCGCATTTCCGGTAAAAATTTTCGCAAAGCATCGATGAAGCTGGTTGATGGTGTAATCGGATACCAACCCGCTACCGAAACGCCTCCAAACACTGCGCCCAGAGCACCCGCCTCATTACCAGTCATCAGAACTTTTCCTTCGGTTTGGCCTAACGGACTAACATAAAAGGGGTCACTTTTGACGGAATTGATTTTGCTCCATTCGAACGCTACCCGAACGACTTCGATGTTGGGATCGACGAGCTTTTGCCTTCCGCCGAATTGGTGCAGTAATGCGCTTTCGATGTTTTGGACCGAAATTCCTATACTTTGGGCAATCACGCCTAAAAAGGTCATGTTCGCGACATATTCTCTGAGCTTGCCTTTAAGCGCAGAATCTGCCGTCATTTCCTTCACAGGTATGGGGTAACAGGTGATATCTTCTCTATCGGGGACTAGACCAAAATCTTGATTGTAAAAACACACGCCGCCCGGATGAAGCTCTGCGACGTCTTCTAAGAATGTCGCCCTATTAAAGGCTATTAAAATACTTGGTTCTTTCCGCCCGACAAAACCTTCTTGGTTCACGCGGATGTGATACCAAGTTGGTAGACCAGCAATGTTTGAGGGAAAGATATTCTTCCCATTGACCGGTATGCCCATGTCAAAAAAAGCCCGCAACAACGCCAAATTAGCTGTTTGGCTTCCGGTCCCATTGGCCGTGGAGACAACAATGCAAAAATCGTTAACCACTCGAACTAGATTGCCTGGACTAACGATGTTTTCTTTTGCTGCCATTTTTTCTGTTACCGCCTTATCAGCCAACTTGACGTTCCGGTTAATCGCTGTTCTTTCCCAACAGTTATCCCGTGAAATCAGTTGAACCGTCGATCATTCTAACAACTAAAACGGTACCTAGTGCAACTCAGTTAGACCAGTGCTGTCAGAGACTCGATTCGCCGAAAATTAATATCTTTTCGCGGCTTCGTTCCGCCTATTAATTTGCTGTTCCGGACCCGTTTTTTCGACCAACGAGCTTTTGGACCCCGCCTTGAAACCTTAGACCTTTTTTAACTACTAGTTCCGCCTTTTACTCCAAATAGGAGTGGGACTTAGTAGCTCCTTTCATCAGAACTACCTTTGTTGCCTAAACACCTCTTTGTTTAGGTACTCCCCCAACACGCGACTTTTTATTCCGACCTTTGACGGACTTCCGTTAATTTGTCAACTCGGCTGCCGGTCGGTCTAGTTTGTTTGTGGTGGTTCTTGGTGAATCTGGTTGGTCATTAGGTTTCGGTCTAACTATTTTTAGTACCTGCTCTCTAATATTGGCCAAGAGGT
>PAMQ01000013.1 GCA_002707365.1 Trueperaceae bacterium
AAGTCCTGGTAGACGAGAACGCCTTTCTCGTCACAAACGTCGTAGAGTTCCTCCCTCTCCACAACACAGTAAACGCGCACCATGTTCATGTTGGCTTCCTTCATGAACTGCACGTCCTGTTCGTACTTCTCACGTGTCATGTTGGCCTGGAATTGCTCACTCAAGTAATTTGGGCCTTTAGCGAAGATTCGTTCACCGTTGATGTAACACTCCCAAGTACCCTCAACTTGATGAAGGTGCCGTAATCCCATCCGGTCACTCATTTCATCTAGGACTCCTTGGTCATCAGAAACAGTAACTGTGATGTCGTAAAGATTCTGCTCACCCATATCCCACGGCCACCATAATTGCGGATCATCAACATCCACATAACAATCAATCTCCGAACGACCAGGCGGCAACAAAAAGTCATTTTCCACAAAATAGGCCTTACCATCGAAATTGTGTGGAGTTAGCGCAACTCTCACTCGCTTTGTTTTGAAGGATCCGCTAGTGTTGAAAATAACGATCCTACTTTGTACCTTAGCGGTACTTGATTCTAAATTTACAAGAGGAGTTGCTTTAAGCCGTTCGAGGTAACCATCTCTACTTGATAAAAGCGCAACGTCATTAGTGATACCCCCAGGGTCCACATTAGGATCATTAGCATCCCAATTCATACCCGGTAGCGCACCTTTGAAAATGTCAAAGCGTTTGGTAGGAGCNCCTGNGTTTTCCACCTTTACTACAAGGAGGTTTTCTCCTTCACGAATCCACTTGGAAACATCGAACGCAAAGTGCTGAAAGAAGCCCTCGTGACTACCGAGGTAGTATCCGTTAAGCCAGGCATCACAAAAGTAATCAACGCCNTTGAAGAGAATCCGNAAGACGTTATTAACTCCATCGGGAGTGTACGAGAAGCGAGTGCGATACCAGGCAATACCATCGTTGTAGTCGTACCCCTCAGTATGCCAATTAGCAGGTACCTGAATGTCTTCCCACAAACCATCATCAAACTCCACGTCGAAAAAGGTTGTCTCGCGAGCCCAGCTTTGAGTGGTTTTTTCCGGTTCCTGGAAGTCTCCGATGTTTTCTGGATCTGTCTTGAACTTCCAACGGCCATTAAGCGGACTGACGTTACGACGATTAAGCACTTACTGCTCCATGGAATAAGGTAATCATTTGAATAGAAAATAATTGTTGGACTTTCGGAAAAACGTAGTCTGACATAGACCGCCTCCACCTCTAATATACCTCTACTTTGGGCGTAGGTATATTTGTTAAACAGGTTAAAGATGCAAAGCTAGGAGATGCACATTCCCATCCGGAATGTACTAAATATGCACGGAGCTGCAAGGCTGAGATGCGAGACGCTACTTATCGGATGATAACCATCAATGTTTGTGATTCTAAATCAAAAAAGTCAATACAGTTATTAACAATAATTTTGTTTCTTGAAGTGATTTAAACAAGTTTAAAGAGTCATGTCGACGCAGAATTTGGGTATTTTTAGCGACGTAACGATGGTGCCGGGAGCGGGACTTGAACCCGCACGCCCTTTGGGGCAACAGATTTTAAGTCTGTCGCGTCTACCGATTCCGCCATCCCGGCACATTACTTAAACAGTCCATCAGTGCTACACAATACTACGGATGCAGTTAAAGCTTAAAGATCCCTATTTTATTATGCAATGGGTTTAATCCCTAGTCGAGGGAAGTCACAGTATTTATGTAGTCTTTGTCCATTTCCTCTGCACTCCAATTCAATTCCTTACCCAATATGTCGCTTACCCGTTTAGCAGCATTTCTAGTCGCTGTGTGATCAAGAACCCCCAAACGCGTACGGCGAGTTAGTGCATCTATACCAGACATAGCTCCTTCAGTTCTTGCCGCGTAAACTATCTCCGCTTCAATGAAAGGTTGATCCTCGGTCAGGCGCTTACTTAAACCGTTGGAGGCTAATTCTGCCACAACATTAGCTTGATCCCCATAAGCACGTGCTAGGTGATCAGCTATGTCTGAATCAAAACCGTGATCTTGAGTTAATTGGTCAGCAATATTTGGCGTAAAATGCTTGGCTCCAAATAACGCTAATTTCTCGGTCTGGGATGGCCTAGGTGCTGTCAATCCCTTTGATTTTATTGCAAAGTTTACGGTGTCAAGAGCCATCTTCCGATAAGTTGTCCATTTTCCACCTGCAACCGTAATCAATCCAGAAGTGCTCACATTAACGATGTGGTCCCTCGACAACTGTGCCGTATCAGACTGCGTTGTGTTTGAAACTAATGGACGGAGTCCTGACCAAGAAGCAGTAATGTCGTCTTCGGAGACAGGTATGGAAAAATACTTCTTCAAATGGTGGAGTAAGTAGGCAATATCATCGGCTGTTGCCTTAGGATCATGAACAATCTCCGCAGGATTATCAGTAGTGCCAACCAAAGTGTGGTTTAACCAAGGTAGTAAAAACAATACCCGGCCATCTTCTGTTTCCGGGATTAGTAGTCCTGTATCTGGTGGTGAGAAAGCTTTTGACAATACAATGTGAGTACCTGAGCTTGTAGATAATATCGGTCTTGCCATTGGGTCATCCATTAATCGGATGCTATCTGAGAAAGGTCCTGTAGCATTTATTATTGCGGATGCTTCAAGTTCCCACTCATTGCCGTTTGTAGTGTCGCGTAGTGCAGCACCAATCAACTGACAATTTTGCTTTAATAGTCCAATTAACTCAACCCTATTGGCTACGGCTGCACCCTGCTGATCCGCTGTTAATATCAAAGATACGTTAAGACGGGCGTCATCAAATTGCCCATCGAAATAGACTACTGCTCCACGAAGTCCTTTCGGCTTAAGCATAGGGAAGCGAACGAGGGCCTCCCGATTGTCGATAAAGCGACTAGGTTTGATGTTGGCTTTACCTGCAAGCCAATCATAGAGCTTCAACCCAGTTAGATAGTAGGGGATGTGTAGCGGATTATACAGGGGCGTCACAATCGGTAGAGGTCGGCAAAGATGAGGGGCTATAGAAAGAAGAATAGCCCTTTCCCTAAGAGCGTCCCGAACTAGACTGAATTGAGTCCGGTCAAAAGTTTTTATGGCTTGCTCTAAGTACCTTACGCCACCGTGAATTAGTTTTGTGCTGCGACTACTAGTTCCAGATCCAAAATCATCTCGTTCGATTAAAGCTACGCGAAGGCCACGGTTTGCCGCATCTACCGCTATACCAGCTCCGACTGCGCCACCACCGATAACTAGACAATCGAAAGGCTCTGAACGAAGACGATTGAGGGCCACTTCTCTGTTCAAAGTATCGTTCCTATAGACCTACCTAAGGCGTTCTGCCAACCTGATAGTAGGGCTTCACGGTCATTGTCCTTCATGATCGGTTCGAATCTCGTACCCTCTAACCATTGGTTAGCAATTTCTTCCTTGCTTTCCCAGAAACCCACAGCTAGGCCAGCTAGATAAGCTGCACCTAGAGCAGTGGTTTCTGTATTAGCTGGCCTAACAACGGGTACTCCTAAGATATCGGCCTGGAATTGCATTAGTAGGTTATTGTTGCAAGCTCCACCATCAACCCGTAACTCTGTTAATGGTATTCCACTGGCTGCTTCCATAGCTTGTACGACATCATGGACTTGGAACGCGATTCCCTCAAGAGCAGCGCGGGCCAAATGAGCCCCTGTACTACCCCTTGTAATTCCAGTAACGGTACCGCGAGCGTGTGGATCCCAATGGGGGGCGCCGAGTCCCACGAAGGCGGGTACAAAATAGATGCCGCCGTTGTCTGATACGGATGATGCTAAATCTTCAACTTCGTTCGAGTTTTGGATGATCCCCAGGCCGTCTCGGAGCCATTGAACAACAGCCCCACCAATAAAAATACTGCCTTCGGTAGCATAATTTAAGCCATTTTGATCCCAAGCTATGGTCGTAAGGAGTCGGTCAGGAGAAGCTATTAATTCTGTTCCGGTGTTGAGTAACAGAAAGCAACCCGTACCGTAAGTATTTTTCCCTTGACCAGGAGCAAAACAAGTTTGTCCAAAAGTGGCTGCATGTTGGTCACCGGCTATGCCGGCTATCGGGACCGAATCCTTAGATAATGAGGTTATTTCCCCGTAAATTTCTGAAGAAGAGCGGACTTCTGGCAGTAGGGATTTGGGGACATTAAAAATTTCTAGAAGGTCATGGTCCCAAGTTAAGGTCTTGATGTTGAATAAAAGTGTTCTACTAGCATTGCTTACGTCCGTTACGTGAACTTCGCCTTGGGTTAATTTATAAACTAACCAACTGTCGACAGTACCAAACGCTAGCTCTCCAGCTTCTGCCCTCGTTCTGGCTCCAGGCACATTATCGAGGAGCCAAGATATTTTGCTAGCTGAAAAGTATGGGTCTAGGACAAGGCCGGTGTTTCGTATGAAGAGATCCTCTAAGCCCTCTCTTGCTAAACGGTCGGTTATGGCGGTTGTTCGTCGGTCTTGCCAGACGATAGCATTGTGGATGGGTTTTCCTGTAGAACGATCCCAAATAATGGTGGTCTCACGTTGATTAGTAAGTCCTATAGCTGCCAAGTCTGAATGTGTTGCCCCAGAAGAGGCTAAGCATTCAGATATAACCTCACGTTGACTGGTCCAAATCTCGGTTGGGTCATGCTCTACCCAACCAGGCTTCGGGTATATTTGAGTTAACTCCCGTTGCGCAAATGATTTAGTCTGGCCCGCATGGTCGAAAAGAAGAGCTCTCGAGCTGGTGGTTCCCTGATCAATTGCTAAAATGAGATCAGGCATTACCAAAACCCTGTGGCGCCCCTTCTTTCAAAAGGTCTTCTAGGCGAAGGTGTGCATAAAGCCTGTCTCCCTGTAGCACTCGCTTTAGTATTATTTGGTCTCTGGGCGTCGGGCGGCTATGATTGCGACGGACGGTTTCAAAACGACCTACTCCTAAATGAAGACTTAACAGTGTAATTATCTCTCCTATGCGGAATTGATGGCGGCTAAAGGCCTTAAGCGTTAATTTGCTGGTGTCCGGGAAGAAATGTAGCGTAACGTTAGATTCAGGTAATAGCGTAGCACCACTATTTCCAGGACAAAGAGAATCATAGAAAGAGAAAAGGCGGGTATCTGATACAGCTTCGGGCTCTATGATNCGCCCGAGGTCTTNTAANATTTCTTTGCCAACTACTTCTTTGGACATTGCTTCGGCACTGGCCTGGAATCCGTCTAAAACAATATGTAGGCCATAGGACATAGGTTCCGGCATGCCTGGTAGCATACCAATCTGTTTGTGTTAAATGCTGAATGGATACGGAAGGGGCATAAACCAATTAATTAAAAGGTAGGTTAGTTCCTTAAAAAAGAGTTCTGTGTTTTAACATATCTTGAGTAGCGCTTTAGTTTTTTCAATACACTAGATCTAGCCTAATTCTTGGCGTTATAGTTCCTCGAGCCGTAAGAAACAAATTGTGTTGAAGTGTAATCAATTATGTTGTTCTCCTGGAGTTTCTTGTCGGGTCAATACGGTTTACTTTATAAATTGAATAAGAAACAAAGCTTCATACCAGGCAGCTATTAAAAGAAATAGAAGGACAATAGGAAATATTACGAACAGCTTTTTTGCCGCAANAGGGTAGGAACGNAAACCTCGGCGAATGATCGTNGCCAATAAAATCCNGCCANCAGCCACTACTAGGAAATANGCTGTTAATTCCAGAAAAACTAGGATCAGTACGAATAGAAGATTAGGCCCAGAAAAGGCTCCCAGTAGGCCAAAAGGAATTCCTTGAATAAAAAATGAGGACGCGCTTAGGACATATGCGGGAATTCCAAACAGCAAAGCAAAGGTACCTGTGAGAGAAGCAGCTACGACAACGAAATTTTGATAAAAGGTCACGGTAGCAGCCCGAACGACGTTACCACTGCCGTAAGCCTCAGTAGCGCCTACTGCTGTTATCGTGGTTTCTATGAGAGTAACCACGGAGTCACGACACTCGCTGGGTAATTGTGACCCAAGAAATGATCCGAGAAAAAACATACTGTAGAGGCCCAATAGGGTTCCTATCACTAAGCGTTTGTGAGATCTTAAGACTCTTAATCCTTCCTCTAACCATTTTCGTAGTATCGATTTCGTTATAGTTAAGTACAGGACAAACAAACTAAAGGCAGAAAAAATGGTTAGAGGAAGGGATCCCTGAAGCCAGCGACGGCCGGTTTGGTTGTCATCAATCCAATAGCCAACTTTGGTCGCCTCCCAAAGCGCTTTTCCCTCGCTTCGCTTCAATGTTACTTGAACAATTTCTAACCGGTTCCGAGGCAGGGTGGCACTATATGTATATTTGAGGACNGTGGGATCACCGGTATTTATGGCTCGGCTGTCATTGAGATTGACTTCTGTTCCCTGTAGGGGAGGTGGGTTCAGGATCACATCAGGTAGTGTTTTGCAAGCAGCCTCTAAGCCCAGATTTTGGTAGTTCTCAAAAGTCGGCCGTTCTAAGTTAAGCCACTTGATAATCGCCTGATCTGCAGTTTCTTGTGGGTCGGTACCGACAACTCGTTGGCTTATACCGATACTACTTATGGACACTATGGAAGCTAGTATTAAGGCTCCCAAAAAAAGGCGTCTTACCTTTGCTTGCATGCTGTTAAGCATACCTGGAACTTAGTCGGTGAGGGTGTGCAAGACATGACTCAAAAGATACAATCTATCGTGGGAATTTGGGGAAGAAGTTTAACTCTTATGCAACGCACTCTTTGGGGAGTGTTTTTGCGGTTTGTAAAGCCGGATGATTCTTTNGCTCAAAAGAATCTAAGCTCTAATGAATACAAACTCTATTCCAGGATGGATCCTCGGGAGCGCCATCATGGTTGTCAAGTAGCAAAGGAGNTCCTTCAGCGTAATCCCCAAAGTTCTGCTGTTTTGATTAGAGCGGCAATACTACATGATGTAGGTAAAAGTTCCCGTCCATTTGTCCTGTGGAGGCGAATATTGGTACACATCATCAAAACGGGAGTATTTCCACCCAAACCAATACTAGGTGGAATTAGAGGGGACATGCAGATGAAGGTAAATCACNCGATTTATGNGTCTGAAATGATCCGTAAATCGGGTGGGTGTGAGAAGGTTGCTCGATTGGTTGAACTCCATCATGATCCACGTNGGGATANAGAGGCTGAGTGGTTGANAAGGGTGGATAATGAAGCCTGAAGAATTACGCTCTTGGCTTTTTGAACGGAAAAATGTTGGGATGAGGCCAGGCTTGACAAGGGTTAGGTCGATGTTGCAGAAATTAGGAAACCCTGAGCGGGAATTTGATTCCATTCTAGTAGCGGGGACTAACGGGAAGGGAAGCGTTACGGCTTCTCTCGATTCATGTTTAATGGCGGGTGGGTACTCTTCAGCTCGTTTTACAAGCCCCCACTTGCAGAGAGTTACAGAACGGTTCGTTATTAATGGCCAGGAAGCGTCATTTGATCACCTGGCTCAGGTTTTGGCTGAGCTGAGGGATGAGGCGGATCGACTTAGAGCAAGTTTTTTTGAAATAACCACGGCTGCTGCCTTCCGGTTGTTCGCAGACGCAAAGGTTGATTTTGGTGTTATAGAAGTCGGACTTGGCGGTCGTCTTGACGCTACCAATGTGGTGGAACCGGTACTAAGCGTTATTACAGAGATTGGTCTTGATCACACAGGAACGCTAGGTGAGACCTTAGCCGAGATTGCAAAGGAGAAAGCAGGGATACTCCGATCTGGCGTACCAGCCGTTACTTCAGCTCGAGGACAGGCGTTACGTGAAATAAAATGTTCTGCAGCCCGGCTTGGTACCCCTCTGTTAACTCTAGACGAAGCTTCTATCAGCCATCAGAACCTTGGTTGGTCAGGATTGAAAATAGGCATAGAGGGATGGGGTAAGACAATTTCAGTACAGTCCCCCGCGGTTGGAACGCATCAGGTTAGGAATCAGGCTTTGGCTATAGCCGCAGGTTGGGCGATTAATTTGCCTAACGAATCTCTCAAGCGGGGGATAAAGAACTCTGTTTGGCAGGGGAGGCTGGAGAGGTTTTTGTATCGAGGTCGTGAAGTCGTTCTTGATGGGGCTCATAATCCGGCTGCAGCTAGAATCGTTAGTCGGGAGCTAACAAAACTACTTCCCGCGGGTTATACGCTCTTACTTGGCATCACTAAAGGTAAGGATGCTTTAGGGGTACTAAAGCCTCTCTGTAAAAATGCCAACCATCTGGTTTTAACCGAGGCAGTTAGTGGCCCCAAAGGTATGCCAGTATCGGAGCTTAAAGCTCTGTGTCCAGAATCTGATTCCGTGATAGATCCTGTGCAAGCTTTAGGAGCAGCCATAGAACAGACTCCTACGGGGGGTGCATTAGTGATAGCGGGAAGCCTTTATCTTGTTGGAGTCCTGCGGGAAATAGTTATGACAGATACCGTTAAATCAAAAAATAGGGTTTAAATCTAAAAAAGTGTAGGTTCGTGTGTCTGGAGCGAGGGTATGTGTTTAATGAGCCCAATTATCCCTAATAGAAGCACACCACAGAAAATGGTAATGGCCACCCTTGAAGTTTCGCCAGCGTAAATTAGTACCAATAACACTATGAGTGGATAGATACCGATAGTTATCGTCGAGGCGAGATTAACGCGGCGAAGCACCAGGATTATGGTAATCAAGGTAATTAAGCCAAATAGGGCAGGAATAGGGTAAAGAGGCAACCCAACTCCTAAAGTTGTAGACAACCCCTTACCGCCTTTTAAGCCAATATAAGGTGACCATCCGTGACCGACTACAGCCGTGGCCCCAGCGACTAGCGGAATGGCTAATAACCACAAATCAGTTGCTCCGTTTAAGGAAGCTAGCTTCATCCCGAGAAAAGTAGCCAGTGAACCTTTTCCGATGTCTGCTAGCAGTACTAATACGCCTTTAACCACCCCAACGTTACGAACGGTGTTCATGGCACCCATATTTCCGGATCCAATCGTAAAAATGGACTTACCATTTAACCTTGCTAAGAGAGCGGCGCTTGGAAATCCCCCTATCAGGTAACCAAAAAGTGCCGAGACTAGTAACGCGAACACTTTACTGGCTCGTCTCGCTAAAAGTAGGGCGATTACTATCAAAAGAGTGGAGGTGTTCAACATGGAAGGAGCAATATTGACGAAATAGCATTTCGTGCTCTTTCCGCTTAGCGAAGGGACGTTGGAGGCTAGAGCGAATCGTACCGACTAAAATTTCTCTTAGGTCGTCTCCTACTATTGTAGGAATTGGGAGGCCAATTTGGCACTTTTCACAGGTGATTCCCCCACCAGAAATATCGAAGAAATGAAGAGGAGGCGCCGTATTGCATCGGGAGCATCTCTGCACTCTCGGTGCTATTCCAGCTGCCTGTAGAAGTCGCCATGAGAAGATTAGTCCAATTTTAGCTGGATCTTCTGACTGGTTGAGTCCACGGAGGCCGCCAGCCAAGTAGTAATAAATCCGTTCCCCGATTTGGATATCTACGGTTAGGGCATCTGCCAGTTCCGCGAGCTGGTGCGCATGAGGATAAATTTCTGGACGGCTTAGGTTAGGTAGAGCACCGTTGAGCTGAACTTGCGTTAAGATCGCAAGGTCATCTTCCCGCCGGCGATAACTCTGGACAATTACATCGTGGAATAGACTTAGCCGACCTAAGTTCCCACCAGGTAGCTTACCTTTCCGAGCAATACCTCGCCATTTTAGGTTCGTGCTCAGAATGGTCGCAATTACATCCCCACTTGGTAAGGGCTTTCTCCTTATAACTATTCCTCCCGAGGTGGTATAGCGTTGTGCCATGGTAGATTATTTCATCCGTTCGTATTGAGAAGTTTGTGTTTGGTTAGGGGTCGTCTGCTCGTAACAATACAACGGGTGAAATGGGTTCTAAATGGGTAGGCTCGCCTTTCCCAATCCGAAGAAAATCTCCTGTCTTTAAAATACGAAAATCACCGTGGGGTAGGTCGATTATGACCTCTCCTTCAATCACTAAAAACCACTGTGGGGTTTGTGGTGTAAAACGTCCCCTTTCACTCACTCGTTGGACCGACAATGTAGTTCCCGGTACCTTTACAGGGAGACCGTCACCTGCACTTGCTAACCCTGAAAGATTCAAGGTATGGCCTATCATAAGTTAAGGACGTTTCTCAGATTGGGCCCTAGCCTTACCGTGAGCCATACGGAGCTTGAACATTCCGCGTTTGTGCATCGCGGCAACCTCTTCCTCGGTAAGTCTGGTGGCAGTGGCTACTGCCTTTAAGTCGATAGCGGCAGAGCCGTTTAAACCCTCGATTCGTGTTACTACATCGGCTACGTTTTTGTCTAGTTCAGCTAAATGCTGCGAAAGATCATCCCAAGTGGCTTTAGGCCGAGAGCTTTTGGGCTTACTGGCTTTAGGACGTTTCTTTTTGGCAGCGGCCCGACTACCCCTGGGTGTAGGTTTTTTTGCTTCCTTTTCAGCTAGCAGGGTAAGTCCCTGTTCAAATGTTACGGTTTCAGGAGTTATCCCTTTGGGCAAGGTGGCGTTTGTGGACGCATGTTTAACATAAGGCCCGTAACGTCCATCCAATACTTGCACGGGTTCTCCAGAATCCGGGTGGTCCCCAAGTATTCGGAGCGGTTTATTCCGGTTTTCTTTTTTGGTTATTAGTGCTATCGCACGATCCAGTGATGTCTCGAATAGATTGTCGCCCTTCGGTAGCGAGGCGTATACCTTTCCATGGCGTACGAATGGCCCGTAGCGACCTATACCAATTTCAATAGGGACTCCCGATTTAGGATGTAGACCAATATCTTTTGGCAAGTTAATGAGTTCAACGGCCAAAGATTCCGTGACATCCTGTCGGCTTAACCCAGGAGGTAGGGATACGCGCTTCGGTTTTTTCTTTGTATCCTTTTCGCCTAGTTCTAGGTAGGGTCCATATGGTCCGGAACGAAGGGTTATAGGAAGGCCTGTGTTAGGGTCTTCGCCAATAGCCTCATCGCCATCTTGGCCGTTACGTAGAAGTTTTTCTATACTTTCCTGGGTTAGGTCAGCGGGCGATAAATCATTTGGCAGAGAAGCGGTAACAATTTCGTTATTTATGCTACCTTCTACATAAGGACCATAACGACCAACTCGGACCCGATAGGGTCCCCATTTTTCAGCTTGGATAGTTGAGATAGAACGTGCGTCAATTGTTGTAAGACCCTCCTCAACACGAGCTTCTATACCATCTTCACCCAGGAAAAATGACTTTAGATAAGGAGTGGAATTAAGTTTGCCAGATGCAATATCGTCGAGAGCTGATTCCATTGTAGCCGTGAATTCTGTATCAACAAGATGAGAGAATTGATCTTCAAGGAGACTGTTGGTTGCGAAGGCCGTAAAAGTTGGCACCAGCTGACTTCCAGACTTCCTTGCATATCCACGTTGCATGACGGTTTCAATTATGCTGGCATAGGTGCTCGGTCGCCCAATCCCTTCCAACTCAAGAAGCTTTACAAGAGAGGCCTCAGTATATCGAGCGGGTGGTTTTGTTTCGTGTCCGATAACCCCAACACCATTACAAGCCAATTCATCCCCAGCAAATAATTCTGGTAAGGGTTGTTCTCTGTCCTCTAGAACGGCTTCGGGATCGTCTGAACCTTCAACGTAGGCCCGGAAGAAGCCTGGGAAAAGGGTAGTTCGGCCAGTTGCGCGGAAGAGGGCGACTTCGCCATCTCCTAACACTTCTATTCTCGCAGTGACAAACTTTAAACGAGCGTCAGTCATCTGTGTGGCTACGGTACGCTTCCAAATAAGATCGTATAAAGCTCCTTCTGAACCGGATAGTCCGAGACTGTCCTTTGTTTTCATTGCATTTCCGGCTGGCCTGATAGCCTCATGAGCTTCCTGGGCGTTCCTAGATTTGTTGGCGAATTGCCTTGGCGAAGGACTTAAGAATTCGTCGCCGTAAAGGTCCTTCACTGCTGTACGGGCCGATTCTAGGGCCTCTTGCGAGAGTAAGGTTGAATCAGTCCGCATATAGGTAATGAGGCCTTTCTCGTACAGTCCCTGGGCGACGCGCATAGTGTTTCGAGCAGAAAGGTTCAGTTTTCTGCTGGCTTCCTGTTGGAGGGTAGAAGTGATGAACGGCGGAGATGGGGATCTAGAAGAGATCCTTTCGTCTATTTCCTTTACGGACCAACGGTTCCGAGAGGCTGCTTCGGCTATAGTGGATGCTTTTTGTTCTTTTAGTAATAGAACGTCATTTCCAGCTTTGAGATGAGATTTCAATAGACCAGTATCTGGATCGAAGTCGCGTCCAGTTACGAGCCGGGTGTCTCCCAAGTGTGTAAGGGTTGCCTCAAAGGTAGTCTGGGCCTTTCCGAGGTTCGCTTTTAGATTCCAATATGCAGCAGGAACAAACTTCAATCGTTCTTTTTCACGGAGCACCATTAAACGAACAGCGACACTTTGGACTCGTCCTGCGCTTAGGCGGGGAGCGATCTTTTTCCAAAGAAGCGGAGAAATAGTGTAGCCAACAAGCCGGTCAAGAACTCTCCGAGTTTCTTGCGCCTCAACTAGGTCTTGGTTAATGGCACGAGTGTTTTCTAAAGCTTGAAGTATTGCTTTCTCGGTTATTTCGTGGAAGACCATTCTGCGTACCGGAATTTTTGGCTTTAATAGCTCTAGAAGATGCCAACCAATAGATTCGCCTTCTCGATCCTCATCCGTAGCTATATAAAGCTCATCGGCTTTTTTGAGGGCAGCCTTGAGATTCGTTACTACTGATTTTTTCCCGTTGCTCACAACATATATGGGCTGGAAATTGTTTCCTATATTTACGCCCAATCGCGACCATGTTTCTTTTTTGACCGCGGTTGGAATTTCTGCGGCGGAGGCTGGTAGGTCACGCACGTGACCCATGCTGGCTTCGACTTCGAAATTTTCCGGGAGGAAACGACTAATCGTTCTAGCCTTAGTTGGGGATTCGACTATCACAAGACTTCTGGTTTTAAGTTTGCCCATAATCATCGATCCCTTCTGAGAGTATCATCGCCAAAATATTATGCGGCGTTTTCGTTATTGTCAACTATTGTGCTACACGAATAACAAAAAAGCTATTGGAAAATTATAGCGGACTCCTGTGGGTAATGGCTCTTCCAAGGGTAACTTCATCTGCGTATTCGAGGTCACCACCGACCGGTAAGCCATAAGCTATTCGGGAGAGAGATACTCCTTTAGCTGAAAAGAGCTTTCCCAGGTACATTGCGGTTGCTTCCCCTTCCACTGTGGTTGAAGTGGCCAATATGACTTCGGAAACCTCGGTAAGCCGTTCGTCCAATTCTCGAATAGTTAGTTGATCCGGGCCTACACCATTCATGGGGCTTAAAGCACCATGGAGTACATGATATATCCCACTGTATTCTCCACTTCGTTCAATAGCTAGTAGGTCAGCAGGTTGTTCAACTACGCAAAGCGTCGCACGGTCACGACTTGGTTCATTGCAAACTGTGCAAATAGTTTCTTCGGTCGATTTGACATTGAAACAAGCAGGGCATTTGCTTAGGCCGGAGGCAGCGTCTTCAATGGATTGTGCTAACCGCAAAACTTCTTCTTCTTCCTTGTTGAAAATATGGAAGGCCAGTCGTTGGGCGCTTTTTGGGCCTATACCTGGAAGGCGCCCCAGCTCTCTTATCAGGTTGAGTAAGGCAGGAGGATATTTCATTAAAGCAGCACTTTAAAAAAGGCCTGGCAGTCCACCTAGACCCCCCATAGCTGAGCCCATTTCTTGTTCTTGGAGCTCCTTAGACTTTCTTTGAGCATCACTTATGGCCGCTACTAACAAATCCTCAAGCAGTTCTAAATCATTGGTATCAACAGCACTAGGATCAATGTTTATCCCGGTAATATTTCCGTCCCCTGTAGCCTTGACGATAACTAGTCCACCTCCCGAAGAGCCTTCAGTCGTAAGATTAGAAAGTCGCTTCTGTACTTCAGCTACGCGTTCCTGTGCTTTCTGCGCTTCTTTCATAAGTTTTTGGATATTCATAATCGCCTCGAAACATATTCTACATTAGACTCCGGTCAAGTTAAGGCCTAAGGTTTCTTAGTCATATTTTCAACAAGGCCTTAGTTTAGTCTTAATTAGAATTATCTAGATTCGTTGAGTGTTGAGCGGATTCGGGGTCTGATGTTTGTTTACCCGGTTTCAGCCCAAGAAATTTTCCAGGAAATATTGCCTGAAGATTTTTGACGTATTCCCGCAACCCTTCGGTTAGGGGTAGGCCTCTAGATTCGTCCAAAGGACCTTTTAGGCGGTGCGCGTTTAGGGGGGGCGATTCAGCGATTTCAGTATCTATAGAATCACGGGAATCTGTTTTGGGCAAGCTATCAAAATGATTTTCTTGGAGAGTAGAGTCCTTAACATCGGAATCAGGACAGGCGTCTTCGGGTGCATTTACTAGGTCTACTTGCCTCGGGCTCGTAGATTGTGTCTTGCCACTTAGTAAAACGGGTGAAGTTTGAGCCCGGTTATTAGCCGGGCTCAAACTTTTTTTAAGATCTTTTCAGGCCCTGAGAGAGTGATGGAATATTCAGGTCCTGCTACTGAATGCACGAGTTGTTCTAATTCCCCAACCCTCTCAGTTATCCGATCATAATGGAAACGATGAGTCTCGGAGTAAAAGAGGGTAATGTTTTTGCTGGTTACCTCCGCTTTGGCTGGAATTAAAAACGCTTTTAACTGGGCTGCTGCCTCACCCTTTACCTTTTCCCAAATCCTTGCGGGAGAATTCGTGTTTTCTGTTTGAGAAAGAGGAGGTATGGTCGGGACCGGACTATTGTTAGATAAAGCGTGGTGGACTTCAGCAGCTGGGTCCACTGACTCCGGTAGGTTACTCTCAGAGGAAGATACTTGGGATAGCCCAGTGGCGGAATCAGTTAAAGGTAGCGGAGTGTTGCCCGTTAAGGCGTTAGCTGCTTTTATGAGGGCAACTTCGCAGGAGTACATGTCTTCGCTCTGCGTAAAACGGTAGTCCTCGTCGTCTAAAGCGTGAAGTAATCGTAGAAGGTCGTTAGGTGGGGTCGATAAAGAAAAGCCTTTCTCTCCCCAAGCCGAGTGGATAGCTTCTCTAATTATCTTGCCTAGGTTATGGCAAATGGTACGGGGTGAGTAACCATCACGATAAAGAAGGTCGGCCGTGACCATGGCTTTTTTGAGGTCGCCGTTAGTTATGTGGCTAGCGAGAGTCTCTAATAAATCGCGAGGTGGTAGGCCAAGTGCTTGTTCGGCAACTTCAATAGATATTTGTTTTCCCATCGCCAGCAACCGCTCTAACAAACTCTCAGCATCTCGCATAGCCCCATCGGCAGATCGGGATACGAGGTTAAGAGCCTGTTCCGAGGCTTGGATACCGGCCTCTGCGCAAAGACGGACAAGCTTAGACGTGATCTCAGGTTCGGACAACCGCCGAAAACGGAAATGTTGACAGCGGGAAACTATGGTCGCTGGTAACTTCTCTGGCTCTGTTGTCGCGAGTATGAACATTAGTCCAGGAGGAGGTTCTTCTAAAGTCTTCAGGAGAGCATTAGCAGCGGCCTTGCTAAGCATATGGGCTTCATCTAAAATCCATACTCTCGTGTGACCTAAAAGGGGAGTGAGGCCAATTTTTTCACGCAAATCACGTACGTCTTCTACGGAGTTATTGCTAGCTGCATCAAGCTCAGTTACATCCGGGTGGTTACCTGACTGAACTGAGAGGCAGCCGTCGCAGGTTCCACAAGGACCCTTTGTTTTGATTGAAGTCCCACAATTTGCTGCCATTGCGAGTAGTCTAGCTGTGGTAGTTTTGCCGACACCTCGTGGTCCGGAGAAAAGATAAGCGTGGCCAAGTCGACCCTTTTCAGTTGCGGCAGCCAAAACATCCCTGACATGATCTTGGCCAATCAATTGATTAAAGTTGGCAGGTCTCGCGTGTTGGTAGATGGCTACCATTGAGGCCATGCTACCACCAGACAACCGTTTCTACTCTGATAAACTTATCCTATGTGGTCTATACGCCCGAAATTAGGGGTTGCCCTTGGCGGTGGGACTGCCCGGGGGTTCGCGCACGTTGGAGCTCTTAAGGCACTCGAGGAGCGTGGATTTTTTCCTGATGCAATTGCGGGGAGTAGTTTCGGAGCAGTTATTGCAGCCTTATACGCTCTCGGGATGAACGGTGTAGCTTTAGAGCACCTAGTTAGACAACAGAATAATCTTGAAATTTGGGCCCAAGGTATTGATTTTGGTCTGCATCGTGGAGCTCTGATTAACGGTACAAAGTTGTCCGCATGGTTGGATCGAAAATTTTTTTCTGGAGCAAAATTCGAAGATACGGAGATTCCTTTGGCGGTAGGTTGTACTGATATAGAATCCGGTGAATTAGTTGTCATAAATGAGGGTTCAATTGCTGAGGCTATCCGGGCTAGTTGTGCCTTGCCACTTTTTTTCTCAGCGGTTTGTTGGAAGAACCATTTTCTTACCGATGGTGGGTTTGTGGAGCCAGTTCCCTATCGCGCCCTTGCTCTACTCAAGCCAGAAAAGATGGTTGGGATCCACGTAGGAGTTAATACCGAGCTTTCTAATGTTGTCCGAATAGTGTCGCAATTAAGTCAGTCTAAATTCGGTCAAGCTTTTCATCGGGTTGTAAGAGCTTTACCTATTCAGTGGCCTTTGAGTCAACAACTTAAGGGAGCTTCAGTCGCTGCTCGATCGTTTTCAAACAAGATCGACGCGCCTCCCGGAGTTCATTTAGTGAGCGTGGACCCTCCAATCTCGTGGTTGCAATTTCATCGCTCTCCTCTGGCCATAGAAGCGGGAGAAGCAGCAGTTTTTGAAAATACGCCTGACCTGGCTCGTAAAAAAACTCTGCAACAAGCATGATGTTTTATTTGTTATCTGGACTCGAGGATAAAAAGTGGTGGCAGAGGCTGGTCGATCTCGAAAGGGCGATTGAACGTGGGCAAATACAAGAAGCCCACGGAGCGTATCGGGATGTTTTCCGGTGCCTTGTTGAACGTGGTTGCTGTGACCTTACCCAAATCGCAGCAGAAGATTTGCTGGGATGTAATTCAGATGGCGGTAGGGATTTAGGTTCTGGCGCCCTTCTTACTGATTCCTTAAATTGCGCACTTTCTTTAGATATTGAATGTTTAATTTCCGCTATTAATCGAGACTGGGAAGAACTTCTAGCAGCGATTACCGATCGACCGATACCAAGTTTGCAGGGAGTAGGCTCAGGCACAATGTCCCCAGAGGTTGGTCAATTATCCGCCTGCATAAAGGAAGCTGATTCTATCGGGGTTATACGATTACTTGAAAGTATTTATAGAAAAATTGGTTTAGGTAGATTTGCTCAGCACCATGCGTTTGTATGGCAGCAGGACTTCATCGCTCTTCCTCGGGTAGAAACTGATGATTCAAACATCCTCTTTGATGTAGATGACCAGTTAGATAGATTAGTAAGCAATACGGAGGCCCTGTTAACTGGCAGCTTTTCTCAAGATGTCCTCCTTTACGGGCCAAGGGGAACGGGTAAATCAACAGCCATCCGTGGCCTGTTAAAGCAGTTTGCTGGACAGGGACTACGGATGGTAGAAGTCCGTCGAGAACATCTAAACGATTTGACAAGCATCCTCTCTCAACTAGCCCATCATCCTCAAAGATTTGTAGTATTCCTAGATGATTTAAGTTTTGAGAAAGGCGAAGTAGGATATAGAAACCTGAAGAGTCTCATCGAGGGTGGTTTGGAAAGGCGCCCAATTAACGTCAGGTTTTATGCAACTAGTAACCGCCGCCATTTAATTAGAGAGAACTTTACTGATCGTCCTGATCCCCTTGATGATGATGTCAACCGTTGGGACAGCCACAATGAAAACCTGTCATTAGCAGATAGGTTTGGTTTGACCATTACTTTTCCTAATCAAACACAACACAGTTATGTTCGCATAGTAGAACAACTTGCAGCACAAGAGGGCGTGTTAGAACCGCATCTTACTAAGAAGGCCATCAGGTACGCAGATTGGGGTAACGGTTATTCAGGCAGGACAGCACGCCAATTTATCGATAGCTTGAAAATCCATCTAAATGATTAAATAGAGTAACTGTGAGACTTGTGTCCTTGTCCCTGGGCTTACTAATCAAAAAATATCTAACCCAGCTATTGTTACGGCAAGTTGATACATTTGTCCCCGTGATATTGGGTTTGAGAGATGAAGGTCAAAAATCATAAGGTTCAAATCTGGCAGTGGTTTTTCGGTTGATTGCAACGGACACGAAGTGGCTATACATGCGGCTAACTGTGTTATCTCAAGTGCTAGTTTTGGGGTTAAGGATCTCTCGGAGGTTCCGTAAAGATTAAGTAGATCCCGTCCTAAGAGTGAGTTGTTGAGAAAGCGTGTCCCTATATTGCTCAGAAGATAAAGATAGTTTAGCGCTGACATAGGCTCGTCAAGGTTAGGGTCGTTATCATAACCACCGACTGCTAGGCCACGACTCAGGAGAAGACGATATGCTTGATAATTTGGGTGTGACCTAGGCCCCAAAGGGCTTTTGTCATGAAGGGGGGGAAGTACTGCTCCACGGGTCAGAAGCTCGCTACGGATTTCCTGTTGAGCTACAATGTTTTTTAGGATCATGTGCGGAGTAAGATTTTCCGACGAAGCTTTAGAGGCTGCTAGTCCGACAGCTTCTCCTAGGGCCATTCCAAAGGGTACAACCCGAGCACTTGAAGCTGCGATAGGATCGAAGCCGACTGATTTCCCTACGACCCAAATTCCATCGAGATTATTCGGAACGGTCACGCATAAGCGAGCACCATATATTTCAGGTGTACCAAAAACGAAACCCGAATCGAATTGAGATAGGGGTTGGACGTCGAGAGGGTAGCCACCTGTGACTACATCAAAAGGAGTCACGCGATTGTCTATTATGTCGTTTATCGTTAATTTACACATTGCCTCAAGGTGTCTCGTGTCCCTTAGGTAGAGTCGGTCAGCAACTCCAGCTAGTTGCGCTTTTTGGAAACCCGGAATACCTCGGCTTAGATATCGGACTACTCGACCAGCTTCTGTCGAAGCACGGTTTCGGCCAGTACGCAAACTATCAGGCGAAAATGGGTCAAGACCATGTATCAATAGTGCGTTTACTAAGATCGATCCGTCGTGTTGGCGCCCAAGATTGAGGCCTCGGAGACGTAAGTTTGGGTCTAAGGATTCGTATTCAGCAGGGTACCCCCCAAAGTGGCCCCAGGCTGCATTGGCGTCGCTATTAGCATAGTTCGGACCGCGTAACCTTATTTCTTGGGTAAGTTCCTCCCAATCTACATCTATAATTCGGAAAACAAGTGTGTCTGCCATTCGGGCGTTCAATCCTACAGAATTAAAACCCAGAGTGTAATTAGCTCCAGCCGCAGCAGCTAAAGACATTTCGCTAGTTCCGTCTATCACTTGATTAGCAAGGTAAAGGTCTGAGTCGACCCAAACCCCGAGTACCCGCTGATCACGATCTATCTCAAGTCGCATTGGGCCAGAATCAAGTTTGACATCAACGGCAGCTTGTTCTAACAAGACTCGAAAGGCCTGTTCTGCTTCCGAAACGTCAAATGACGAGGAGCCACCAACCAAATCCCACCACCTTTTGAATAGACCCCCTTGGTAATTATAGGGTTGGGTTCGTAGATCAAGCATGTTGAGCATTCCTTCTACAAACAGTCCCCCTAGTCGATTATCGCTACTTATCAATAAAGTCTTAGCGCCACTTTCAGCCGCAGATATTGCAGCAACGATTGCCTCAGGTTCGCTACCCAGAACAATAACGGAATAACTTGTGTTTTTGGCCCAAACAAACATGATGAGGAAAACCGTTACTGTCGCAATGAATAATCTACCGAATTTCACAAATCACCTCTACAAAAAGTCGGTTGAAAGCGAACATGAGCATGTCACTCCTAGCGCTAAGCTGCCGGACCCTAACTAACTAAAATATCCTGTTCTGTTAAACGGAAAAGTGAAAAAATGAGGTTATCGTGAAAATCACACATGATTGGTGAACGTTCCTAAGGTTTTTTAGAATGGGCTTCTTCCGACAGGGAGGTGATAGCATATGTTCAATCGGAGGAAATCCTTATGCGCCTGGCTCTTTTACCCAAAGCCCTTTCCCTTGTGGGACTGCTTCTACTGGGTGCCGCGTGCCAACGTAATGTAGCGCCATCGTTACACGAAATCCAGCTGTTTGGCGATAGGAATACGAGTCTTTCATTCGTATATGGAGAGCCAACCACGCTAAAAATACACGGACAAAAATATGACATCACTGATGGTAATAGCGAAGACCCCCTTTGGGTGTTTGGTGCTTCCCTTATTGATGCAAAACCGTTTTTGCAGAAAAATATTGAACAGATTGAGGCTCCTGCCAGTGTACAGCGCATCCCTTTGACTACGGATCTACATATAGATGTTGTCGGTTTAGTCGAAGAAATAGTCTATTTTGATGGAGAGAGATGGTTTACGCTTGCAACAGAGCCAGCTTTTGGCGTTTCAAAGCGAGTTATACCAGTACCGAGGTTAGGCAGGATGAGGAATTTAGGGCAACTTACTTCGCAAGAAGCAGATGTGTTAGCCGACACTTTCGAGGAATCTGGCCAACCATTTGTTTTATACCTTATCCCAGAAAGCACCCTTGAGCGTAAGGTAATAGGTGGCCTCAAAGAGCATCTAGTTACGGGGTTGTTTTTTGATGCGGACCTTAGAGTGAATAACGCTTCATTCGAGAGGGCTGCGCAGGTAGTTCAATGGGAAATACTTGCTTCAGGATCTAATTCAGGTGGTGTTGCGGAGGAGACCTATTTTCTTGCGTCTGATCAAACGGAATTGCTTGAAATTTGGTCGAGAGGCTATGCGGATAGGTTAACTCTCCCGGAGGTGCCTGAAGTTAACTTTGATCGGGAGGTTGTTGTTGGGGTGTTCCTTGGGGAACGGCCGACTAGTGGGTATGCAGTCAGCGTAGAGGGAATAGAAATAGATGGTAACGACCTGTTCGTAGATGTTTTTAAAACGGTGCCCGATGAAGGTATTACTGTTTCTCAGGTAATTACTAGCCCGTGGTTGATCATTAGGGTGCTTCGTCGCGACGTCAATGTTTCTTGGTTTCGGGATGCAGAAACAGGTGCGCTTATAGGCGTTTCGCAGTCTTTGCGATGAATTAGTTGCAAAAGTTTAAGTTAGCAAATTTGGGTAAAATAATTTTCCATACTCTTCACTAGCATATCGGTCCGTCATGCCTGCGATGTAGTCGGTAATAGTTCTCCTTAAACCTAGAAGTTCTATTTCTTCGTAGGTAGCCGAAGGCAGCATTTGGGGACTGGTCATGTATGCTTCAAAGATTTGCGACAAAATTTGATCAGCCTTTTTTCTCATTCTTATAATCCGATAATGGAAGTATAGATTGTCGTGTAAAAAGGTTCTTAGTTCTAACAATTGCTTGGTAACCCTAGCGGAATTGGTTACAAGCCTGCCTTCTTCTCCTCGAACATCATTAGCATCTCGCGCCCCAGCTCTCCTAATCTGCTTCACAGTTGTTGCTACTGCGTCCTCGATTGCCAGGCCGAGCAACTCGCGAATTAAGAGGTAGCGATCCTCACGGCTGAATGGCTGATTATCGATTCCGAGGGAATTCATTAGGATCCCAATCAGGGGAACATTAGCTATTTGGCGGATATTTAGAAGGCCTGATCGAAGGCCGTCGTCAAGATCGTGGGCGTTATAAGCCAGCTCGTCAGCAAGATTCACTACCTGAGCTTCGAGGCTTGGCTGTTTACCTGGTTGCCACTGATCATCGGCAGTGTCATACGCAGTTTCATGTTTAATAATTCCTTCTAGAGTTTCCCAGCATAGGTTAAGGCCAGGGAAATTAGCGTATCGTTGTTCCAACTTGCTGACTATACGTAGACTTTGTTTGTTGTGGTCAAAGCCACCAACTGATGAAGCAAGACGATCTAGAGTTTCTTCCCCAGCGTGTCCAAATGGGGGATGGCCCAAGTCGTGGGCTAGAGCTACTGTTTCTGCTAAATCCTCATTGAGGCCGAGTGCTCTAGATAAAGCCCGAGCGACCTGGGCGACCTCAAGGGTATGGGTTAAGCGTGTCCTGTAATAATCGCCCTCATAATTAACAAAAACCTGGGTCTTGTACTCTAGGCGACGGAAAGCGCTAGTGTGGATGACGCGGTCCCGATCCTTTTGAAAAGCGGTCCTGGACCGACTTTCCGGTTCTTTATATTTTCGGCCTTTAGAGTCAGCAGAAAAACTTGCATATGGAGCCAGAGTCTTACGTTCGTTTTCTTGTAGTGTTTCTCGGTCAAAAAGCACAAAAACATGGTACCACCGGCTTTTAAAAGATAGAGTGGGGTTGTGTCTGATCTGTCCAAGTATATTGATTTCGCTGTGGAGACAGCTCACCTTGCAGGTAAAGAGACCCTTCGCTTGTTTCAATCAGGGGTGGAAACTGAGTTTAAAGTGGATAACACCCCAGTTACTGAGGCTGACCGGAGGTCGGAACTTCTTATCAGGAGCCGAATAGAGGATACCTTTCCCAATCACGGGGTTTTGGGGGAGGAATTTGGGGAGATGGGAAGCGGCGAGAGTCATCGATGGGTAATTGATCCCATTGACGGAACTAAAGCTTTCAGTCGAGGCGTACCACTTTATGGTGTTTTGATTGGGCTGGAAATAGAGGGAAATATTGAGGTAGGAGTCTCCCATTTTCCGGGACTTGGAGAAACCGTATATGCGGCCTCAGGTGTAGGGTGCTTCTGGAATGGGCGGCGGTGTAATGTTGCTGGTACAACCAGCCTTGAGCATGCATACTTATCGTGTACGGATCCTAGTCCCTATCAGTTCGCTAAATATGAGAAAGGCGATTCTTTCGCACGAATGCAGGAAGCAGTCTATCATCGGGCTGGTTGGTCTGATGCATACGGACATGCGCTAGTTGCTACTGGGCGGATAGAAGTGATGTTAGATCCCATTCTTGAACCTTGGGACGCTGCACCGTTTCCAGTGATTTTGCGTGAAGCGGGGGGCTATTTTGGAGATTGGGAAGGAACCGAGACTATATATGGTCGAGAAGGTATGAGCACTACGAGAGTGCTTCTAGAAGAAGTCCTAAAGACTATTCGGGGTGAAACTTCTCTGTAGCCTCTATTCCCATAATGGGGAGTTTATATCGGTTGATGTATATAAGGTTGGTCTAAAGGTAAAATGAAGCGCATGATTAAAGCACCAAGACGTACAACTCCTACCGTTTGGATTGGTGGCATTCCTGTCGGTTCAGATCATCCGGTGGTTGTCCAGTCGATGACTAATACAGACACTGCTGACGTTGTTGCAACTGCAAATCAGGTCGTGAGGCTTGCTGAAGCTGGTAGTGAAATTGTACGTATTACAATAAATAATACTGAGTCCGCCAGAGCGGTACCCCAAATACGTGACCTTATTGCCGATCAAGGAAAACCAGTTCCACTGGTAGGGGATTTCCACTATAACGGTCACATCTTGCTTAAGGAGAATCCCCAGGCGGCTGAAGGTTTAGCGAAGTACCGGATTAACCCTGGGAATGTTGGCGTGGGTAATAGGCATGATACTAATTTTCTAACAATGATAGACGTAGCTATAGAGTTTGATAAACCAATCAGAATCGGTGTGAATTGGGGTTCTTTAGATCAGGATCTACTAAAAAATCTCATGGATCGCAATGCCTCCCTTTCAAATCCCCAAGAGGCAAACGAAGTACTCATCGAAGCAATGATTGAATCCGCTTTAAGGTCAGCAGATCTTGCTCAACGTCGGGGTCTTGGGCGGGACAAAATAGTTATCAGCGCTAAGGTCTCACGAGTTTGGGATCTATGGAGTGTTTATCGGCAACTTGCGCAACGTTGCGAATATCCGCTTCATGTAGGGCTCACAGAGGCAGGTATGGACACCAAAGGGATTGTGTCTAGTACGGCTGGAATCACCACCCTCCTGGCAGAAGGTATTGGGGACACGATTCGTGTTTCGCTTACTCCTCAACCGGGTGCCCCACGAGATCGTGAGGTGCAGGTGTCCCAAGAGATACTCCAGGCCCTAGATATACGAAATTTTGTTCCAACGGTGACTGCCTGCCCAGGTTGTGGGCGTACCACGAGTACTCTATTCCAAGAAATGGCAAGAGACATTCAAGTTTATTTAAAGGAAATGATGCCCTCCTGGAAAGAAATATACCCAGGCGTTGAAGGGCTTAGGGTAGCAGTGATGGGTTGCGTTGTTAATGGTCCGGGAGAGTCTAAGCATGCTGATATAGGAGTTTCTCTTCCTGGTACAGGAGAATCACCTCGGGCTCCGGTCTACCAAGATGGCAAACTTGTTGCGACGCTCCAAGGGAGAAATATTGCCCAACAGTTCAACCAGATGGTCCAGGATTACGTGGAAAATCGGTATGGAGTGACTTCTGATGTTGACAGTAACTAAAAACCGCAATAAAGACCGATATTACCCTAGTTTTGGGGGTAAGCCTTGCGGCCATTAGGTTCTGGTAGATCTTTAGTGAGTCTCCAAGCGGCCATTAATTATGCCCAGGGCGTAACCCGGGAACACTCTAGTACGTTCTTTTTTGGGTCGAAGTTCTTCGGACGAAATACTCGGATCGCTATCCAGATTATATACGCGGCTTGTAGAAGTGGCGATGACTCTGTTGACGAGGCTTGCAATCGTGATGATGCCAAATCACGACTTGCTTTATGGTGGCAGGTAATTAACCAAGCTTATGGAGACGAACGGTGTCTTGAGGACCCTTTAGCTGTTGGCTTACGTTGGGTTGTTGAGCGTTTCCCGATACCATTTTCAGCCTTTGAGGAACTCCACCTCGGGCTCCTCAGCGACATTTCTTTTAAGCAATTTAAGTCATGTGATGAACTTATGGTTTATTGCCGTCGTGTTGCTGGCGTGATTGGATTGCTCGTTACTCCGATCACTGGTTATCGGGGTGGTCCCGAGACTCTGGATTATGCAGTAGCTCTTGGTAATGCTATGCAACTCACTAACATTTTGAGGGATGTCGGTGAGGATCTTAATAATGGTCGTTGTTATCTTCCAGACGAACTCCTAGAAAAATATGATGTTTCGGTGGACGATCTTTCTCAAGGAAGGGCTACTAAGGGGTACTTCGCCTTACTTGAAGAACTTATAGGAAAGGCTAAAGGGTTGTACCGTATCGGTTGGAAAGGTATACCCCGCCTTCACGGTAGCGCCGGCATAGCGGTTGGAATTGCGGCTCTCAGCTATGAAGGCATTCTGACCAAATTAGAAAACAACCAATACAATAATCTCACGCAGCGTGCTCACTTAAAGCCCGTTGAAAGGGTTTCCGTTATCCCGAGAGTTTTATTAGAGATTTTCGTGAGAACAAGAGCTAGTTGACGCCTTATCATTGTATTGTTGTTAGTTTTCCGCTGCGATTATTATTGCTTCGCATAGGCGCCGTTCTAGATTTCCAGGAATGCACTTTTTAGATTCCGATAAAGAGGTTCAATCGTAGGCGTGTCATGGCCGGAGTACAGATACGTTGATTTTGTAGACCTTAACGTTAATAAGTGTGCTGAAGCTTTATTAGAGGTCATGGGTATGAGCTGTCAGCCCAAAAAAGCGGGAGCTCTATTGTTCACAACTTAATTATGACAGCATCGGTCAGTAGTTTCTTAGGTTGCCTATTAGTTCTTTTTAATTGAGTCTATGGAGTGAGTTATTACTGAATGTTGGCAGATATACCCTGCTTCACATGTTTAGAAAGGCACAACCTACAAATTCTCTTAAATCGGCGATAGGATGAAGGAGTGCCGGACTTTGACGTAATTACTATTGGAGCAGGCCACAACGCACTGGTTGCTTCTGCCTATCTGGCTCAGGCAGGTTATAAAGTTGCTGTGTTCGAAAGGCGCTCTCAGGTGGGTGGTGCCGTATCAACCAAGGAAATCGTACCTGGTTATCAGTTCGATTTAGGCGGAAGTGCTCATATCCTTATTCGATTAACCCCGATTGTCCAGGAACTTGGTTTAGAGCGGTTTGGTCTTGAGTACTTGGAACTAGATCCATTATTTTTTGCGCCCTTTGAGAGTGGAGATCCGCTGTTTTTCTATCGAGATGCGCAGAAGACTGCGGATGGTATCGATCGGATTTTTCCAGGCGAAGGTGAATCTTACGCTAACTTTTTAGATTACTGGCGACCGTTTGCTCGTGTAGTTAAGGATATCTTCCTCGAAGTTCCAAGCCCATTAAATCTTGGTCGGAAGATGTTGTTTGGTAGAGGCATAACTCGAGATTGGCGAAGGTCGCTGTCCGCAATCTCCCGGCCATATGGTGAGGTTATCGACGAATTTTTCCACGAGGAAAGACTTAAAGCGCCTCTTGTGTGGATGGCTGCTCAATCTGGTCCGCCCCCAAGTGAATCGATGTCAGCTCCATTTCTTCTTTGGCATCCCCTCTATCATGAAGGAGGGATCGCCAGGCCCCGAGGAGGTTCAGGCAAATTATCGGAGGCTCTTTCCCGACATATCGAAGAGCACGGCGGGGAGATATTCACTGAGGCTCCTGTAGATGAAATTCTGGTTAAGGGTAACCGAGCCACCGGAATTCGGGTTGGTGCCGAGAACTACACCGCACGAGCTATTATTTCTGGAACTCATGCAATAGAGGTATTTTCCAGGCTTTTGCCTTCTCAACACAGGCCACCGGCTGCCAAATCGATGCGGACTGGTAATGGTTTTGGGGCGGTTGTTCGCCTAGCTTTATCTGAGCCTATTAAATACGCGTCGCATAGTGGGATCGAAGCTAGGACTGCTTTGCAGTTGATTTGTCGGTCCCGTTCACAGATTATGGCTGCATATGGCGACTACCTTCGCGGGGATCCCGCTACTGACCCACCTATTGTGGCAATGACCTTCAGTGCTGTGGATGACACTCTTGCTCCGCAAGGAGGTGAGGTACTATGGTTATGGGCCCAATACTTTCCTTACAAATTATCCAATGATCGCAACTGGGATGTCATAGTGGATCAAGTTGCCGACTCGATTATCGATAAGTTTGAAGAGTTTGCGCCAGGGACAAAAGAGAAAATAGTGGGAAGTCTCTTCCAGCATCCGTTATGGCTAGAACGGGAGTTGGGGTTGTTTCGTGGGAATGTAATGCATTTGGAAATGAGTTTAGACCAGATGTTTGCGCTTCGTCCCTTCCTTGGTATGGCTCAATATAAGTCCCACCTTAAAGGCCTTTACTTAACTGGTGCGAGCACCCACCCTGGAGGGGGAATTATGGGAGCATCGGGGCGAAATGCGGCGAGGGTTCTTCTTAGAGATTTGTCACGCCGCCGGTTCATTGGCTTAGGAATAGGAGGTGCGAAATGACCTACATGCAATTTCACCTCGCGTTTACCTTGCCTGCCGTTGCAGCAATGATTGTCTGGTATTTGATCTGCTTCCGAACTCAGGTCTTTGATAAGGGCAAGTTTGGAGCCTTAATGCGATGGCCAGTAATCGCTCTTTTAGCACACGTGGTTATGGCTGTCCTATACACGACCCCTTGGGACAATTATCTCGTTGCTAATGGCGTTTGGGGGTATCCCGCAGGAAAGGTGATCGCCACAATTGGTCATGTGCCGATTGAAGAGTATCTGTTTTTTGTTTTGCAGACAGTAATCACCGGCCTTTTCCTTTTGACTCTCCGATTTCGGTTTAAGGAGTTAAATGCGCCTAAGGTGGCTGAAAGTCGGATATTTCGGCCAATTGTCGCGTGCGTGTTTGTTAGTGTGGCGGCCTTGGGGCTTGTCCTTACTAATGTATCCTGGGGATCCTATCTCGGTCTTATCTTGGTTTGGGCTTGCCCTATTCTTGCGATACAATGGGGCTTCGGTGGGGATCTTATTCTTCGCCGAACTAAGTTGTGGGCAGTTGCTTTGTCTATACCAACAATCTATTTTTGGTTGGCGGATCGCATAGCCATTGGTCTAAACATTTGGTGGATCAGTTCTGAACATACGACCGGCATACTGTTACTGGGGTTGCCTCTCGAAGAAGCAGTATTTTTCCTCATAACAAATCTTATGGTCGTTTCGGGAATGTTGCTTGTCTTGGAACCCGAATCAAGAGCTAGATTGCGTGAGATACTGAAAACCCCGGGGTTTTGGTGGAAAGCTACCTTGGTGATGTGGGCTATTTCGATGGTACCAACGCCCCTTTTTCCTAAGTTGTTCCCTTTATTTTCCTACCTTAGTACGGCACTGTTAGCTATTGGTGTGTTCGGCGCAGTCAAGGCCTTGATCGGAAATAAAGCATTCGTACTGGCTATAGTGACTATAGTCTTTGGTGTAGCAATAGAACTTTTAGGGACTCGCACTGGTGTTCCATTCGGTAACTATACTTATTCAGCGCCTGGCCCAACTATCTTTGGCGTTCCAATACTCGTCATCCTAGGCTGGTGGGCTTTCACGATCGTAGCTATCGCTGCCGCTCCAGATCGTGGAATCAGATGGCTTGCACCGTTGTTTTTGGTTGCTTGGGACCTTGGATTAGACCCTCTAATGGTGCACCAAGGGTTTTGGCAATTCGACCCAGCCGGAAGGTATTTTGGGGTACCTATCAGCAATTTTATGGGTTGGTACGTGGCGGGAGTGATCTTGGTATCTATCCTGTTACGTATTGAGCCCCGACTCCGTTGTCAGGGACTCAAATCACTTAGAATTGTTTTTGTCACCCAAGGCTTTTTAATGGTAGTTGGGTTGATAATATTTAAGCTTCATGCTGCAGCGCTTGTGGGTTTTGTCGCTATAACGGCCCTTACTGTCCTTTGGACTCCGTTAACCCAGAAAATACGTCTACTAAGGCAGAGCACATGAGGCATTTTCGAAAAAGACCTCTCGAAGTATTCCAATGTGCATTAGAGCGATGGATCGTTTTAATTATGCCACTGATCATTCGTCGGTCGCTGAGAACTGGGCTAGGCGGAGTTTATGTTCGAGGGTGTTGGGAGAGTTTCCCTTATGCCGCCGTGATTGCTTTAAATCACCATTCTTGGTGGGACGGGTACCTACTTTGGTTGATACGGCTAAAGATTTCTCGTCATGTAGGCGGACTGATGGATCCCGATCAACTAGGTAGATTCCGATTTTTCCGAAAACTAGGAATGATTGATGCGCGTAAAGTACGGAAAGTTTTAAAGAGATTGCAGAAGGGCCAATCAATGTTTATTTTTCCCGAAGGAGAACTTAGGAAACCAGGTAGGGTAAAACATGTTTTCAAAGGCGCGACCTATCTGAGCTCAAAGGCACGAGTTCCCCTAGTACCTATAGCTTGTCGGGTTGTTCTTAGGGGAGGCGAGCGCCCTGAGGCTTTTCTCAACATCGGCATTCCAAGGGACCTGGAGAATCATAACGGGACTGAATTGATAGATGATCTTAACCTTCTCCTTGACGAGGTAGACTCAGCAATAGGTGTAGCTGACCCTCAGGAAATACCCGAAGGTTTTGTAACGTGGATTAGGGGTCGGCGACCAGCTAATGAGCGCAATGCATGGGTTGAGAGGTTCTGGAGATTCTGACAATACTTTTTTGGTCTTCGGTTTGCTTTCTTGGTGTACAGTTTATGGTTTTGATTCTTAATCTCTGTACCTTTCCAACAATTCGTTTCGGATTAAGGACCGATGAGAAGGTTTCTATTCTTATGCCAGTTAGGAACGAGGTTGATATTCTTCCCCTGACACTGCCACTACTTTTGGCGCAACCAGCTGACGAGATTTTGGTCCTTGATGACGAGTCGAGTGACGGTAGTTCACAGCTACTAGCTGAAGCAAGCAATAACAATATCCGACTCCGGGTTGTGAAAGGAACGCCATTACCGAAAGGATGGGGTGGAAAAAATTGGGCATGCCATCAGCTCGCCAAGTTGGCTCAGGGAGAAATTCTTATTTTCACGGATGCCGACGTATTTTGGAAGGAAGGAGCACTTGGGGCGATACTAAGTTTTCGGAAGGCCCAAGGCGCAGGGCTTCTAAGTGTATGGCCCTTACAGAAAGTTGAAAGCGTTCTTGAGCGGATTGCAGTACCCCAACTAGATGTCATTCTCTTGGGTGGGTTACCGCAACTTGGCGCCAAACACCTGCCCTTAGATTCTTTAGTGGCTGCCAATGGGCAAATGATGATGTGGACTCGAGAGGCATATTGGAAATCAGGAGGACATGTATCAGTCAAGAACCTAGTGTTAGAGGACGTGTCTCTAGCCCGTCGCGCTAAGGCCTCAGGTCAACTTGTAGCGCTGGCACTTGGTGCACAAGTACTTCAAACTCGTATGTACAGACGATCGAAGGACCTTATTGAGGGGTTTGCTAAAAGTATTTTACCAGCAGCAGGCCACGTGTCATTTCTTTTTATCATCCTCATACTTAGCGCCCTCAGCTATACCCTTAGCTGGGGACTTGTTATCTTCGAGGAGCGTTGGCTCCTGGTGTGCTTGCTTGGATTGGGGTTGCGAATATTGGTCGATTTAAAGGTTGGGAGAAATCCAATGTGGTTGTGGTTGCAGCCAATCGCCCCTATCGTTGTTTGGTTCATTAGCCTTTATGCTCTGAATAAGAGAGGAAGCTATACCTGGAAGGGGCGTAATTACCCGTGAGAAAAGTCGTAGTACTAGGCGGGGGGCTAGCCGGATTATCAGCTGCTATCTATCTGGCGCTTAAAGAGAACCAGGTCATTCTTGTAGAACAGGAACCAACATTAGGGGGTAAGGCGAGCGAGATTGTAGAAGATGGTTTTCGTTTTGATACTGGCCCCAGTGTTCTTACTATGCCAGATGTGGTCACTGGAATATTTCAAGATGCAGGTTATAAATGCCCAATCTCTTTCGAGCCTCTTGAGCTGCTTAGTAGAAATATTTTTTCATCTGGACGGGTCCTTGATGTCTACCAGGATTGGGAGAAGACTCAAGAGCAATTAGATCCAGCGGAGAAGGTTAGTTTCGTTCAGCTTCTTAAAGAGGCTCGAAAGTTATACGTTGGGGCCTGTGAGACTTTTGTATTTGGGAGAGCTCCTGGAATTCTCAGTCTCTTCAAGTATGCTATTAGATACGGCTTTAGGTCTTACCCCACAATGAAGTTGGCAAGTCTTATAAGGTCTTTCAATCCTAGTCCTGATCTTGAGCGGATATTCTTACGGTTCGCGACTTATCTAGGTGCCAATCCGTATCTAGCCCCAGCTATATTGCATAATATTGCCTGGGTTGAATTCGGACAGGGGACTGTGTTCCCAAGAGGCGGGATGTATGGGTTGGTGAGAGCCCTAGAGGAATTAGCAGTAAATCTTCGTGTCGATATTCGCCGATCAGCAGAAGTTACGCACTTAGAGATAAACAAAGGGTGTATAAGTTCAGTCGTTGCTGATGACCAAATCAAATGCGATGCTGTCGTGTCCTCACTAGATATCATCCGGACCTACCAACTACTAGGTTGGCGACATCGATTAGAACAGGCTAGGCCAAGTCTGTCGGGTTTAGTAGTATTTTTGGCGGTACGTGGCCATAATCCCTTAATGTCTCATCACACAATTTCCTATCCGGCTAACTATCGTTCTGAGTTTGACTCAATCCAACTAGGGGAGTGGCCTGAAGATCCAACTTTGTATATTTACCTTAGCTGCCGGGGTGATTCGGGTGACGCTCCCTTGGGTTGCGAGAACTGGTTTGTAATGACTAATGCGCCAACAGTTGAGCACTCAATCGATGAGGAGCGTCAAACTCGTCGGGTTACCCAATTACTCATAAATCGCGGTTTTCTTGAACCTGAGCAAATAATTTGGACAAAGCATTTAGGGCCTAGGCACCTTGCTAGGATGGCTTATCGGGGCAGTATTTATGGTAACGCTCCAGACAGCCTTCTATCGACATTGCGTCCGAATAATCGGGTTCCAGGTATTTCTAATCTTGCACTTGCAGGTGGCACCGTATTCCCAGGAGGAGGGGTGCCCTTAGCCTTATTATCGGGTAAAGAGGCTGCCCGGGTCATCGAGGTTAAGTAGGCGCTTTAACGCTTAATATCAAAAGCATTAAGGCTCAGGACTTGTGATTTGATGACGAGGGAAAGATAGTTTCTCTAATAGCAATAAAGCCTATAAATAATTAATATGTAGGGTTAGGACTATGCTTTTCTAATCGGTAGTTTGGCTAATAAAAGGATCCTAATCATAATGTCGCTCGAGTTCCAGGAACATGGTAATGGCCTCTATAATTAATTGTTTCGACACGGGGTAGTCTTTAGGCATGAAGATATATACCCGAACTGGAGATGACGGCGTAACAGGGCTTTTTGGTGGCGATCGTGTTTCAAAAGCTAACCCGAGAATTGGGGTTTGTGGCGCAGTTGACGAAGCGAATAGTGCTATTGGATTTGCCGTTAGTTTCGCTGGAGACGAATTAGGGGATATCGTAAAGGAGCTGCTCGGTATTCAGAAAAGATTGTTTGAGATTGGGGCGGACCTAGCAACACCAATGGACGCCTCGCCTCGACAGAACCTAAGAGTCGTTACGGAAAAAGATGTTTCACAACTTGAAAAATTAATAGACCGATTCGATCATGAACTCTCACCACTGCAGTCCTTTATTATTCCTGGTGGTCATTCCTGTGCTGCTGGGTTACATCTCGCTCGAGGCGTTACACGGAGGGCGGAGCGAGAGGTAGTGGCAATGGCTAATAAGGAGGAGGTAAATACTCAAATTGTAGTTTACCTCAACCGCCTTTCTGACCTTCTTTTCACGTTAGCTCGGACGGTGAACGTCAGGACTAAAGCGACCGAGACTTTGTGGTTGCCTCGGTCGAAGGAGTAGTAGGTAGTAGATCTAGTTGAAAATCTGTATACCAGGGTTTCCATATAAGCACACAACACTTACCGAGCATGATTACCATGGTTGTTCGTTAGTCTCAGGAAAATATAGCTTTTAAAATTGAATGAATCATCGGAAAATTAGCTTCCCGAAAAACATACTTACTCTGGCTGTTATATAGATCGACTGATTCTGGTGTGGATTGACTACTTAGCTTTTGATTTCCTTAGTTCGGTAAGATTCTTATAACCATCGCGATTCAAAAGCTTAATTAGGCCCTGGTTTATGTCACATACCCAGGTTGGGCCGTGAAAGACAAAGGCAGTATACCCTTGTATCAAGCTAGCCCCAGCAGCAAAACGATCATAGGCATCTTCTGCCGAGAAAATCCCACCGACGGAGATTATCGGAAGGTCGCTAATGCTGGCTAGTGTCCTTAGTGTCTGCAAAGATAATTCTGAAAGAGGCTTTCCAGAAAGACCACCAGCTTCGTTCAGATTTTTCGTTGTACCGGGACGGGTGACAGTTGTGTTAGTTGCAATAATTCCATCTAAAGCATGTTTGTGAGCCAACTCAGCAATCTCTTCTACTCTTCCTGGTTCTAAATCAGGGGCGATTTTTATCAGAATTGGTTTAAATCCTCGGCTTTCACGAACTTCATGAATAGATTTAAGTATTGATTCAAGGGCTTCAGTGGCTTGGAGCTCTCTAAGTCTCAAAGTATTTGGAGAACTAACGTTGATGACAAAGTAATCCCCGTGCGACCACAAAACTCTCATTGCGCCAGCGTAATCTTTCGGAGCAAGGTTGTTAGGAACTATTTTAGTCTTTCCAATATTGATCCCGACAGGGATTTTAGGCCACCTACCCGAACCTCGTAGGAGGGATAATCGTTCTGCGATCGCAGCAGAACCCTCATTATTAAAGCCCATACGGTTTATAAGAGCCGAGTTTTCGGGAAGTCGAAATAGCCTGGGCCTGGCATTCCCGACTTGACCTCTAAAAGTGACGCTCCCGAGTTCAATTGTGCCGAAACCTAGGGCAGCCCAAACGGGGATAGCTAGGCCGTTTTTATCAAGACCTGCAGCTAGACCGACAGGATTTGGGAAATCTAACCCCATAACTTGGGTTCGGAGGCGATCGTCAGACACTGGCAGGCGACTAGTCACCCAACTCAATAGGCTGGGCCGCTCGGCTAGATATGAAAGCAAACCCATTGTGAGGTCATGAATGTGTTCTGGGTCAAATTTAAAAAGAAGAGGTCGGGCAAAGTGGTGATACACAAGGACCAGTGTAACTTTGGGGGAGGTAAATTTCGACGATGTTAAGGTTTTTGGAGGCTCAAGAGATTGTCTTCCTCCTCTTGTACTCAGGTGAGGACAATCCGACATCACGCCTAAGGACCTACCTGATAAACTTCTCTAGTGAAAGTTAAAACGGGTTTTCTTGTTGTTCAGGACACATTTAAAGGAACTCTTACCGAACTAGGGTATTCGCTAAGAGCTGGTTCTATTCTACCTTCTGAGGTAAACCTAGTAGGGTTAGTTAAGTCTTTTCTTAGTTTCTTTAATAATTACGTCGATGATTTGTCGTTAGCCACACAGGCCCTACCGCAACTTGCCCATGTCGTTGAGTTGAAAGTTCGACTCCTTCTGCCTAAACCGCCTAAAATAGAAGATGACGAAATAAGCGTTATGGAGGAGACCTTAGAGGTCATCCTAGAGTTGGAAGCCCTTGAGGGAGCCATAGAATTTCTCCGTAATCAAAGGGAGCAGCGACGCTTAGTTTTACCTGCGCGTGCCGAGAGCCCAAAATACGACCGACCAAGGCCTCCTACTGATACTTCGGCTCGTAAGCTTGCAGCTCTTATTTCCAGGTTTAGGGTTGGGAGTTATTTCGAAGTTGCTGTTGAACGCTTCTCTGTCGCTGATGCCGTAAAAAAATTGATCCGATGGTTGCTTCGTAAGCAAAATGGCACCTTTCGTGAACTAGCGGAAGGTTGTGCTTGGCAAAAGGTCGGCATTCTATTCGCTGGTCTACTCGAGTTGGTGAAGGACGGGCGTGTGCTTGCCAGCCAGGCAGAGGTTTATGGGGCCATCCAAGTCGAGGCCAATGAATTAGGACAACGGAAAGTCGCCTAAAGAGAGGTTAATTCACTCGATTCGGGGGATACTGGGTTTGCGATTAAGTATGCGGGATTCAGAGATGCATAAGGCGGAGGATAAGAATGCACGAAAAAGTAAAGGTTTACACCACTCACTGGTGTGGAGACTGCATAATTACCAAACAGTACCTTTCAAAGCTCAACATTCCTTTTGAAGAAGTTAATATAGAAGAAGATCAGGATGCCGCGGAATACGTAATGGCGCTGAATGGCGGCCGGAGAAGTGTCCCTACCCTTGTTTATAATGGCAATGCTACTAGTCTTTCCGGGTTCTCAAGGGCCAAATTAGATAACTTTTTGTCTACCTACGATCTCCCAGATTTAAAGTAGACCAAATTTGCCGTTCATTTTCAAAAGCTAACTGGTACTTATCGCGTGGTACCTTTGCTTGTGGGTGCTCAAATAGCTAACCAGAGACAGGTAAAAGCTGAACAAGTGGAAGAAATGTTTTCATCAATCGCACCGAGATACGATCTAATAAATTCTGTTCTTAGCCTTGGTTTGGATCAGAGGTGGCGATCCCAGGCAGTAAAAGCGGCCTTAGTAGATTCACCGTCTAGAATTCTAGATGCCGCAACTGGAACTGGAGATCTTGCATTAGCCATAAAAAGGTATGGCCCAAGAGTCAACGTAGTAGGAGTAGATTTGTCCGAGCGCATGCTAACTATCGCACGTCGAAAGGCTAATTTACGAGGGCTTAGCATCACCTGGGAAGTAGGTAACGCTAGTGAGCTATCTTACCCGGATTGTAGCTTTGGGGCAATAACTATATCTTACGGACTCCGTAATTTAGAGGACGTCGATCAGGGCCTTAATGAGTTCTTTCGCTTGCTCATCCCAGGAGGAAAATTAGTAATACTGGAATTTACTTCCCCGCCTTCGGGACCGCTAGGTAACTTAGTTAGACTGTACAGTTCCAAGATTATTCCCGCGATCGGGGGTGCTTTATCTGGTTATAGAAGCGCATACGAGTATCTTCCTGATTCGATAAAAGGCTTTTTCCACCCATCAATCCTAAGTGAGCATATAGAATTAGCAGGGTTTTGCAACATTAACTATTGGCGGCAATTCCCGGGTCTATCAGCGGTTCACATAGGGATAAAGCCTATGTGAACCGCTGATAGACCCAAAGTTAGGTCGAGATTAATGCAATTAAGCTCCCAATGGATAACAATCAACAAGCTTTAGAGATTAGGCCTGATAATTTACGGGAAGGACAATCAATAATCTGCCAAGATCTATCGTAACTTCAGGCTGGTAGCTTCATGCAGCATAAGATTGGAAAGAGATGCCAATCAGGACGGGCACAATTCGCTTTACAAAGTCTGACAATTCGTGATTGACGTTAGGCGCTCATTAATCTTTCAAATACTTAGCTTCAACATGGTTTTGGTTTCGTTAAATCCTTGGAAAAGGAGATAGATCGTTTCTGCAAACACGAGGCTTAAGCAACCATTTATGGCATCTGGGGGGTATCACTTGAAAGTAGATAGAGGTCTGGGGATTAGTACTAGCGGATATGAGATCATCATTGTTGGGGCCGGAATAGTTGGAAGTGAGGCAGCTTTTGTGTGTGCCTCTAAGGGCATCAAAACTCTTTTAGTTACGACAAGCCTGGACTCGGTTTATGCTTTAGGAGCAAGAGTCGGACAATTAAAACCCGCACCTGACACCCTTATGGCTAGTCTGCTGGACGGGAACATGGGCGCAAGTCAACCCGATGGCGCCGTATTGCGAGTCAAGGCTAAATACATTCTTGAGAGTTTAGAGAGCCTTCATCTATTACAATCCAACGTTACAGATTTGATATGGACCGAAACCAGGCTAGGTGGTGTTGTGACGTGGGAAGGAGTGGTTCGATTTGCGCCAAGAGTGGCCCTTTGCGTCGGCAGCTTTCTTAAAGCTCGTTTGAGTTCTGGAAGCGTCATTGAGGTAGCCGGCAGGCTTAGCGAAATGGCCTACGATGATCTTTTTTTAAACTTGATCAAATACGGATATGCGTTTGAGAACACTAGCGTTGAATTTCCAAAAGAGTGTGGGGCGCTGCCCTATACTGTAACTTTTCAACGGTTCGGGCTGCATGAACTCGGGCAGGACGGATTCACCCTTAAAAGGACCCCAGGCCTATACAGTGCTGGCGTTTGTGTAAATGGCGAACTTCCTTATGAAATTGCTGCTAATACGGGACGTAAATTAGGGATAACGCTAGCTTCCGCGATGAACGAAGAGGGTTGAGTCCTCCTAAGCGATTTAGGGGGGGTTCTACCTTTTTTGAGGTTTGACTTAGTTTGGTACTGGTTAGTTGGGGGCTTAGGAAGCGTTAAATAGCGTAATGAATAACGCAAAAAGCGAGGTCGGTAAAAAAAATACCGTCCCCAGATACAACAAAAATGTAGGGCGGGTCTTCGTAGGCGATAGGGTTTTTATTGCTCCGTGGATAATGACCAGGTGCCAAATTGATAATGCAATCCCGAAAAACAAAATACCCGGTGCCGGCATGAGCCATGCCAGCGGCGAAAATAACAAAGCTATGAATCCAATTGGGATCCATGCCAAAGCAACAATTTCCCAAGCAACAAGACCAATATAAGCGGTGTTCATAATTATGAAACCGCCAATCAGCCAAATTAAAATCAAATAGACTAGGCCAAGGGGGATGGCAAGGGCTGAAAATACAGTAATTGGTCCCGAGGTGAACAAGTTATTGATAGCTACAGCAAAAAAAGTAACACCTAAGGTGCTAGAAATAACAGAAACAATAAGGGTTTTAGTTAATGTTGATCGTCTAGCAACATGTTGGTTAAACAGTACCGCCGGTTGGGTCGTTGCGTCCCAAGCGGTTACCAGGACTTGAAGCATAACAGTTTATACCACCGCCATGGTTCTGGCTTTGGTCAGCCCAGTTGGGGCAAGAATAATTTTAGTTTAAGCCGTTAAAAATAAATCCTGAGGGACCTTTGGAATTAGATTCCGTTCGGCCGACAATTCTAGTAAGGCACGGCAGGCAGCCCTACCCGAGGGTCCAAGATCAATGCTGAAATCATTCACGTAGAGGTCAATATGTTGTTGTCGCACTTCGGCACTCATTTCCTGAGCGTGCTCTGCAATGTAGGAATTAGCTTCTGATAGGTGCTGCTGACCAAACTCTAGGCTTTCTCGGATGATTTCTTCGATTCTGAGCAAGCGTTGCCAACCTAGTTCCCTCTTAGCAGCAATCCCCCCTAAAGGGATTGGAAGGCCCGTGCTTTCTTCCCACCATGCTCCCAAGTCAATGTATTTGTAGAGACCTAAGTCTTCGTATGTAAACCGACTTTCATGGATGATTAGGCCAGCATCCACCTCACCAGAAGAAACGGAAGGCATAATCATGTCGTAACGAACCGGAACCATTTTTATGGTGTCTGGTTGCGAAAGGCGGAGTAGTAAATGTGCCGTTGTTAAGGAGCCAGGTATCGCAACTGTTTTTCCCTCTAAGTCAGAGAGCGGTTCGCGTGAAACTACCAAGGGGCCGACCCCTCGCCCTAGGGCTCCTCCAGCTCCTAGCATGACGTATTTCGATGCAACATGGCCGAAGGCGTTGTAGCTTATTTTTGCAACGTCGATCGTGTTAGTTATTGCTAGGGAGTTTAGAGACTGAATGTCATCAATATGGAGATTCCAATTAATTTCAGCACCAACGTACTTGTGGGCTAGGCCATAAAAAATTAGGGTGTCGTTAGGGCAGGGCGAGAAGCCGAGTGAGAGTGTATTTGAAGATTTCATAAGGCTAATTTAAGCGGTTATGTTCTGTAAATATACATCGTTGTTGAATCACTGTTATGCCTGCGTTATAAAGTTCGCAGGTGACTTTAGGATCGTGTGAGCCGGGCTGGAACCAAGCTAAACGAGGAAGAGGCTTTAGGGCTAGAATTTCGGGAAGATGTGCGAGTAGAAGATGGCTGGCTCGAAAGATATTGATAGTGTCCAGGGGTTCATCAATTTCGGAAAGGGAAGCGACGAAAGGGCGGTTCTCAAGGCTTTTGCCAAGATAGGTAGGATTTACTGGAAAAATAGAAAATCTTACCTGATGAAGGTATGTGCTCACGTAGTATCCTGCCCTTAGAGAATTTAGGCTAGCACCGAGAATTGCAATGCGGTTCATCTGGTCAAATATTTTTCTAAGATAACTGTCGGTGAGGTCCACCATCTAATTAAACCACCATACACGTTATGCAGATTAAACTACTTGACTCGATCTCCGTTGAACGGGATCTCTTTTTCTGCTACACTTACTCGCCGTGACTTTTTAAGTCGGCGTTTAGGCGCACGGCTAGTACCATCAAAACTGGAGGTGGAGTTTATATCGAGAGAGATGAAAGTCAATGATCAGATTCGTGCTCGCCAGGTAAGGTTTATTGATTCTGGTGGACAACAACAAGGTATTCTCGATACTAAAGACGCGCTTAGTCGGGCTCGAGAAGAGGGTTTGGATCTAGTGTTAGTTGGGGAGAACTCCCAGCCCCCAGTGGCTCGCATGATGGACTACGGTAAGTATAGATACGAAATACAGCAACAGGCCAAGGAGGCTCGTAAGCGCGCCAAGAACCAAGAGATGAAATCAATCAAGTTCCGAATTAAGATAGAGGAGCACGATTACACAACCAAGGTTAACCATATCAAGAGATTTTTGAAAAGTGGTCACAAGGTAAAGGTAGTAATAATGTTCAGAGGAAGAGAGCGCACTCATCCAGAGCTTGGTAAAGAAATTCTCAATAGAGTCTCGCATGACGTGGGTGAAATAGCTGCTATAGATTCACCGCCAACTCTTGCTGGTATGGATATGACCATGACTCTCCGGTCTGTTACGGGACGGGTATCCCCGGATAAAGAGCCGGCTTCGGAATAAATTTAGCGATAAAAGTGGTACTGTCGACATGAGGAGAATGAGCTGATGCCGAAATTAAAGACCCATAAGGGCACCAAAGCCCGTGTGAAAATCACAGGGCGAGGTAAAGTAAAGGCGATGAAGTCGGGGAAGCGACACCTGAACTTCAAGAAATCAGGCAAACGTATTAGACAAGGTCGGAACGGCCTCGTCATTGCAGATTCTGAAGCGAAACGCCTCAAAGCGTTGTTGCCTTACGAGTAGGAGTATCTGTTATGCCAAGAGCTAAGACTGGAACAGTTCGTAGGGCTCGTCACAAAAAGACCCTTAAACAAGCCAAGGGTTTTTGGGGCAGGCGGTCCAAAAACTATAAGACAGCTCATCAAACCTTGCTTAATGCTGCAGATTATCAATACCGAGATAGACGAAATCGCAAGAATGATTTTAGGAGACTCTGGATTTCGAGAATTAATGCCGCTGCTCGGAAAGAGGGGACTACCTATTCTAGCTTGATGTTTGGACTCCGAAAGCTAGGAGTTGAGATAAATCGTAAAGTTTTGGCTGATCTAGCAGTTCGTGAACCTGAAGCTTTTCGTAGCCTAACCCAAACAGTAAAAACCTCATAAGGATTAGGGGGCCAGGTGGTCTCAGGGCTACCTTTTCTGACAGCCAAATAAATTTTAGCTTTGCGGGGTTTCTGATTGAGTCAAAGTAAAAATGGTGGGAAATATCTCACCAAAGAATGGGGCCTATCCGAACCAAAGGATTTGGGCATCAATGTAGGTAGCCTGATACAAGTATGATTAACCTATGAAAATTTTGCGTGGTCTAGCCGCTGCTGAAGAACTGTTTAAAAGCAGGAGGGGAGACCTGGTTTTTGACAGAGCTTCAGTTGCAGCTGTTACAAAAATCATTGAACAAGTTAGGCGCGAGGGTGATCAACAAATCCGGGAACTTACCAAGGTATTTGATGGGGTTGATGTGGAAAAAACCCAGGTTCCTATTGAAGAAATCGCTCGTGGTGCCGCGCGGACTGATCCTCAACTAAAAACAGCAATTGCTGAAGCAGCAGGAAGAATAGAAAGGTACTATCAAAAACAACCCACTAAAGGGTTTTGGTTACGCGAAAAAGGTGCGCTTCTGGGGCAGGTCATTAGGCCTCTTGCTAAAGTAGGTATTTACGTACCCGGTGGCTCAGCCCCTCTGTTTAGTTCTCTATTAATGTTAGCCATACCAGCCAAAGTGGCAGGCGTGAGCGATCTTGTAATAACTACCCCACCAGGACCCAATGGAGAGGTTCCTGATCCGATCTTATGCGCAGCGCATCATCTCGGTATTACTAGCCTTTTCAGGATTGGTGGAGCTCAGGCCATTGCGGCTCTTGCCTACGGTACCGAGTCGGTTCCCCGAGTAGATAAAATAGTTGGTCCTGGAAACAAGTTCGTAGTGATTGCTAAACGACTTGTTTTTGGGGATGTAGGGATAGAGGCGTTACCTGGACCAACTGAAACTTTGATTCTTGCTGATGAACATGCCGACCCGATACATGTGACCTCAGATTTGGTTGCACAAGCAGAACATATAGGAGCGCAGCCCCTGTTAGTCACTACCAGTGAGCGTTTGATTGATGATGTCCAGACTAAGCTTCTTTCTGCAACCGAGAATTTGCCTACCGCATCCAACGCAATTTCGTCTCTTGAGGAAAGGGCCGTTATGATTTTGGTAGATGATCTTTATGAGGGTATCGAGGTAGCTAACCTTTATGCCCCGGAACATTTGTGCCTTCTTACTAGAGAACCCTGGGAGCTTTTGGATTTTGTTAAAAATGCTGGGGGTGTTTTCCTGGGTACCAATAGTCCCGAGGCCATAGGTGATTACAATGCTGGACCTAGTCACGTTATGCCGACTGCCGCCACAGCTAGATTCGCAAGTTTTGTTAACCTCCGGGATTTCCAGAAGGTAATGCCTGTAGTGGAACTAAGTCCAGAAATCGTAGAATTATTAGGTCCCTCGGCGGCTCGAATGGCAAGGGCTGAAGGGCTCGAGGCGCATGCTAAGGCTATTGAGTCCCGTTTGGCTGAGAATTAATTCGACTAGTTGGTTCTCGTAATGTCAAAGAAAAGGATTGGTTGCTTTCTCTATAGCTATTGTTGTGGGTGGACCGTGACCTGGGAGGACAGTGGTGGTTTCTTCTAAGCCCATCAGGCGAGACTCAATGCTGTGGCGTAACAGGTCCAGGTCACCGAAAGGTAAATCAGTGCGGCCAATGGAACCGCTGAAAAGTGTGTCGCCAGAGAAAACTAATTTTTCATTCTTAAACCAAAAAGCTATATGCCCAGGGGCGTGCCCAGGTGTCGCTAGGCATAGGCATTGATGAGTACCGACAGCTAGTAGCTGCCTATCTTTTAATGGGATAAAGTTTGTTGGCGGTTCATTTATCGAGAAACCAAAAGCTTTAGCCATGCCTGTAGCGTGTTCTAAGAAGTAGCTAGCGTCTGGATGCATATAGAACGGTACCGAATATTGTGCGACAATTTGATGTAAAGCCGAGACGTGATCGAAGTGAGCATGGGTTAACCAAACAGCCTCTAGTCCCCCTCCGGTCTTATCTATGGCATTAGCAATGTCATTAAAGTTGCCACCAGGATCGATGAGAACCTTGGCATTATCGGCTTCTATTAGATATGCATTGGTTTTTAAAGGGCCTACTTCTATTGTTTCGAAGGAAAAATTCATGAACCAAAACCTTTAACCAAGGAAATAAATATTTCCCAGTACATGCGAATTCGTGCATGAAGGCCTCTAATTAGTCCTCTTTTTTCTTCTTTTAGGACTTGTGATACCCCCGTTAGAGGGACCTCCACAATACTCCAATTTTCTTTTCGGGCAGCCGCTGTTATGGCAGTTTCAATCCCATAACCAGAATTTGCTAATCCAGGGATCTTTAGGAGGCGTTCCCGACTTAGCATTCGCTGGCCACTTAATTGGGGAGAAATGATCTGTGCGGCGGTGGTTTGCCAACGACCGCCACGGAAGTAGCCGCGTGTCATATTGGTTGCTTTGGTTAGGACTGGAATTGCAAGATCCTGTAGGTGTTTTTCATTTAAGCCAAGGAGGTCGGCGTCAATCATAAGAATATAATCGGTCTGCATTGAAGTAGCACCAGTTACTATTGCTCTGCCTTTACCACTATTTTTGCTTAAGGAGAGGACAACGGAACCGTTTTGTAGTGCGTTTTCCACGGTTTTGTCGGTAGATCCATCGTCTATTACCAAGACTGGGCCTAAATCGGAAGCTATAGCAGCTTGTACAACAGACGCAATTGTTTTTTCCTCGTTAAAAGCCGGGATTAAAATGCCGCAAGTACCTGTGAGATCAGCGTGTCGTGGGGTGAGTAAAGGCACTGTATCAGGGGTTAAAGAGGCCACTAATCTCGTTTAAGGTAATTAGTACTATAAGTGCAAGGACAGCAAATACCCCGAAAAAATGGATCGTCTCTTCTTGTCCAGGCCGAAATGGTTTACCTCGAAGCGATGTCACGGTGGCAAGCAACATCCGGCCACCGTCGAGTCCTGGGATTGGGAAAAGGTTAAATATTGCCAGAGACAGGTTTATCACTGCAGCTAGAAACAAGACCGGTGCTAAGCCGATTTGTGCTGCCTGATTAACAAGGGATATTATTCCTACTGGACCAGCTATCTCGTCACTTCGTTTGCCAGTTAGGGTGGTGGCGAGACCTTTTGCGAAACCGTGCACCATCTTAGGTAGGAGCTTTACGCTGAACCAAAAGGCTTCTCCTATCGCTTCAAATGTCCCTATTCTCGTATGCTCTATAGTTAACGGTGCTAAGTGCACTCCAAGCACTGGCGTGGCTCTAGAATCGTTTGGTGGCCATGGTAAAGATAAGTTGACCGTAGCGCCTTCTCGTAACAGAAGGAAATCTAGTTTATTCGAATTCTGTATTTCACGTACAACAATGTCACGGTTTGGGTTAGAGATGTTATTGATACTTATAATTGTGTCTAGGGGTTTTAGTCCGAATGAATCAGCAGCTGATTCCGGCAAGACACTACTAATTAGGGCTCCCGTTTCAAACGGAATAACGTTCGCAGTAATTTGGCGATAACTAGGGGAAATTATTATAACGATACAAATGAGAATGACGCCAAGGAAAAAATTGGCGATCACCCCTCCCGATAGAACCCATAATTTTTCTGGTAGTGATTTTATTGCCATCCCATTGGTCGGATGTTGCAGCTTACCTTGATCATCTGATGTAGGCGCCATTCCTGGGAGGTCAACGTATCCCCCGATGGGGAATAGCGAAAGGCGCCACTCAGTGTTGTGCCAGATCCGTCGTAACAACACTGGTCCTACTCCAACACTAAATGTTCGTACGGGTAAGCCAACGCTCTTAGCGTTTATATAGTGAGCAAGCTCATGGATAGTAACTGCACTCAGAAGAATTAGAAGAAATATTACTGTGGTTAACACGAATCGTCGCTCACTACTTTATTATGCCAGAAAGGTAACCAAAAAGGTTTGTTTATGAAAATTACCCTACCGATAAGGGACGATTTGCTGCACAAGTGTACTTGGGGGGGTATGTAAATACTACCGGGCAATGTTTTCCGCGATGCTTGTTGCAAGAAATGACGCTTCTTCGTTAGCTTGATTTAGATTGTCCCAGGATAGATCAACAGATGGAGTTTCACTCAAGACTGCAGCTAAGATTTTTGGGATATCCGGGAAAGAAATTTTTCCAGCAAGAAAAGCCTTTACTGCTACCTCGTCAGCGGCATTGATATAGGCCGGGGCTACGCTCCCTAGTTCACCAGCCTGGTAAGCGAGGTCTAAACTTGGGAAGCGATCCCGATCTGGGGCCATAAAACTCCATGTGCCTTGTAGGTGAAACGGTGGTAACGGAACACTAGGGCGATTCGGGTATTCGATAGCCAACTGAATAGGAAGGCGCATGTCATGTGGGCCTACCTGTGCTTTAGTACTACCGTCAGTAAATCTAACTAGGCCATGGACTAGAGATTCCGGATGGATAACAACTTCGATCGCACAAAGTGGAATGTTAAAAAGGAAATGAGCTTCAAGTATTTCGAGGCCTTTGTTAAATAGAGTTGCAGAATCGATAGTTACTTTTGGCCCCATTGACCAATTAGGGTGGCGCAGTGCTTGTTCTACTGTTACAGTCTTAAGATCTTGAGGTTGTCGAAGGAAAGGGCCTCCAGAAGCAGTTAATATAAGGGCCTCAATATAGGCAGGATCCTCCCCCACAAGGCACTGGTAAAGGGCAGAATGTTCCGAGTCAATGGGGGTGATAGTCGCTCCCGAAGCGAGGACCGTATTCTGCATTAAAGGGCCAGCCACGACCATTGCCTCTTTATTTGCTAAGGCTACGTGACGTCCCTGTTCGAGAGCTAAACGGGTAGGTTTCAAGCCGGCATAACCAGGAATAGCTGATATAACTGTATCTGCCTCCAATAAAGCCACTGCTTCGGTTCCCTCATCCCCTGTTAGTAGATTTGTTCCGGGAGGAAGGTGAGGCCGAATGGCGCTTTCAGCCTCAGGTTGGCATGAGACTAAATTAGGGCGCCAGCGGTTCGCCTGGCCTATCAATTCATCGGCATTAAGGCCGCCACTAAGCCCTACGATGTTATAGCCTCGCCACGCTGCTACCTCTAACGATTGCCGGCCGATAGACCCTGTAGAACCAAGGATGCTTAAAGTTTTCACAAGGTGTATTGTCTCATTTTTAGGCCTAGGATGGACTGGATACGATGGTTGAAGGAGAGGGGACTAGTTTAATGGTTGAGTCATAAGAGAACTAAATGTTGTTTGAGCGGCACCCTAAGAATGAACGAAAGCACAAGTTTTGTGATCGATTTACTGGATCGCACTTTGGTTATTTATTACAAAGGTTTGGGAAATAGCGTCTAGGGTTTTCCTAATAAAAATCAGGGTAGGAAGTAAACCCTGTCAAATAGATTTGGTAAGGTTAAGGCACTTAATTGGGTAGCGTCAGTCCCATTTGAGCGTGAAAGAGTTTGGTGATTTCAGTAGGGGAACCGTCGTCGTTGATAAAAGCCGCATATGGAGGGCGGGTTGCACACACGGATTTTTTGGATCCGCGGGAAGGGGATACTCTAGGAGCTAAGTTGCGTAAGGCAAAAATTAACTATACTCGCTCCGGCGGATATCCTGGAGCAGTTAGAACGGTTTTAACGGCTTTCCCTTCTAATATTCCTGAAGCTTCCACTAAGCTCACTGCGGTGTTTTTCGAAAGCGTAAAGGATGCAGTCACCTTAACCGCCTTGTTTAAAAAGTGGCGTATAAATCTGGGAAGTGTAGGCGATATAATTCCTGGAACAAAGGGAATGTTTGCAGTAACCTTGCACTCTAACTTACCTGAAATGACTGTAGGTGGTTTGGAGAATAATGAGCTGGGAAAAGGGACTGAAGTCCCTCTGCATGTTCTTGGCGAAGAAAGTTCTTACCTTTATACAGTTATCGTACCTTCCTTAAGAGTTGATGCTTTAGGGGCTAAGGCGTTTAAAGTGTCTCGGGCGTTTTTTAAGAAAGGCATAGATGCTTCTAACGTGACCGTCAATGGGTCAGCTACTAAGAAATCTGGATTATTAGTACCGGGTGATGAAGTCTTTGCAGAGGGCTTGGGGCGATTCACGATTAATGAGGTTCTCGGCGAAACGCGCAAAGGGAACATCCGAGTTTCTCTCACAGTAGAAATAGCTACAACCTAATTCGTTTGGTGCCATTCCGACCCCGGGTTTTAAAGACGAGTCGCACTGGCACTTCGGAAAAATCTAAGTCTTCTCTAATCCTGTTTCGTAAATATTGTTCGTAAGCTCGAGTAACGTAACTGGCATTATTTATGCTGAAGATAAACGTTGGCGGAGCTATATCAGCCTGAGTCGTATAAAAGAGCTTTAAAGGGCGTCCACGAAAATTTGGCGGCGCTTGCCTTTGAACCCATGCTTCTACCCAACGGTTTAGTTCGCTTGTTGGGATGCGACGCCTTGTTGAGTTGTAGACACGGACCGATGTGGCAAGAAGCTCGTGTAAACCGAAGGCTGTTTCTGCGCTTGTAAAAACTCTTGGAGCAAAGGCTATATGTAGCAATATGTCGTTAACCGAACGACGTGTTTCCTTCAGCACTTCATTTTTGACTAAATCCCACTTATTGATAGCTAGGACAACGGGTTTCCCTGTTTCATAAGCAAAGTTTGCAAGTCGAAGTTCGTGATCGCCAAGTTCAAACGGGTCAATCACTAAGAGTGCCACGTCAGAGTTGGCTATAGCCTGTTCTGACCTGAGTTTACTATAATGTTCAAGTCGTTCTGTTGGCTTGCGTCTGATTCCTGCAGTGTCTATTAGGAGAAAGGATCTCCCGCCAAAATGAAACTGAACATCGACAGAATCCCGAGTCGTTCCAGGCGCATCTGCAACGATGACTCTTTCGTGGCCTACTAACGCGTTTAATAGGCTAGATTTTCCGACGTTCGGCCTACCTATGATTGCAAGTCGAACTGGTTCCTCTTCAGGAATCGGTTCGACTTTAGGAAATTTATCTACAATTGCGTCGGCTAACTCCAAAACTCCTCGTGCATGTTCTGCTCCGGTAGGCCAAGGTTCACCAAATCCTAGGCCATGCAGTTCGTACATTTCTATAGTTTCTTCGTGTTTAGGGTCATCAAGCTTAGTCGCGACAAGGATCACTGGTAATGATTTAGTGCGGAGCCAGGAAGCTATTTCGTGGTCTAGTGGTACCATTCCGGTCCTACCGTCAACACAATATAGTATTAGGTCAATGTTGACAAATGCCGCTTCTATTCGTTCGCGAATTGGGGTTTCCCATCGATCGCCTGACCACACCCCGCCTGTGTCGAATAGAATAAATGAGTTTCCCAGGTCCGTCGTTACTACACCTTCTTTTACGTCCCTTGTCACGCCGGGGCGATCTGAAACAATAGCTTCTCGGCTACCAATTAAGCGATTAAAAAGAGTAGATTTCCCAACGTTAGGTCTACCGACTATAGCTACCCTAAGCAAAAAATGCTCCCTCCTGAACGCCATAGCCGTTACACCAATCCATTGCCGACATAGTAGCCTTTCCTTCAGGCTTTACTTGCTCAAGACAAATGGCCCCTGAACCCGTACTAATGATTACTCCGGACTTAGTTATTGCTAATACCTTCCCAGGAGGACCATCCCTATCGATAACACTCATGCGTTGGATCTTTAACCTCCTACCCAGAAATAGGCACCAGCTTCCTGGCCAACTATGAACACCACGATACCGGTTATAGATCTCTCGTGCTGCACGGTCCCAGTAAATCCTCCCATCATCGCGGGTTAGAAGAGGGGCAAATGTAGCTCGGTCGTGATCTTGAGTATAGGTTGGAAGGTTACCTTTATCTAGGCGAGTCAAGGCCTCTGTCAGCGTTTTGGCTGAGAGTTCTGATAACTGCCTAAATAAGTCTGTAGATGTCGAATCAGGTCCTATTGGTAAGCTCCTAGTAAGACGAACGGGTCCAGTATCAAGGCCGATTTCTGTACTCATGATTGAAATTCCCGTTTCAGTGTCTCCATTTATCAGAGCCCACTGAATTGGTGCCGCTCCACGGTAACTAGGCAATAAACTTGCATGAGCATTTAGGAAGCCGTATGGGGGTATTTGTAATAGATTTTCTGGCAAGATTTTGCCGTAAGCAACCGTTACTGCTACATCGCAGTTGGCCTGTATAAATTTGTCTCGAAATACCGAATTAGTTTTTAAAGTTTTTGGCTGCAACAAGGGAATTTCGTTACGAGATGCCCAAATTGCTACCGGTGGCGGCCGCTTCGATAGCCCGCGACCAGCAGGTTTGTCAGGTTGGGAAATTACCAAAGCAAGATGGTGTTCCTGATTAATTATTTCCAATGAAGGGAGAGCAAAGGCAGGAGACCCGAAGAAGGCAATCCGTAAGTCGGTCATCACTATTGCTCCTAATACCAGTGTGATTTGCCGTCAGTGGAAGTTAGAGACTTGATGAAAAGCTTTGAATGACGTTGCATTTCCGCTAATTCAGATCTGTATTCATCTTTGAATTTTGCCCGCTGGCTCGCAGATAATCTGTCAAAGAACAGGATCCCGTTAAGGTGGTCGGTCTCATGCTGGATGATATGAGCCAGGCGACCAGAAGCTTTCATGGTGGTGGGCGTCCCATCAATCTTCTGGTAATTAACAGTGATAGTGTCCCATCGTTCCATTGTTTCGTAGAAGAGGCCTGGGACACTCAGGCACCCATCTGGCCCAACCTGAGTTCCTGAATGTTCAATTATTTCGGGGTTTACAAGGATATGTTCAGCCTGAACACCCCACAATTCACGTTTTTCCTCTTTAGCCGTAGTTTCGGAATAGTTACGCTCATCTTCTTCTAAAGGTGTGGTTTCGAGCGCCAAAAACAGTCTTACTGATACACCGATTTGAGGTGCCGCAAGGCCAATGCCGTTTGCGTCATATACAGTCTCAACCATATCGTCAACAAGTTTTGCCAGATTGTCATCGAACGAGGTGATAGGTTTCGCCACTCGGCGAAGAATAGGATCGCCATAATAGCGTATGGGATGTATCACACAGTTCCTCCTGTCATTTGGTAATGATTCGCAAGAACCTAGGGTTGAGGCTGAATACGAACTCGGGCACTTGAAATGAAATTTTCCCTAAGACCCTCAGGGAGGGTTACGAAAACCGGCAAAGTATAATCGCCTGGTAGAGGGTTAAGGGTAGGCAATTCTACTACGCCTGGGACCGCATTTAAGTCAGCAAGAAGGTCCTCTGGTCCCAAAAGCTCTATCAAATGGCGTTCGGAAATTATAGTGACTATCGATCCTGGTATCTTTGGTGTCCTTACGATTAATGGGACCGTTCTGGTAGTTGTTATAGGTGCAATTTTGACACTAACTGCAATTGTTTCGGGCAGGATTTCTATTGCAGAGATAGGTAAACCATTGACATCGGAAGCAAAGATCGCCAAATCATAGATACCTGCTATTGGACTTATCGGTGCCGTGACCTGGGTTACTAAGTCAAGAGTATTAGCCCGACCGCGCACTAAGACTTTATCTGGGTCAATAGACGTTTCGAATGAACGGCCTCGAGGTATTTCTCCCTGAAAGACTACAGTAACTGGTACGAGTTTTGTGGACACTACTTCTACAGCACCAATTACTTCGGACGGAGTCACTGAAATGAGGTCAATTTTGTTTGGCACAGACACCTCAATCGGATCTTCGAAGGAGCCAGGCGAGTCTGGTAGTTGTATGAAGGCATAGAGGCTTTCGGGATTCAGTCTGTTGACCCGGTTATTAGGACCTGAGATCGTTACCTCTACGTAATTTGGAATTCCACTTGCCACTTCATTAGCGTCCAGGCCTTCTATATGGATGGGGATAAGAAGGCTTCTTTGCGTTACTGCAACACTGGCTGTCGACACGAACAACCACAACATGACCGCTGCGATTATTGCTGCGACTTTGACTGGCCAGTGCTCTACTATACGAAGAATGAATGTAAAAACCGTTTGTTTTGTTACTTCAATCATTCTTGATAAACCTTGCGTAGAGCCTCTAAGACTTCTGATGGGGGTACCCCAGGTCGAAGTCGGCCTTCTTGGGCAAGACTAACCGTACCTTGTTCTTCGCTTATGACTATTACCAATGCGTCAGTTATTTCAGAAAGACCTAACGCTGCTCGATGGCGAGTTCCGTGGGTGATTGTCCAGGCCTCCTGGTAATCCGATAACGGGAATATTGCTCCCGCTGCCAAAAGTTGTTTTCCTTGTATTATTACTCCACCATCGTGCAAAGGGCCTTTAGAAGCAAATATGGTTTGCAGGAGGGCTGAGGTGACGGGAGCATCTAATATTGTTCCGCTAAGACTATATTCTCTGAGGGGAGTTCCCTGTTCTATGGCGATGAGGGCACCGTTCTGTTGCGTTGCAAGTTCCCGTACAGCAGACATTATTTCCTGGACAGGCTTTTCGCCCACGGGCCTACCAAAACGGCCTCGCCCTACCCGTTCCAAAGCCGCTCTTAGTTCCGGTTGAAAAACTACTATTAGTGCTATAAACGCAACCGGAGCAACACGGTCAAAAATCCATTTTGTTGCGTCTAATTGGAATTGCGTAGCCAACAACCACAACAAAGTGACAGCTGCAAGCCCGCGGAAAACGTTCCAGGCCCTTGTGCCAATGAGTAGCTTGTATCCCTGGTAAAGCAGTATCGCAATGATGGCAATATCGAGTAAGTCAAATACTGGACGGAAGGGTTGAAGCACCTTCAAACCGCCTCCATGGAAAATCAGATCGCTTCTGTAAGAGTGTCAAAAAAAGTAGTCTTAGAAGCATACAAGTATACCCCAATATATCATAGGCTCCGTTGAGTTTCGATTTAACTTGGTTTACGTTAGATCTCGGCAAGCTATTGCAATCTATGGGCCAACGATATGTTCTGAAGTTTGGTAGGCTTCGCTGTGAGGTGAAGTGGTGTTAGAAATTATTGAGCGGCTAGATGCTCTTCGGGGGTATCTTTGATCTATCTAGTAAGCAGCTTCGCTTAGAACAGCTCGAACCAATATTGAACGATCCCGAGCTTTGGAATTCTCCAGAGCGCGCACGCATTGTCACGCAAGAAGCTACTAGGTTACGTAAGGTTATTAATGAATTTTCTTCCCTAAAAAATGATATTGAAGATCTTCAAGAATATTTGGAAATCTCTTCGGAAGATCAAAAGGAGAACGAAGAACTCGGTGCCGAGCAAGACAGGATTGAAGGTGTTTTATCAACCCTATTCCGAGAAACACTCTTTTCTGGGCCAAATGATGAGCGGCCGGCTATCTTGACCATTAAGCCGGGAGCTGGTGGGACCGAGTCATCCGATTGGGCTGGAATGTTGCTGCGTATGTATCGGAGATTTGCAGAACGAAATGGTTTTGTGTTTGAACTTCTTGATCTTGCGTCCAATAGTGATGCTCCTAAAGGAATTGATCACGCGCAGTTTATTGTTCGCGGGGAAAGAGCATTCGGCCTACTCCGAGTTGAGGGCGGTGTACATAGGCTAGTTCGAGTTAGTCCTTTTGATTCCCAGAACAGAAGGCATACGAGTTTTGCTTCGGTGGATGTGGTGCCAGAAATTGCTGATGAAATTGAGATCGATATTGACCCTAAAGACGTTCGTGTTGACGTCTTTAGATCAAGCGGGCCTGGTGGTCAGTCTGTAAACACAACAGATTCAGCTGTGCGTTTGGTTTTTCGGGGTGGGACCCAAGATGAAATTGTCGTGACCTGCCAGGACGGGAAATCACAAATCAAGAATCGAGAGAAAGCCATGACTGTTCTTCGGAGCCGATTGTGGGAGAGGGAAGAACAACGTCGCCTCGATGAGCAGTTGAAGGCTCGGGGTGAGCAAAAAGCGATAGAATGGGGATCCCAGATACGGAGTTACGTTCTAGATAAGCAGTACATAAAAGATCACCGGTCAGGTGAGATGAGCCATGATCCAGATGAAGTTCTTGATGGTGATATCGAAGGCTTGATTTGGGCTGGCCTCGAGTGGCAATTAGGTGATAGAAACTCATGATAGTTACTTGGGTTTAGCTGATTTAAAAGCAAAAAACAATTAGAATTACAAACGGATTTGTTAGACTTAATGCTTTAGCCTAATGGTTATAATGTTATCCCATACAGTTCCTGGGTATCTCCAAAATTTGGGTTTTGTAATTGCTAAATAACTGTGGAATCAACTAACGTGTATAGAAAGAGTATGGGCTAACCATATTGGGAGAAAACCCTGAGTAGTAAGCTTCGGGTGAGATAAGGTACTGGCGTATGCATTTAACTAGCCTCCAGAATTAGTCTGTTAATCGTCTGTACGGGTATTGTGTAGGCGAAGGTAAGAGTAACGGCTAAAGGAGCTAATCATGGAAGCCGTAAAGGGGCCAACGGGACTCCGGCAATTGTTGATCGGGCTGGGTGCTTATATTCAAGGAACAGAGGTCGTCACATTCGGCGACGCGTTTGAGGAATATAAAACTCTTCAGTCTAAGAATAGTGCATTGTTGATTCCACTGATTAGTTCGGCTCCGCTAGCCATTCGGGGGGCAGATAGGATCGATTTTGTCAATGGGCAGGTTTCGAATGTCGTTAAGGAGCTGAACATAGGGGGGGTAAATCAGTCTCTGTTGCTTGATCACCGAGGTCACGTACAAGCTGAAATGAGTGTGCTAAAGCATGAGACAGATATATTTATTGCTGTTGAAAATCCCGGTGGCGTACTTGTCGAACTAGGATTCAATAATCATATAGTTTTCGATCAGGTTACTGTCCATAATTTACAAAGCAAAATGTGTACGTTTTCCCTCCAAGGCAAAGGCGCCACCATAATCCTTGAGGGAATGGGAGCCTTGCCTAACCAAGGATATTCATATGAGGGGTGTATTGATGGAATAGAGGTATTGATTTACGAGAGGGCTCGTACTGCATCGCGAGGCTTTGATGTGCATTGTAAAATTTCCGATTGTGAAGCTCTACTGTCAGGAAAATTTATGGAGCATGTTTCTCTCGGGGGTGTCGATGCAATTCAAATAGCCCGTGTTGAAGCAGGAATTCCTTCAGTAGCGACCGAAGCTAGAAATGGCGCCCTTCCTCAAGAGATTGATTTAACTAAAGCAGTTTCTTTTAACAAGGGTTGTTACCTAGGCCAGGAGATTATGGCTCGTGTCGATGCTCGTGCTCGCGTTAATCGGGGATTAGCCGGGGTAATTCTTGAGAAACCTCCGTGTTCCGGTGAATATAGGGTTGAAAATCAAGGTCGGTCAGTAGGTTGGCTTGGGCATGTCGTTGAACACCCGATAATTGGTTTGATTGGGCTTGCAGTATTGCGTCATGACTTTCCTTCCGGGAGTGAAGGTAATGTTGGTGATTCCCGTGTAAGGCGGGTTGAGATTCCATTTGAAATATCCACAAGGCAGAAACGATTTTGATTAGCCAGGTGGCAGCAGTTTCGGATTCAAAACGGTAAGCGCCCTTAGGTTAGGAGATATGCATAGGTTGATTCATCAACAGCCGGGGAGTTTAGTATGACGGAACATTGGATCCTAAGCCAATAACCTTGTTTAGGAGGTGAATTCTACTGGAGATAGCTTATTGCGATTTAGAGAATCTTGTAGGGTCAAGAGATGATTAATGTTGCACAAATGGCATAATTACAGTTAGTTAAACCTTCCAACAGAATTTTAATATTCGTTGACTGTAATCGACCCTTAAAGTTAAAGCGGCCAAGTAAAAATCAGTATGTAACAGAAATTTTGGTAGTAGTCTCAGTAGGTGAAAAAAATCATGGGAGCTTTAATAAGAAAGCTCGGGTAGCTATTTCTAGGGCTCCTAGGTGCTTACTTTCCTGGCTGGAGTTAGAGCTGTTCTAGTACAATTGGGGGTTTACAGTTTCTAGGGATCCCTCATCTACCTCACCCAAACTCCTGGTACTTTGCTCGGGCGTTAGTGGGAACTTGTATTACGATTATTTAAGGAATGAACATTAGACGGTTTTTACTCATTGCGATATTAGCCTCTTCGGGTATTTGTGCCGGTAGTGGTTATGTGGTTCGTGTAGTGCAGCCAGGGGACACAATCGGGGGAATTGCTGAAAAGTACAATATTAGCATTGATGTATTGATGCAGTATAACGATTTGGTAAGGACTGTGTTACAACCAGGCCAGATATTAAGGCTTCCTTACACGCGTTATCAAGGAGGTCAGGCAGATACAGCTCCGACTCCTCCCCCTAGCTTTCGACAACACACCTTAATGTCAGGTGAGACATTGACTGAGGTAGTAGAGAAATTTGGGATTAGTTTAGATGCTTTGGTGGGTGCCAATCCAGATCTTTCTTCTCTTGATTTGCTTCCCGTGGGAGTGGAGTTACTGATCCCACCGGTTGGCGCAGAGGGTTTATTGGTAACGATACAACCTGGCGAAACCCTGATTGATATTCTGGGGCAGTATCGGATAAATCCTGTTGCGCTAGCTCGAATTAATGGAATAACTGGTCCAAACGATTTGCAGCCGGGAATGATGATCTACCTTCCAGATGTGGAACCGACTCGTGCTCTGGAAAGACTCGCTCAGGTTAGAGAGGAAGAGCAGCGGTATCGCTGGCCAGTTCATGGGCGTATTACTTCCTACTTTGGTCGACGGAGTCTCGGTATGGGTACGTCAGGGTTCCATCGTGGGCTTGATGTTGCGGCACCTTATGGCACTGGTATTCACGCATCTAGGAGTGGGACGGTCATTTTTGCAGGCTGGTCCGGCAGCGGTTACGGCCTACTTACTAAAATTCGCCACGGTGGACAGGAAGAAACCTGGTATGCCCATCACAGCCAAATTCATGTAGACGTCGGTCAGTATGTTAATCAAGGGCAGATTATTGGAGCAATTGGGTCAACTGGTATTTCTACTGGGCCTCACTTACACTTTGAATTGCATCAACGAGGTCGTCCTGTGGATCCGCTTACTCAGCTTCGTTAGATTTTGATATCCCTCGAACCCCCGGTTTTCCACACGAGGGAACTTTCTGGTCCTGTTAAACAGGCCTAACGAATCTAAGGCTCTAGTTAGTTATCGCGTTTGTTGGGAATCACAAGAATCTCGGTGCTATGACTAACCCCGCCTAGGTTTTATTCCAAAGGATTCTTCCGCAACTTGGGCACCTAGTAACCGTTTTGCTGGCTCGAGCTTTTTGAACTACATGTATCGGTAGCTGCATCGTACAACCGCCACAAGTTTTGTTATTTTGAATGGTAACCAGGCCCAAGCCTCGGCGTGCACGCCTTACTTGATCATATTGCCTAAGGAGTTTGGGGTCGATTATATCGGCTAGGGAATTTCTCTCGTCCTGAACCAAGTTGAGGCTCTGATCCAGCGAGTCTATTCTGACTTGCTCTTCTTGTGTAAGGGATTGAAGGTGTGGCTCCAATTCGTCTAATTCTTGCTCTAGCGAGCTGACTACTTCTGAAACCTGTTCAACGCTTTCCATTAGAGGGAGGGTATCCTCTTCTAGCTCTTGAATCCTGGTAGCGAATTGAAGTTCCTGGTTTTGGAACTGGGAGGCTTCTTTAGACGATCCAGCTCTTAGCGCGCCTTCGCTTGCCTGTCGACGGCGGGATTCAAGGCTAGATAATTCTAATTCATTTCTATTCAACTCTTTGCGCAATTCAGCTTGTTCCCCAAGACGTGTTTCGAGAAGTTTATTTAGGTTGATCTTTTGTTGGCGAGTAGAAATCAGGTCTGGGGGGACCTGCCCCACTTCTTCCTGCAGAGCGTCAAGTTTTAGATCGAGATTTTGGACTTCGTCTAGTTGTTCGAGCATGGCCAACTCTCTGACCGATTCACATGCAAATCCCCGTCTGACTTCGCTTCGACGGGGATTTTGTCATAGTCGGATCCTTTTTTTCACGAGGTATAGCTTAACACGGGGGCCTTGTGCATCTCGCAATTGGGTAACTGTCACGCTGGGCAGTGTAGAATGCGCAACGTGTTTGAGGATTCTGTCGATGGTTTTATCCAAACTTGGAAATCGTTCTCTACGCGAGTCCGGTTGTTTCCTAAGGTTGAGGGGAGCCCCCTTCTGGAATGTCAAGTTACTAATTCTATTCTCCATCTTTTGGATAGAACTGGACCCTATGCCTTAACCAGTGGGGAAGTTGAAGTAATTATTAACGCCACAGGGGTCATTCATGCTTGGCAATCGACCGGGGCGCGCGAGTTTGAGGTTAAAACAATTAGCCACCTAAAGGGTACTGGCGAAGTTTTAGCTATTTCTAACGATATTATGGTCGTCGACATCGGGTTTCCCTTGGTTTTCGGTCCGGAAAAAGGGATACCTAACGGAGTTGCCGAAGGATCAAATGTTTCTGTAGAAACTTTTCCGCCTATTCATGGGTTTGTGGTTTCTGTGGTCAGGGATTCTGAGCCTATTGACGAAGATCAGTTGGTATAGCTGCCTAAGCAGCCCAGATTAATGCAACCCGAGTGAGCTTGACTCCTAATTAATTTTGCTAAACTGCAGCCTTGATGCCTAAAGAAGACCATTTATCCGTACCTCCTAGAGGCGTCGTGAAATCGGTCGAGTCAGGATCGGCTGCTGCGAGAGCAGGCATATCAGCGGGCTGGTCGTTGCTTTCGGTTAATGGCTTAGCTATCCCGGATATTCTTGCATACAGACGCGAACTCTCGACCGGGGCAGCTCAGCTGAAGCTTGGGGATCAATACGGTAAGGTAATTAGCTTTTCTGTATCTTGGGAGGACCCTGGCCTAGAATTTGAAGATGTCATATTTGATGGTATTAATTTATGCGCTAATCAATGTGAATTCTGCTATGTCCATCAAATGCCTAAAGGATTTCGGAAAAGTCTGTATTTGATGGATGATGATTTCCGGACTAGCTTTCTTTACGGTTCTTTTGTTACGTTAACCAACCTTACTGAACAAGATGTGTGTCGCATTTTGGATGAAAGGCTTAGTCCATTGTACGTGTCGGTTCATACGACTAATGCAGGTCTTCGTGACAAAATGATGAAGCCTTTAGCAGGAAAAGTAAAGGATCCCAAATCCCTTCGTATCGCAGAAATGATTGAGCGGCTTCAAGAGATTGACCTATATACCCAAATTGTTTTGGTACCTGGTAGGAACGATGGTGCTGAACTTGAAGAATCACTTGAATATTTGGCCAGCAGATCAAATGTGTTAGCAGTAGCACTTGTGCCTGTAGGTCTTACTGAACATAGGATTAATCTTCCGGAAATTCAGACCTATGCGATCCAAGAAGCTCAGGATGTCGTTAAACGGGTGGAACGATTTCAGAAACTGATGAAAGCTAAACGTGATTCACGCTTTGTATATTTGAGTGACGAATTTTATCTTGTATCTGGCCTGCGAGTACCTCCGACTTACGCATACGAGGGTTTTCCAATGCTAGAGAATGGAGTAGGCATGGTTCGTGATTTTTTGGACGAACCCTTAACAAAACCAACAGGTATTTATAAGGGACCGCGTCGCGTTATGCTTGTAACTGGGCAGCTTTTTTATCCGATACTTTCAGAAGCCATAGAGCCCTTGAAGCTTGTTGAGGGGTTGGATCTTGAAATCAGATGTTTGGAAAATAGAACGTTTGGTGCCATGACAACAGTCGCTGGTCTTCTTGCAGGTCGAGATATCCTTGAACAGATTGAGCCTGAGGAAGCAGACCTTTTGCTACTATCACCAAACATAGTGCGTTATGGAACTGAGACGTTGCTTGACGAAATAAACCTCGACTACCTAAGAAAAGAATTAGGTATGGAGGTTGCCTTGGGAGAGAATACGTTGGGTAAACTTGGTCAGCAGATATTATATGGCGCAACTACTTCAACTCGGCCTAGTTTCGGTTTCTCTACTCATGCCCTTAAAGAGGCCTCACGCCAACATTGATATATCGTTATGAAAAATAGAAAAATTTGGTCGGTGATTTGAAGTCATACCTATTCTCTATGGTATCGTCCAAACCTGTGGGCAACGGGGTTCGGCAAAGGAATTTGGGGACCTATTTAAACTTCCTGAAGATCGAACATACATTGTTTGCCCTTCCTTTTGCCTATGGAGGGATGCTGCTAGCAGCTTCTGGGTGGCCGGGATGGACCAAATTTTTTTGGATTAGCCTTGCTATGGTCGGTGCCCGGACAGCCAGCATGGCTCTTAACCGGGTTTTAGACGCTCAGATTGATGGGAAGAATCCACGGACAGCAGCTCGAGCAATTCCTTCTGGGCTTCTAACCAAAACTGACGGCATTATTGTTACGGGCTTAGGGTTTACTTTGCTGACGGTGTCGGCCTGGTCGCTAAATGAATTGACTTTGGCTTTGCTCCCTATAGCTATTTTTTTCCTCGCCTTTTACCCCTTGACTAAGAGATGGACCTGGTTGTGCCATTTCTGGCTCGGGCTGACAATCGGCGCCGCGGCTCCAGCAGGATGGATAGCGGTTACGGGTTCGTTTTCTGGGATTGCCATTGTCCTTTGGATTGGAGTTGGATTCTGGGTAGCTGGCTTCGATATTATTTACTCGTTGCTTGATAAAGAATTCGATATTTTTGAAGGTATTCACAGTATTCCTGCTCGGTTCGGCACCAAGAAGGCCCTTTTTATAGCTGCTTTAGCGCACAGTTGCGCTCTTGGGGGTTTATGTTTAGCAATTCCAATATATGGTTTTGGCATTCCATACACGTTTAGTCTTGTTGCGATAGGTTTGGTATTAATCTATTCTCATATTGTGGTGCGGCGCGGTGGAACTAAGGCAGTTGTGAGTTCATTTGGAATGAACCTAGCAATTAGCGCTATTGTTCTTGTGGGCATTTTGATGGAATTACTGGTTTGATAGCTATCCTATTGACACCTTAATCTCTGTGCCAATAGACTTTTGTTGAGTTGAGGAGCCGTAGTGTAGCGGTTAGCATATCTGCCTGTCACGCAGAAGGTCGCGGGTTCGAATCCCGTCGGTTCCGCCAGAAAGAGGGATTCCATATTCACAGTGGGATCCCTCTACAACCAAAGTAGCCTCTTTTAGGCCAATCAAATTATGTGTTCACTTAGTTCGAGTCGATGCTGTTAAATCAACGCAGTAGTGCTTGTTCTTGGTAACCTTATCTTATGAGTAGCCTCCCGCTCTTTCTGTTACCTGATACGGTTGTGTTTCCCGGGATGACTATTCCGTTATATGTGTTTGAGGAGCGTTACAAAAAGCTTGTGAGGCTTTGTATGGAAGAAGATGACCCACGGTTTGCCATAGCGCTTGACAGGTCATCGAGTCCGGTGTCAGATGGCTCTCCAACTATGTGGGGAATGGGAACCTTTATGACTATTCTTTCTGTCGATGAAAATCCTGACGGGACGTATCATATCCTTAGCCATGGTCGTGAACGGTGTCGTCTAGAAGTTGCCTGCGAGGAAGGAATTCAGGATCGGGACGGCGTGGAAAGAAGCCTTTTTCATATTTCCGACCTGCCTGCGCCAATAAAGAGGAGTGATCCTAATGAAGAACAGATTGCGGCTTGGGACGCTCTAGACACGTTCCGCCTTTATGCAGCTTCGTTCTTCTCTAAAGATGCAACAAAACAAATCGAAAGGGCACTACCAAGCGATTTGTTTCATCAGGCGTCATTCATATGTGCGAATCTCCAATTACCTAGTCAGTCGGGACAAGTGTTGCTTGAAGCAGAAACTCTTGAAAGACGCTTTTATTTGGCTAGGCAGTTCATGCAGGAGCGAATTGAAAATCAAAACCGTAAAACACGTGGTGCTTTGGAATGAATCAACTAGGATATCGCTTTCCAGAAATGACTAGTGTTTCTAATATTGCTTAAAGGAGTGGCGTTCAATTAGGCTGAATTACCGTTAGGAACACCCGATATTGAGAGTAGTGGGGCAAATCTTCGTGAAAAACTAGAAGAAAATGCTATGATTGAGGTGCCCTTGTATGAACCTAAGGGGTCCGGTGCCCATCTCTTTTTCTATGTTCGGAAGAAGGGATTAATAAAGCGTGATCTAGCCAGAGCCTTGGTCTATTGGTGGTCTTTGCGAAAGGGAAATCGGGGTTGCAGGGTTGAAAGACAAGTGGGCAATTATTAAGCAGTGGCTAAGCATCCCGAATCGTAAAGCTGGAGCAGTACGTCTACTCGCAGATGTGCCGGGGGTCGAGGTGCTTTCGGCGTCTCAAAAAATAGCTATAGGTCATTTACGGGGTAATGAATTCAAGATAAAGATTCGGGACATTTCTTCTTCGGATAGATTCTCTGGTAGATCTGTTTTGGAAGCTATCAACAGTCGCGGGTCCCCAAACTATTTCGGGCCACAAAGGTTCAGGCGTTGCGGCCGAAATGCTATAGCCGTTTCAGGTCGGCTAGGGGAGAAAATGTACTTGGCGGACAGAAGTTAAAGCGGTTCTTTCTTGGAGCTTTAAAGAGTATGCATTTCAACAGGGTTTTAGAAAGATGTTTCTTTGAGGGCCTGTTTGATCAGGTTGTGGTGGGAGACTGGGCTCGGAAGCATAATACGGGCGATACGTTTCTAGTAGACAATATAGAGATGAATGACTGCCCTAAAAAGTTAGAGATCAGTGGACCTTTACCGCTCTATGGTCGAAAGGTACATATATCCAAAGGACAAGAAAGTCTCGTAGAATAACAGGTTCTTCAGGAAATGGGAGTGACCTGGTCGAACTTTTAAACAGACTAGGAGACCGTCGATTCAGCCGCGGTGTACATAGTGACTTTAGAATTGAGCGTCATGGAAAATATCTTTTTGTTCAATTCAGGCTTCGTAAAGGCTCTTATGCAACCTCTTCGCTTCGTGAGATTACTAAGACGCCAGTCGATGAGTATCATTGTCCCCCCCCCCGGATTGACCGCTGTGCCAATCGAGAGGTGCCGTAACGAAACTGTTTACTGGTTGACGGCAGCAATATAGCCAAAGCGGCGCAGAGTTAACTCCACCAGAAATATGATTGTGCTGGTCAGGATTAAATAAGGCCTTAGAGGCACTGAAGACGAAGACGAAGATGGGGAGTATTTCGACAAATCATCGTAAACGTTTCCTCCAGTTCTTGTAGCTATTCGCGTCAGCAGGTCACTCGCTCCTTTTCGGTTAAATTCCCCTGGGGGTGCGCTTACCCGCGTTCTAGCTACGATCTCGTTGTTATCAGCTATAAGTAATGTGCCGGATGTTTCTGATGCCGAAACGGAGCCTTGGTATCGACCAGGTCCAATCTGTTCGAGGGGTCTTTCTTCTCCTAGATATCGAACTATTAAATTACGATTATTTACGTAAGAACCGTTCCTAACAGCATCTACTACTATTCTTAGTTCATTTTTCTCTTGATAGGCGTAGACCGTGAACTCTTCTGGGGTTGTTTGTAGCCAACGAACAACTGCGCTTAAGGAATTTGGAAGCTGGGACCATCTACTGAATTTACCGCCCCAAAGATTAAGGTCTGTGGTTAATGCAGCGGTGCGTCCCAGGCCGTGGTGACGAACCGCCAGTAGGGGTTCGTTGTTCAGAGCCTCTATCAATATTTCTGAATCAGGTTTGAGGGTGCTGGCTACATAAGCGTCTGGTGGCGGGGGAGAACTGCCAAAGATTGCTAGTGGGTGGCGATGAGTCACGGGTTGGAAGGGATCATCGCGAATAAGTGACCGTGTGGCGGTAATGGCCTCATTAGTGAATATCCTTGGGAGGGTGCCTGTATCCAAGGTCTCGTAGTATCTACCCCCGCCAGAGGTAGCTATTGCCTCTAGAACATCAAAATCAGCGGACTCCCCAATCGCGATAGTGGATGTCGTGATCTTTTCTACCAGTGCTTGAGCAGCCATTTGGTTCAATGTTTCCACTGGACCATCTGAAGGGGAAGATCGTTCGTCGTAAAGATTGCCGTCAGAAAGAACAATAATATGTTTTAGAGAAGCGTTTGCATTCGAAAGGGCCCGCACTCCTTTCGCATATGCAGGCCCGAGAATGGTTCCTCCTCGCGTTGTGATTGCTAATATGCTGTTTAGCATTTCCGATTTTCCTCGATCGGTTGCTGGCCTGAGTTCAAAAACCCAATCAGTAAGGGCCTCGTCGCTGAAGGCAACAAGGCCTAATAGGTCTTCGTGATAGGCAAGATCAACTACTCCTATCGCTCCCTCTTTAGCCAGATCGATTTTGCTTGGCTTACCTGCACCCATAGATTGCGAACGGTCAAGAATGATCACCATGGCTACGAGAGGAAGATCCGTGTCAGTGCGGAGGTCTGTATTAACAGGAAGAACTTCCTCTATTGGAGTCCTGTACCATGAGCCCAGACCGAAACTATCCGGCCCACCCGTCATCATCAATCCACCGCCATCTTCGACATAACGCTTAAGTAAAATCATCTGACCAGGAGTAAATGTGCCGGCAGATTCTCGTAGGATGACGCTACTGAATAGGAATGGAATTTCGACATCTGCCACAGTTCCTTCATGGATTTTAAAGCCTTGTCGTTTGAGCAAAAGAGCTGTTGCTGGATCGCCAATTACTAAAACCGGATCCTGGTCTTCTAGGGCGATTGTTATCTCTAAATTGTCGTCGGCAGTTGGTTGTGTAAAGGCTATCTCGAATCCGACTTTCATTCTGACATCTGAGTCCCCCGATATTTGATATTGGAAAGGGACGGAGCTAAGGCCTTTGGGGATGCCTAGTTGAATAGTTTTCAAGGATTCGTTGTTTGCTTCTGGACGCAAAATAATGTTGGCTTCCTGATCCGTTTCAATAACTGCAACAATTTCTACTGTTTCACCGGGATTTGCCTGGTTCGGGCCAAGCAATTTGACCATTCGAGCATTCGGTAGGGGCTCTATAGGAAAGACATCTACAGGAAAGTCTGGAAGGGCCTCCAAGGCATTACCAGTACTTTCTGTACCGTCGGAGATTAATAATATACGTTGGGCCCTTGATGAACCGGCTACATGAAGGGCACGAGCAAGGTCCGTCTTGTTTGTCTCTAGGAATCCCGGAACGTTTGAAGTAGGATTTGATATGCGCGTCGCGCTCTCAGCAAAGAAATATACTTCGAAATCAACTTTAGTCGTCGAAAAGTCAAGATCCAATGCCGTAAGCTTAGCTCGGCTCTCAACACTATCAGAGACATCAATCAGTAGGGCAACGCTCTCTTCAGGTGCCTTAAATTCAGGTTGGGCCAATGCGATGATGAGTACCGCAAGAGTGAGACAGCGCAAGGTCCTGGTGCCACTCGCTCGAGGAAGGAATAGGACCAAAGGTAAAAGTAATAAGGCCCAAGCAAAGGTAAAGCCGAAATTAAAACCAAACACAAACCAGCCTATCAGGCTGACAAAAATTATTCACTCGCGCCTTAAGGCTAACTTAGAAATAAAGCTAAGCTTAGGTGTGTAGTGGTAACTTGGAGATTAAAGGTTTATAAGAAGATGTTAACCGGTGATAGGTATCAGTTAGATCTCATCTTGGTATGAAAAGAAACGGTCCTAACTCAAACGCTAAATGGTCGTTAGAGCGGAAGTTATGGTCTCTCGGAAGTACCCCGTTAGTGGGAATTGACGAGGCCGGCCGGGGCGCCCTGGGAGGTCCAGTTGTGGTCGCTGCAGTCATGCTCCCTTACGGAAATTATCCGTACAGAGATTCGAAGGAGGTTTCTGGCAAGCAGCGCTATGAGTGGGAAAAGCGTATTATTGAGGAAGCTCTAGCTTGGGGTATTGGGGTGGTTGAGCCACGGGACATAGACCGTCTTAATATTTTGGGAGCTACCCATCTTGCTGCCGAACGGGCTGTGTCGCGGTTAGTAGTTTCCCCAGGTGGCTTGATTACTGATTATCTCTTTCTTCCTTCCACCGTCCCGGTGCTTTCGCCTCCCAGAGCAGATAGCATTAGTATTCAAGTGGCGGCCGCGAGTATTCTAGCGAAAACCTATCGTGACAGGCTATTGGTTAGGTTGGCTCGGGCATATCCGGGATATTTTCTTGAAAGCAATATGGGTTATGGAACCGCGGAGCACCTTAAGGCTATTCGTAAGCATGGTCCTACCTCTTTTCATCGCCATTCATTCAAACCGGTACTCGAGGCAAACAGAGTCTCGCATTACCATGACTGACGGTGTAACATTGGGCTTTGAAGGGCTTTGGTGGCAAATGTGCCTGAGTGTGTAGGAATAAAGTTTGATAATGGACCGAAGATCCATTACATGGAGGTGTCGCCGGAGGTTCCGGATCTTGGCAGTCTTTGTATAGTTAAAACCCGACGAGGAGTAGAAATTGGACGTGTTCGTACTGAAGCTAACAGCCATTCGCAGGCTAATGGGCGCGTAATTCGCTCGGCGTTACGTGAGGATATCGAACGCTATCGACATCTCATCGCTAAAGCTGACGATCTCAAATGGCTCGTTCGGGCTCGAGCCAGAGAGCAAGGGCTTAAATTAAAAATTGTTTCCTTAGAGTTCACATTGGACGAGAAATTACTGATCGTCAATTACTCTAGTGAACGTAATGCTTCGCTACAGGGCTTAGCAAGATTATTGAAGGCACATACGTCAGCACGGACAGAGTTCTTGAATATAGGCCCACGGGATCAGGCGCGAATAATGGGTACCCTGGGAGCCTGTGGTGATGGGTCGTGTAGTTCGACGTGGTTGCAGGAGTTTAAGCCTGTTGGAATACGTATGGCGCGTGACCAACAGTTACCTCTCAATCCGGACAAGATTACTGGGCCGTGTGGGCGGCTCAAATGTTGCCTTCAATACGAACACGAACAGTATAAGAGCCTCCTAAAAGGAATGCCTAAAAAAGGTGGTCGAGCATGTCATAAAGAAAGTGGCACCTGCGGCCGTATAATTAACTTAAATCCTTTGAAAGGTACTGTAGAAATGCGAAAGGATGAGGGTGGTACGGTGCAGTATCCAGCGGAAGAAGTAGAACGTATTACAAGTCAGGGTAATCGAAAGAATATTGAAGTGGCATCGTCACAAAAAGGGTAGTTAATAGTAATCTTTAGCGGGTTATCTTCCTTAAATTAAGGATCAATTCTACAAATGCTAAAGAGGCTGAGCCGTAGTGCTTCAGGCGGGTTTCACATCTATCTATGGCGTTGGATGCTTTGTAATATAATGTTGGTGGTAACAACCGGAAATGTTCACGCAGAGTGGTGAATATATCTATATTGGAAACCAACCAATGGTTTTCCAGTCTTTCCGCAATCTCAAAACTATTACTTAAATTCCTCTCAAGCGAAGCTGCCAAAGCCGAAACAGTTTCAGCTAATTCTTTGGCGGATTGTAGGTTTGAACGGGCCCTTAAGAGTGGACCGATTTGGCCTAGCCGGTAAGCGGGTAAAAAATCTAAATCTGAGAAATCAGATGTGTCAACAGGACCCAAGCGTATCTGGGTGCATCGGGAGGTCACCGTGGGCAACACTGCGGATTTGCTTGGGGCAATGAGTATTATTGTGGCGTAGTTAGGGGGCGCCTCGAGCGTCTTGAGGAAAGAATTAGCTGCACTCCGAGTGAGGTGTTGAGCTCCATCTATTACCCCCACTCTACGTTTATATATAGGTCTTTGTTCTAGCCACGACACCAAAGGCTGGTCGGCATTGCCCTGCCGTACAACTAGTTCCCCAATGCGGATTTCGGGATTTCGGGATCTTTTACCTGAGGTAGTAGAGGTTTGGGGGAATAATTCCCGATAATCAGGGTGTTTGTCGGGAGGCGTAGCACAACTTTTGCATGTTCCACATGGGTCCGAATCCTTTGGTTTTTCGCAATTAAGATATGCGTTATACCAGTGAGCCAAGGCGCGTCTTCCTACACCTTCAGGACCTGTTAATAGGAGGGCGTGACCACGAAAGTTTCTGACAAGATCTTGGGCCTCCTCATGTCCCAAGAGAGAGGGAAGTGCCATCTAAAATCTACAAACTTGACACGTAGGTAGTGCCTGGAAACGGCCCTCAAGTGCTGGGCTAGTGTTAGGTGTTTGAGTAGAAGGATTCATAGTTAAAAATGTTTTATTCCCACAATAGTTTTGAGAGATCCCATAGCTAGGCGGTTTAGGGGCCGCTCCATAAAACTGAAACAAGACATCATATAATTTCCATCCTCCTTTGAGGTTACTTAGTTTTGGTGATTAAGGCTTCAGATCAATTATTAACTTAATACCAGTATGTAAAACAGTTTCTACCTCCATTTTAGTCAGTCCGGAGCCTAATTGTAAGGAAAAACCGGGCTCGTTAAAAGGTAAAATTAATTCAGTTGATAAGCGATACTTCTCCGAATCATCTTTGTAAGGTTCTGATGAAAATGAAACGACGATCTCGGTCTGGTTTCGTAAGTAGTGAGTTCCTTTCAAACGGGTACCAAGTATTAAACCATCACTATTACCGCCAGCTGTAAACGCTAGTTGCCAGCTGGGATAATGACGCGGCGATGATACGAACGTAGCCCCTAAATTGAAATAGTCGTTTTTTTGTGGATGATTGGTAAGCCCTTCAGCTTCGAATTCTAGGTTATGGTTTCCGAGGGCTCGGTAAAAATGTGCCTCTGTTCTGATAAAACCCCCGAAATTACTAGTAGTTCGAAAAACAGAAGGAGAAAGATTTAGGAGAATAACGCGGGACGGTCGATAATCTAATTTAAAACTGACTTGTTGCCAATGTGCTGTTAAAAATCCTGAAGCTGGTGGTTCCAAGGGAAACCGTGTTTCAGGGGAGAAGGGCCTCAAGGTCGTATTTCCGACGGCTATTGTGACCTTACCTGCGATTGACCCGAACGCTGCCTGTCCGGAAAGGTCGACAAAATACTCACCATGGTTGCTAACAGAGGCTGAACCCGAAAGCTGTAGATTCCCAATGGGTCCAAAGCTACGTGAATTACGAAATGCTGCTCGAACCTGTGGTGTTGGTGCTAGGGAAACACCAAAGTTCAGCTTGGTCCTTTCAACTGAAACATCTTTCATCTGCACAGAGAAGCCCAAGGCTTGAGCCTCTGAATTAAGGTTCAAGACTAGTGTTTGTGCATAAGTTGAACCCGCCAAAAGTAGTAAGGCGAGAACTCTCATGTTTCTATTTTGGCCCATACAGGCAGTGGGGGTGGCCGGTTGCATGAAAATTGTACCGTTGGGATCTTTGCAAACTTATCCCAACGACGGTTAGAACCATCAAGCGGTTGCCATAAAACACTATTAAATGGGTATCAAGGGAGTTCACCTTGTTGCGAAAGGAGTTAAAAATAGAGGGCTAAGTTAATAAGTAAACTCTTAAATCGTTGTCATTCCTTTGGCCGAAATAATTTGTATTTCAGTTATTAACTGCCTTTTGTCTAACGGATGAAGGGATCAATGTGTCACAATCGCTCCAGTCAGGTATGGAGGCGTGATTTGAGTGAATGAGCGGTTAGTAGTTCTTGTTCTTGCGGGTATTGCTTTCCTGGGATTGTGGGTTGCCCCGTGGGCGGCCACTAACCGCGAGACAGGAGCTAGAAGCGCTGTGGTGCTCTTAACTAACCGTTCGATTGACTTCACTGGGCGCACAGAACCAGTTGACGTCCCTGGTCAGGTGCCTCTATTGATACTAGGATCAATCTGTTTAATAGGCCTTGCTGGGAGTACAGTTCTGGTTGGTAGGACCCGGCAATTTCTATGGCTTGGATTCGGGGTTGCTACGATTGGCCTTAACGCATGGGGTCTGAATCTTTTTAGTCAAGCTGTAACGGAAGCCCGGATGGGAGCTTTCGTTGAGGTAGTTGAAGATCGGATTAAAAATCCTAAAGGTACTACTGATATATTGCGTTTACGAGAAATAGCCGATCGTGCTTATTCTGTACCCCTAAAATATTCCCTTGCAGAAGCTAAAGAGGCTGGTCTGAATGTTCGTCGGCTTCCGTACAAAAACGGAGGGATGGGCCTATCTGCTTTTCTCATGTTCTTAGCTGGGAGCGTTTCGGTATTCCTTAGTTTGAGACTTTCTTCTCAGATTAGCGGTGTAATTGATAGAATTATAACAATTACAGCTGTCCCAACTATGTCCATACTATTAGCTTTGGTTGTAGCTGCTATTGTGGTGTTGCTGCTACAGCCAACCCCTATAGGTCGCAGTGTTGAAATTTCGAGTCCCTATATGTATTTGGTGGGACGGATAGACACGTTATGGCATGCCTATCTAACGCTGTTCTCAGACTCGTTAGGGACACTTTCTGGCTTCATGGAAGCGCTGAAGTTTTCTACTCCTCTGATTTTTACAGGCCTGGCAGTAGCCTTTGGCTTTCAAGCCGGCCTATTCAATATTGGTGCTCCCGGTCAGATGATTATTGGGGCTATTTTTGCAATGTTGATAGGTGTGTATTTACCTGGACCAAAGATTTTAATTCTTCCTGCAACCGTCATAGCAGCCGCAGTTGGAGGTGGACTGTGGGGAGCTCTACCCGGCTGGCTTAAAGCTCGATTTGGAGCTAGCGAAGTTATCAATACTATTCTCCTGAATCTTGTCGCGGCGGCATTTTTGCTATTTATTTTGTCTTCGAGTCCCTCCTTTGCGGCTTCCGCTCTCCGGATTATCGTTTTCTTTGCGCTGGCAGGGTTATTTATTCTCGCGTTAGCAATTATCCCCATCATCCGGAAGGTTTTTAAGAAAGCTCCGCGGGCAATACTAGGATTAGTAGGTGTTACGGTTTTGATTGGCACGGTTTTGGTTGGGTTACCACGGGTTGGTGATCAGGTAGTTGTTCTCAACCTACCGTTTAAGGTTGCGGGGTCAGAACCTAAGTCGCAGGAGGTTAGGGAAGCCGCAAGGTTGCCCCAGTTACCTGAGTTTTTTGGGATTGATGTGCGAGAAACTCCGGGTGTTAATGAGGTAAAGATCAATGGTGCCTTAGTTATTGGGATAGTGGTAGGACTAGTAATCCTTTTAATTATCACGAAGATGGCTACTCGTATGCCTTGGTTGTTTCGGTTCGCTATATCTTGTTTCGCTGGAGTGTTGAGTTTTGGTGTGAGCGCGGCATTTGGACTTACGAAAGCCAGCATTGCTATACCTCCAACAAATCTTAACGCTGCCTTTCTTATCGCTATAGCATCTGCGGTTTTGATGCAGTACGTCCTGTGGCGAACAAAGTGGGGATACGAACTTAGAGCTGTAGGGGTTTCTCCTGAGGCCGCAGAATACGGTGGTGTTAGCATTTCTAGGAATACTATACTAGCCATGACGGTGAGTGGCGCGTTCGCTGGTCTTACCGCCTGTCATTATGTTTTGGGTGGCGCCTTAAATGATTTTTCTTTGCGACAAGCTTTGCCTACCGGCGATGGTTTCGATGGAATTGCGGTAGCCCTATTGGGCGGCAATTCCCCCCTAGGTATAGTTTTGTCAGCTTTTTTGTTCGGGGTATTAAAGAACGGTGGTTCAGTTCTAAACATTACTTTCCCAGGGTTGACTAGAGATGTTGTCAGCATGATTCTTGCCTTGGTAGTGCTGTTTATTGCTGCCAAAGGATTTCTTCTTCGCAAGGCTAGCAAAGGGTTGGTTCAGAGATCTTCCAGTCTAGGGAATGCGGGACGAAAATCATATCAGGAGAGGTCATCTGGTGAGTCTTGACGCAATCCTACTAGTTACTTTAATAGGTTCTACCCTTAGAGCTACAACGCCCCTTCTCCTAGCTGCGCTCGGTGGGATGTTTAGCGAGCGGTCGGGTGTGGTGAACATTGCCCTTGAGGGCATTATGCTTTTTGGGGCTCTAAGCGCCGCAATAACTGCTCAGTTGATTGAGGCCCCGTTTTTGGTAGACAACCCTAATGCCTTCGTGCCTCTGGCTCCAGTAGCTGGCGTTTTAGCGGCTGCAGCAGCGGGGGCCTTAGTCGGGTGGATACATGCAGTTATATCAATCCGGTATAACGCTGACCAAATAATTACAGCCACTGCAATAAACCTTATGGCAATCGGAATACCTAGACTTATACTGACTGGGCTTTACGATAATTCCTCGACTAGTGAACCGCTTCGGAATCGGTTACCTGAGTGGGGTTTCGGTGATTTTACCTTAAGTCCCCTTGTTTATTTGGCTTTTTTGTTGGTACCAATAACCTGGTATGTAATCTTCCGTACCCCCTTTGGCCTAAGATTACGATCTGTGGGAGAGCATCCTGAAGCAGCAGATTCTGTTGGGATTGACGTACGCCAAATCAGATATTACGCTGTGATACTTTCGGGTGTTTTAGCAGGTCTAGCTGGTGCCTTCTTGTCTATAGGAAATCTTAATCAGTTTATTCGGGAGATGGCTGGAGGGAGAGGGTTTATTGCGCTGGCCGCACTAATTTTTGGCAAATGGAATCCGTGGGGTGTTCTTGGCGCAACGCTTCTTTTTGGGGCTTTTGAGGCGGCAGCTACGTTGTTGGGTGGTACGCAACTTCTTCCACCTACTATAGTCCAAGCTATCCCATTTGTGCTCACCATGCTTGTCTTAGCTGGTTTCGTCGGACGGGCCATAGCCCCTAAAGCTATCGGAAAGCCTTTCGAGAAGTAGGCTACTTTGATACTTTTCTGGCCTTTTTGCCACTGGGGTATCGGCCATGCTGTTTAAAAAGTATCGCCAGGTGTTATATACCTTGTTCAAACGAGAAAGTTTGGGGTCTTGGGGGCAATGCACAAGTAAGGAAAAAGGTTCGCAGCCCATCTAGCTTAGAATCGATTATTTGATTTAACGTAATCGGGCTGTTTGGTATAGAGCGTGATGCACTTTTTCTCCTGCGAAATCTCTTTTGGCCGTAGGCCAGCCTGCGATCTGGTTCGTGAGAGGGTATATTTATCAAACTGCGCTACTCGGAAGAATATTTAAGGAGGTAGCTTGATAAAATTTGTTGAAGGTACCGTTTCGGAGCTGTCAGATGAGAGCGTTGTTGTTGAGGTTGGGCCTATAGGCTTAGAGGTATATGTGCCGAAAACGATCCTTATCGGTCTTCGGTTGGGTAGTTTGGTCCGTCTCTATACACATTTGGTAGTCCGTGATGATGGTTGGACGCTCTATGGGTTTCCTGATAATGTTTTGCTCAATATGTTTAAACAATTAATTAGCGTGTCTGGAGTTGGCCCTAAACTGGGGCTTGCTATGCTGTCTACCCTCGAGGCAAATGTAATCGGGACTGCTATCCTTCAGAAAGACTCTGAGCTCCTCTCCAGCGCCCCTGGTATTGGGAAAAGAACGGCTGAGCGTATTGTGTTGGAATTAGAGCATAAGGTTGCTGAATTCCCACTCAAAAGTAAGGATCAAAAACCGAGCGGAACCGTACGCAGTCAGGCCAGCGTGGATGCTATCGAAGCTCTAGTTGCTTTGGGATATAGAGAGGCTAACGTTAAGGCGGTTGTCGCTGAGTTGGCAATCACTAAGCCACAAGAATCAGCCGAAGGTCTTATTAGAAAAAGCTTGGGCAAACTCCGCTAGAGGACGAATTAGGAAATTCGTAGTGGAACAGGTTTTTGGCGTTCCTGTTACGGAGTGCGAAGTATTCGGTATTTTTCGTAAAGGTTAGTAATTTTTATCGGGTTGGGACCTAATGTTCACATAGGCCGAATCGATTGGTTGTAATTCCGTGGTGAATCCTAGGCTACTACCGAAAAACCTGGCATATGGGACAAACACTGCCCTTATAGGGCTAACAAAACTTTGATTTTTAAAGATTGCGATGAAGAATAAAACACAAAAGTGCTTCAAAGTCTAAGAACCACTAGATCGTGATCTAACCCGAGAAAACCCTTAGCAACCGCATGCGTCCGTTTGAAGGTTCTGCCACAGCAACCAAATGTCCATTTGGGCTAATTAAGCTGTGACGCTCATTCTTTTGCAGAGGCAGTCGTTGTCCCTTTAGTACGCGTAACGTTTCATCTTCTTCTAACTGGACCACTGGATATGGAAGAGCATTAACTAAACTTAAGCCCTGGTCTGATTTTAGATTTAGCGGTGATACAGCCTGTGTTAGCGTGAAGTGTCCGGCCTGAGTGCGGAGCAGGCCACTTAGGTGGGAAGGTATTTTTAGAATAGAGCCGAGATCACGAGCAAAGCCCCTTGCATAGGTTCCAGCGCTGACTTCTAAATCGAATATAGCTGTCGGGAAATTCCCGAGCGATTTAGCTGTATTAAACGCAAATCCATGATCGGCCGGACGCCAATGACCATTTTGATCGGGTGAGAAAAATTTAGGCAGAACTGAGTGACCACTATAGAAGCCAATCAACGTGATGGTGTGGTATTGAGCTGGCCGGGGAGCATGATTGATTGTTTGGCCTTTGCGGGCTGACCGGTAACTGGGTACCCCTTTCTGTTTTATCGCTGAAAATTGTGGGGGCACCTGGTGTTCTAGAGAAAGGAAGTATCCCAGTGAGTCTTTTATGGCGTCGGTGGTGATGTGTTCTGCGCTAGCCCTATCTAATATGGGTCCCTCGGCGTCGAGAGTCAATGTGCTAGCCCCGAAAGCTACGCTAGCTAAATAACGCTTCGTAGTAAGGCTGAGGAAAGGCGATAGCTTGGTAGCTTGTCCCGCAAGGAGGATTAGGACGCCAGTTGCAAGAGGATCCAGAGTTCCAGCGTGCCCTACCTTTTTTACGGCTAAAGCTTGGCTTCCCAAGTTTACTGTTTTCCTCGACGTCAAACCCAACGGTTTATTTAATACAAAAACCGACATGATGACTTATTCTATGATTGTATTGAGTTTTAATACAGTTTTTGGAAAAAGGTTCGCCGTTTTTTGCGCACTGGAAAAAACTTGGTGGATATTTGGTTGGAATCGGTTCGCTGAAGCGAAGTCGGTTGGTACGTTGTCAATACGATAATGGATTAGATAATTAGGTTTAAATAGTGTGGGGTTGTACTTTTTGTTCAACGAGATTGTTCTTTCCAACCCAGTCGATTGATTTCTTGGGCTTCGACAAAAGGCCCTTAAAACAAATAATGAGGCTAAGAAATTTAAGTTTAAGTAAAGGTTGTTGACCAATTGTCCCAACCAAAAGTAGACAACAACACTATGAAGATTATCTTAATGTTTAGTTACAAACAATTAAGGGATGGTTGTTACCATACCCTAATGAGGCAACAAGATTTCTGCCAGGTAAGTAGACTACGATGTTAATCCCTATCGGGCTAGTGCTTTTGTTAGGTCAGGCTCCCATTCTTCCCGTAACAATTGAATCTGGGAGTGAGGTACGTCTCGTATCCGTAGATCTGTTGCGTGTATATGCTACTGGTCGGGTCGTAGAAAGACGCCTAGAGATGTTTGGGAGGCTCCCTCCTGGACAACAACTTAGGCTCCTGATATTTTCAATGGAACAAGACAAACAATCTGGGGGAGAGACGGGTGTTCTTGGTAGCGCCTTAACTGGGATAGTGGACGCTGACGGAAGAAGTATTTTAGTCATCGTAAAAGAGGGCCACGGCGCTGTAGATTTTGGCGCATGGCTTCAAAAACAATTCGGCATAAGTATGACGTTTAGTGCGAGAGAAAGTCCGTGATACCCATTGACAGGCGCAAAATTATCATTGTGGAGGATGACCAAGATATTAGCCGACTTCTGAAATTAGAATTAGAGGAAAGCGGGTTTCACGTTGATACTTTTGAAACAGGAATTCGTGGCCTTTTAGCGATTCGGGAAGAGCAACCAGATTTAGTTATCCTAGACCTTGGGTTGCCTGATCTGAGTGGAGCGGAAATCGCACGGCGGGTCCGCAGCACTAGTGAAATTCCCATCATTATCCTTACTGCTGCACATGACCTCGGCACTAAAGTAGAAATGCTTAATCATGGAGCCGACGACTACTTGGCTAAACCCTTTCACATAAGCGAACTTGTTGCCCGTGTAAACGTGCAACTTCGGAAACGGACAAACACGAGTGTGAAAAAGCTTGGCGATCTGTCGGTAGATGAAATAAGTCGGCAGGTATTTTGCGGTTCTAAGGAAGTTAGGTTATCGCCTAGAGAGTTCCAATTAATAACTTATCTCTGTAGTAAACCGGGTCGTGTTTACAGTCGGGAGGAGATAGAGAAGAATGTTTGGGGACCTGAGTTGCCGCAATCAAGTAATGTGGTGGATGTGCACATTGCCAACATTAGGGGAAAGCTTCGTCAAGCAGGTGGCTTTGGTGTGATACGTACTGTCCGTGGAATTGGTTACGCGGTTAAGGGTTGATAAGCAGTTTCCGGGACTGAAGCTGTCAGCAGCCGAAGAAGGCTAATAAGGTCGGGAATGCCTTTGAGGTGGCGGGTGGCTATTCTCGGAAGTTTCACGATAGCGGTTTTAAGCGTGTTGGCCTCCTTGTCGTCATTCTGGATAGTTAGTTCGGTTTTGCGCGGCGATGAACAGAGGGCTCTTAGGCGTGATGTTAAGAAAGTAGTTGAAGTGTATGCGGGAAACAAGGAGACGGAGGAATACCTCACGGGACCAACAGGGAGAGTCGCAGTCCAACTTTACGATTCGGTAGGTACTCTTTTCGTTGGTTCCAGCCCAGCTTTTGAGCGTTCAACTGCTGCTCTTCCACGAGAGATCGTACTGGCTGCGATGATTCAGGCCCAGGACTGGCAAGGGAAGATCGAAGGGACCCGCGTCCAAGTTGCTCTTGCCCCATTCGACATGGGGGTTGTTGCCGTGATTAGTGATATGTCTTATATCGGCAATGTAATTAGGCGAATTGGACTAGTACTACTTTTTACAGCGTTGTCACTTGTGGTTTTGAGCGGCGTGATTGGATACTGGGTGGCTGGTCTAGCGATTAAACCGATCACTAGCTTGGCTAGGGTAGCAGCCAAAATGGGGCCTATGCGGTTAGCTCCTGTCGGGTATGAAGGGCCAGATGACGAAGTTGGGGAATTAAGCCAGGTATTAAATGCACTTATTGCTCGGCTTAAGGTTTCGATTGATGGCCAAAGAGAATTTCTTGCTGAGACTAGCCATGAATTGAGGACCCCCCTTACAAGCCTTAAAGGGTTTTTAGTTCGTGCTTTACGTCATTCAAATTCCGAACAAGAAAATGATCTTCGCGATGCGAGCCGGATAGCTGATGGGATGGCACGTCTGGTGGAAGATTTACTAGAGCTATCCAGGGGAGAATTGCTTCAAGGTAACGCACCTTCTTTTGTTCAGCCGTTGCAGGATATTCTACAACCAGTAGCGGCGGAATTTCCGGGTCTTCGTGTCACTGGTAATTCTGAAGTCGGTGTGGTCGGGGATGCAGATCGCCTTCGGCAACTTATTAGAAATCTGGCAGCCAATGCGCTAAGAGCGGTGGGAGATCCCACTCGGGTTGTATTACACCTACAAACCGATGAGGACAAGGTTATTTTAAGAGTTTGTGATGATGGTCCTGGAATTCCAGAAGAGATTCAACCTTATATTTTCAAGAAGTTTTACAAAGGAGCCGGTGGTGGCGTTGGGTTAGGACTGGCTATTGCCCAACAGATTGCTAAGCAGCACGGTGCGGAAATTAAAGTGAAAAGCCGAGCGGGGGAGACAATATTTTCCGTATTCCTAACGGCCGTAAGTAGAGGAAGTTAAAAAAGGATCGAAATTTCTGCACAATCGTAAATTTGGTTAATACCTTATATTTCTAAAAAATGGAACTAACGGTTGTGGGTACATTTCGAATACGAGCCCAAAAAGATAAGTTCGTGTCACCATAATTGCTCGCAGACGTTCCGTGGATATGTTCGCTCCGCGATTAAAGCCGTTTGCGTCACACGGAAATATTTTCAAGAGTCATTGTTTGTATTCCAAGGTGCCGAAAAGCAATGCTGAGAGGAAACAAAATGGCAACATGAAAGGACTCTTAATAGAAGAGGTACTTCTAAGGCATACCGGTTGACTGGTAAACTACCGCCCATGAGCATTAGACCAGATTGGTGGATTCGCGAAAGGGCCCTGGAGGGCATGATCGAACCTTTCGAAGAAAACTTGGTTCGGGAAGGCGTCATTAGTTACGGGTTATCGAGCTTTGGGTATGATCTTCGGGCGGCTCCTGAGTGGGCTATTTTTGTGAACGCCTTTAATACGGTTGTAGATCCAAAAAAATTCGATACTGATAGCCTCATTGAGCTATCCGACGAAGAATGTATCATTCCCCCTAACTCTTTCGTTCTTACCCGCTCTGTCGAGTACCTTAGGATTCCAGATAATGTGATGGTTGTAGCGCTAGGTAAGAGTTCGTACGCCCGGTGTGGAATTGTGGCCAACGTGACGCCCCTAGAGCCTGGTTGGGAGGGTCATGTAACTCTGGAGCTATCTAACACGACTCCACTACCGGCGAAGGTATATGCCAATGAAGGAATAGTTCAATTATTATTTTTTCAAGGGGAGAGGCCAGAGGTAACCTACGGTGATCGTAAAGGCAAGTATCAGGGACAGACTGGGGTTACCCTTCCTCGCCTATGAAATATCTTTAGTGAATCGGTACGATAATTTGTTACCTGCGAGAAGAGATATTACTGTTGTAAGTACTTGTTTCTGTCGCGATTATGATTAGCAAGATTTACATTAGGACGGAAAACGCGCTTATCTCCGTCGAACCCGTGTAAAAAGTAAAAGTATGGGAGACCGTTAGAGTCCAGTCGTTGGGGCGATAGTACTGCAAGAAGGGCAACTTGGCCAGGGTTGCTAATGGGAGTTGATGGTAAACCGCTTCGTGTGTATGTATTCCACTCATGATCTTGCTCAAAATCTCCCGCCCTTATATCTAACGCTGGAAGTTGTTTGTTAAGGCCGTAAGCAACTGTGGGATCTGACTGCAAAGGCATTCCTTGGTCCAGGCGATTTAGGAATACGCCAGCAATAATTTTCATCTCGTCATCGTTTCCAGCTTCAGTCTGCACAATACTAGCCAAGATTACCCATTCAATAATTGAAAGGTTACGTTCTAACAATAGTGATGCGACATCAGGCGTAATTTCTTGATCAAAGCGGTTAAGTAGAAATCCTAAGACTTCCTCTGGGGTACTTTTAACTGGTATCTCGTAACTGGCTGGGAAGAGAAAACCTTCCAGTCCAAGGTTTTCTGGGATGTAAGCCTTCCGAAAATTTCTAGGTTCTCTAATCATTAAGAAAAACTCTTCCTGGTTTCCGAGGCCTGAAGCAGCTAGAGTTTCGGCTACTTCATTGTCACGAAGTCCTTCCGGCAATAGGACCCTTATCGTTCGTGGTTTTCCACCTGCCATCAACTTGTTGCTTATTTGATGAGCACTCATGCCTTGGTGAAGTTCGTAAAGGCCCGCTCCTATTTTAGTATCTAAATTTCGGATGCGCAGCATAATGCTAAATAGTTTCCCGTTGCGCACGAGCCCTGCGGTCTCTAACTGTCTTGAAGTGTGCGAAGCACCCCAACCGTTTAGAACTTCGAATTGAATAACATTATTGCTATTAGGTGTTACCGGGCTTAGTAAGTGCGTGAGTCCCAGAGCTATGCCTGATAAAAATAAGAATAGGGCGCAAAACAAAAATTTCGTGCCAACAATTAGGTCAGAATAGGCAATTGGGTGACTTGAATTTGCTGAAGGGGTCATAGCTTGGTCCGCTCTATGAATGATTCTAGGATTAAGACAGCGGAAATCTTATCTATAAGACCCTTATTACGTTTGATGCTTTTGTTTGGATTGTGCCTTGCTATATGACGAGAGGCTAACTTACTGGTATAACGCTCATCTTCGAAAGTCACCTCGAGACCGTGCTGTTTTATGGCTTCCGTAAAGGAGCATATACGTTTTGCTTGCAATGACTCTTTTCCATCGGTTCTAACGGGTAGACCTACTACTATCAATGTAGCCTTTTCTATGTCAGCGAGGTCATATATTTTTTGCAAGTCGGTAGATAAATTGCTTCGCAAAATTGTTTCCCTTCCGAAAACGAAGGAGGTTCCAGGTGGGCTTACCGCGACGCCTATCCGGGCTTCTCCAACATCTAGGGCAAGTATTCCCCGCATTATGCTCATGATTTACCCAACCAATTCTCCAACACTCTGGCGATACCGTCTTCGTCGTTGGAGGTCGTGAGAACATTAGAGATGGCACGGATTTGTGGAGAAGCGTTTGCGGGAGCTACACTCGTTCCTGCCCACAGGAGCATTTCCCGGTCGTTATGCTGGTCACCGAAAGCTGCTGTCTCTTCCCGTTCAATTCCTAGTTTTTTAGCTAGCCGGCAAAGGGCGTTACCTTTGTTGACCTGTGGATGCATCACTTCTAACACCGAACTAGCGCTCCATGTTTGGTAAATACTTTGCTTTGACAAAGATCGCGATAATTCCAGGGCTGATTTGTGAGGGTGTCTAAAGAGTAGTTTGATTGCGCTTTGTCCCTCAAGAAATCTTTCAACGCGACCTACTCCATTCGGTGGGATCTGGTCAGGCTCTTCTCGTATTTGCTGGCGGAAATCAAAGAAATTTTGGTCGAGATACCAACCTTCTAAGGTTTCTAGGCCAACTTGGATATCTGAGAAGGTTTCACGCATTTTTTTAAGTATTACTTGTGCCGTTGTTTTTGAGAGAGTTTGCACATGAGTTGTTACGTTATTACGGTAGCCATATAAACCAGCTCCGTTGTACACGATCGCAGTATTAATCTCCAGTTGGTTCATAAAGGAACGCGTATTTCTGGGTGGTCGACCCGTGCAAAGAATGATTCTTACGCCTCTGATACTCAATTCTCTTATGGCGGAAACGGTTCGGTCAGTTACACGTTTTTGGCTGGTAAGGAGTGTTCCGTCCAAATCAAATGCTATTAATCTGGGTAGAGTAGTCATCAGAGAGAAAAATCTTTCGGCGTTATTCAGAAGATTCTAGGATTTCAGGGATGGCGTCAAGACATAATTTAATGTGATCAGGATTTTTGACACCTGCCTGAGCGATGTCGGGGCGGCCACCGCCACTGCCACCTGCTCGAGCTACTAATGTTTGGATCAAGGTGCCTGCGTGAAGGCCACGTTTTTGGGCGTCACTTGTTAATTTAACCACCATAAGAGCCCCGCTTCCTAGAACTACTAGGTCAACTGCTGAGTTTTCAAGGAGGTTATCAGCAGCAGTTCTAAGTGAGTTAGCATCGAGATCTTTGAGAACCGCACTTGCGTATTTGAAGCCGCCGGCTTCTTGAGTTTCATGATCGGTTGCTTCTTTAGTCTGTGCTGCAGCTAATTTTTCACGCAAATCTCTAACTTCTCGTTGTGTGTCCTTGAGGTCGCTACTGAGACTAATTACCCTAGTTTCTATCTCAGACCGATGAGCACCGAAGTGATCTTGTAGGCGAGTTATGTAACCCTTGAGTTTACTGATGTCGCTAATGGCGCTCATTCCGGTGACAGCAGTAATACGTCTAACGCCAGCGGAAACAGCCTCTTCTTCAGTAATTAGGAATGGACCTATAGATCCTGTGAGCTTTACGTGTGTACCGGCGCATAGTTCTATCGAAATAGGAATTTTGTTCGTTTCTGCATGTACTTCGACTATACGGACAATCTCTCCGTATTTTTCACCAAAGAGCATCATAGCTCCTGATTCACGTGCCTCGTTTATAGGGACGAAGCTGGTTTTAATTTCGTAGTTTCCTTGGATCCAGGAATTGACTAGGGTTTCTATGCTTTCAAGCTCTTTTGGGTCCAGGGCTTTAGAATGAGAGAAGTCAAACCGGAGTCTTTCAGGCTCTACCAGAGAGCCGGATTGCGCTACGTGAGTCCCTAAAATTGTTCGTAGGGCAGCGTGTAGTAGGTGTGTAGCTGTGTGATTCTTACTCGTGTTATTGCGGATGGGATCTGGGATCGCTAAGACATCGTTATTCACCTGTAGCGTTCCTTGGGTAATCGTAGCGTGGTGAAGAATTAGGCCGTGATTGGTTTTCGTGGTTTCAAGGATTTTAGCCTGCCCGTCTTCCCACTCGAGGATCCCCCGATCTCCGATTTGACCACCGCCTCTAGGGTAAAAGGGGCTGCTTTCAATTACTATATGTCCCTTCTGTCCAACTGTTAGTTCGGTCGTTGCCTTATCCTCGGAAAGGAGAGCTATAACTTTTGCATCGGTTTGTTCCATATTTTCGTAACCTGTGAAGGTTGTTTCACCGTACTTTTTGGCAACTGCACCTAAATCATCTCGGAGTTCAGAAAAAAGGTTTTGGTCAACCGTATTTTGTTGCGCGACCTTCCGGGCGACATTACGGGCTACTTCATAGCCTTCAGCGTCAACGGTAATGTTCCGCTCGGCCGCCATTTCTCTTGTAATGTCCAAGGGAAATCCGTAAGTTTGCCAAAGATCAAAGGCGGTTTCCCCAGGTAGTATTGAATCTGGAAGGTTTGTTAGGATGTCCTCAACCCGTAAAATACCGGATTCGAGCGTACGCAGGAATTGTTTTTCCTCGGTATGGACAATACCTTGTACTCGTTCCTGTGCGTGAATTAAGTCTGGGTAAGCGGTGCTCATGGCTTCGACTGCGCATTCGACTAGAGCATGAAGAATAGGTTTACGAATGCCTAATAGCCATGCGTGCCGAGATGCCCGACGGATTAGCATTTTTATAACGTAACCAGGACCGTCGTTTGTGGGTAGTACCCCGTCGGCTACGGCGCAGGTAACTGCACGTACATGATCAGCTATCACTCTGTGCGAAACACTTGTTTTCCCCTGGTAAGAAATCCCAGAATATTTTTCTAGGACCTTGATTGTCGGTTGGAACAGGTTGGTTGCATAAGCATCTTCGGCGCCGGTCATGACAGCGGCTAGACGTTCAAAGCCTAGTCCTGTATCAATGTTCTGCTGGGGAAGAGGCTTGAGTTCCCCATTATCTTGGCGATCGAATTGAGTGAAGACGAGATTCCAGATTTCTATATACCGGTCGCCACTACCTGTGTTGGGGCCAGTTTCATCCGGAGTTCCAAATTCTGGACCCCGGTCAAAAAAGATTTCTGAGCAAGGCCCACAAGGCCCATTCGGCCCCTTAGTAATGGCGCTAGCCGGCCAAAAGTTCTCATCCTCACCCCAACGGGAAATATGATCAGGAGGTATACCGACGTGGTCAGTCCAAATTTCATAAGCTTCGTCGTCATCTAGGAAAATAGTCACATGAAGTCGCTTTGGATCTAGGTTCATCCAATCAGCTGATGTAAGGTACTCCCAGCTCCAAGCGGCAGCTTCCTTTTTGAAGTAATCACCAAAAGAAAAATTACCTAGCATTTCGAAAAATGAGTGGTGGCGCAATGTCCTACCAACATTTTCAATATCACCTATACGGAGACACTTTTGTGCTGTTACTACCCGGTGGTGAGTACCTTCGAAATTAGCGAACTTGGGGGTAGCTCCTAAGAAATAAGGTTTGAACTGGACCATACCCGCACTGGTAAACATCAGAGTTGGATCATCCGCCTTTAGCGAGGCGCTAGGATAAACTAGGTGCGACTTAGCCTCAAAGAAATTCAAATAGCTTAGTCTCAACTTGTCCAGATCCCAATCAGTATTCAATGTAGGCCTCCAGTGCACTGAGAAGTGATTATACAGAAGGTATGTTGTTTCGGGTAACTATGTAATATGTCGTGTTGAAGCTTCACGGCCTATATGATGTCACTCATGTCGCTGCAAGGTGTGTTTCAAGGTGCAGGGAAGCAGCGTGTCATTGGCATCGGATTTCTTACGTTTGGTTTAGTTGGAGTAACTCTTTCTATATACGGGCCAGCTTTGTTGGCATTTCAGGATAGTTTTGGGATAGGTCAAAGTGCTGCTGGACTTGTGGTGAGTGCCCATTTCCTCGGCGCATTTACAGCAATAGTTTGTAGTGGCCTGATAGTTTCCCATTTTGGATATCGCCGTCCGATGATTATTGCGGCAAGTCTGTTGGTGATCGGTGCGACTGTAGTTGGTTTGGGTTTCGATTGGACTATGGTTTTACTCGGCGCGGGTTTAATCGGTCTTGGAATGGGGTTTCTGGATGTCAGCGTAAATCTACTGGTGGTGCGGTCTTTCGAAGATGGGGGTGCACCTGCTATGAATCTCCTACACACTACATTCGGGGTGGGTGCGGTGGCGGGCCCACTGTTGGTTGCGATGTTTTTACCGAGCTTCCGTCCGGCATTTGTTTTTACCGCAGTAGCGGGAGCAGCTCTGTTATGGTTCGTCTGGCGATTACGGGAACCTCCAGCCGCCCCGTCTCCGATACGGGGGCTGGGTGGGGCTTGGATCAGGATGTTTGCTTTTTGCCTGTTGTTCTTTTTTTATGTTGGGGTCGAGGTAGGGATAGGTAGTTGGGAGCCGGTGCATTTAGAACCGTCATTTGGATCCGGCCGGGCTGCGGCTCTGACTGCTTTGTACTGGGGAGCGCTTACGGTAGGGCGGTTGGTTTGCGTACCAATCAGTGCGCTCGTATCGACAAGGCGTCTTATGCTTTTTTCATCGGGATTAGGTGTTCTGGCTATTCTTTTTGCGCAATACATTGTATTGGCGCCATATGCTTACGCTCTCGTTGGTTTTGCTTTGGCACCTATTTTCCCTACGGCTTTGGTTTGGCTTGAAGAGGTATTTCCAGGCAGGGCTGAGATGCTTACCCCGCTCGTGATAGCCACTGCAATGATTGCCCCGATAATTATTTCTCCGTTAATCGGCATTGTTATTGAAACCGGTTCAACTAAAGACATCCCAACTGCATTGGGCTTGTTGACAGGTGTTTTGCTTATGGTTGTTATTTGGCTACGATGGTCGCCCCGCAAGTTAGAAATAAAGGGGTGATCTGTTCAGGAACGCGAGAATAATGAATATATCAAGATTAATGCAAGGGCTAGTTGGTGTGAGGGCTTGAGTTGGCAGTAAGTAATAGGCTATCGATTTCTATCTTAGTGGGGAGGCTGGGTTGGGCTCCCAATTTGGTTACGGTTATTGCCCCGGCTGCATTAGCAAAAGTTAATCCTTCCTCGAGATTGTTGCCTTGAGATAATTCAGCAGCGAGAGCTCCACAGAAGGCATCGCCTGCAGCAGTTGTGTCGATTGCGGTTACCGAATGCGGTTTAATGAGACCTCCATTATTGTTGGATTGCCAATAGGCACCTGCGCTTCCGAGGGTCACTATGACGGAATCTACCCCCTGATCGATGAGTTTTTGTGAGGCCTGTTCAGCCTGTGTAACGTTATTTACTGGTAGGCCGGCAAGGGATCCGGCTTCGCCTTCGTTTACTACTAAAATAGAGATGTGGCTTAAAAGCTCCGGAGGTAAAGGAGCCACCGGAGCAGCGTTAAGGATTACCGTAATATCACGATCCCAAGCGAGAGCCGCTGCGTGAGTTACTGTGTCCAGAGGTAACTCAAGTTGCATGAGTAACACTGAAACATTAGCGAAGTCCTCTTCTCGTAAGTCCGTTGGAACCAGCTTCCTATTCGCGCCGGAGCTCACAACAATCATGTTCTCCCCGTTGTCGTCGACTGTAATAAAAGCCATTCCACTTGGACCAACAGTACTTAAGACTCGATTAGTATTTACTTGAACAGAATTCAACGCAGCACGCAGTTCATCGCCGTAGCCATCGTTTCCGACCCGACCCAACATAGAAACATTGCCTCCAGCTAGAGCTGCGGCAGCGGCTTGATTAGCACCTTTGCCACCTGGAAAAGTTTGAACATCCGCACCTAAAACAGTATCGCCAGGACTGGGCTGTGCTGCTACCGGAACCACCAGATCCATATTGAGGCTACCTAACACGAGGACGCGGCTTTGGTCATTAGTCATGACCATAGTGTTGCATGTAAATAAAACACACATGCATTGGACGTCACCCAAGTTGGGCATTCTCTTAAGTTTTCGATGCTAACCCTAATTTCGCTAGTATCCACATTAGAGTTATTGTCTCGTACGAATGGTGACCACAAAAGAACCTTAGGCCTGAGACTTGACGACTAACCCTTTTTTCTTGACATTATTCTAGTGCTTGTTGATGATAAGTAGAACCATGCGTGCCTTACTGGCAGTCTTACTACTAACGGGCTTAGTAACCTCTTACGCCCAGGATGTCGAGTGGTTCCGAAGTGGACCCCATTATTTGAGTGAGGTTTTTTGGTTCGATGACTCTTGCCGCCAAGCGCTCAATTTGGACCCCGGAAAGGGACGGGTACCACTCTTTTCTGCTGGGTTTAGTTTCGTACCTGGAGATTTTACTGTCACGGTTTACATTCATTTAGACAAAACAACTGGCGGACCACCGGTTTGGGGAGGTTACGGTGGTGGAGAATTTGTTGACCCCGCTGACGGTATGAAGGTGGTACTAACTCCACTTGGCGAGACGTTTACAAGCCAAAGCAAAAACCACGATGGGATGGTCATCTCTAGTGAGATTAGCAAAAACAAAACTGGTAGAGAAGCAGTCGTGCTCAGCCTTCCACTTGCTACCTATACAAACAGTTTTCTTAATTTGAGAGGCCAAGTATTTGGGGTTGAGTTTCATAGCGACAACGGTAAGGTCCGTCGCGCAACGGCAGACCTTAGTCAAGTGGTTCCACTACTCAAGGAACAATTTGGCTCTGAATGCTTAGGAGGTAGTTCTACTACGAGCACCCCCTTTCCTAGTGCTACTAGTACTCGAGGTTCAGTACAGATAGAGAATGCCCTTGGGTTTAGTTTCCTTAGCGTTGATAAAAGAGAGACTGACTGGGGAGACATCGAGATTTATGGGGAGATTAAGAACAATAACTCCATAGGGATGGACGTCAAGATAGAAATAATTCTGCGTGATGCGAACGGCCGTCTTATAGACTCTGCTGATTTTCTTGTTGGTAACTTATCGAACATTAGGGCGGGAGGAAGTAGGGCGTTCTCCCAAGTTTTCGATGCTAACCCTAATTTCGCTAGTATCGACATTAGAGTTATTGACTCGATGGAATGGTGACCACAAAAGAACCTTAGGCCTGAGGCTTGACGACTAACCCTTTTTTTCTTGACATTCTTCTAGTGCTTGTTGAGGGTGCTCAGTCAGTGTAGACAAAAGCAATGTAAGGCAATACGGTTGTACTGAAGTGCCCAGACCTCGCTGCATCCCAATCTGCTGAGAGGTCAAGGTAAACATGAACGGTGTCCACTTGAGTCTCTGCATCCGCATACCTAACATTCGTCCCTCCATTCTGAGCAACTTCCATTAGAAGGTCACCACCCGCGTAAACGAACGGGTTAGCAAAGCTAATTAACGGCCCAAACTCGCAAATACCATCACAATTTTCGTAATCGTCAGCAGCGATTTCCCAGCTTGTTTCAGGAATCACAATTACTTCGTCTGAACCCCGATTGTCTGCAAAAATATCACTAAGAGTACCCGGTCCATTTTCGGATGAACTGAGTCGAACCTCAAACTTCTCAATTGTGTCAGCAACAAAAGCATCCTGCGACCCGCCACCCAAGCCGTTGTCGCCAAGCCTAATTCTCATTCCTACAATTGTCGCCCCAACCGGCATACCATCAAGATAAGTCTCCTCATAAACGATTTGGCTCGCCCAATGACTTACATCCCAAAAAATTGAAAGTCCATCGTCCCCTTCTGTCGTTAGGGCGTCCGAAGGGATGTAGTGGGTTTTCGAACCACCAGAATCCTGACTGCATGCAGCCAACACCAGTACAGCCGCAAGGCACAAGGCAAAAACGCATAACATCCTAATTGACTTAAACACGATATGCCCTCTCTTTCTTGAGCCTAACTTCAGTCGGATTCAGAAACGATGTGACGCTAGAAGTATTCAGTAACGAAAATTATAACTCCACTAGTGACTTTCAAATTTCTTGACATTCTTCTAGTGCCTGTTGATGATAAGTAGAACCATGCGAACTTTACTAGCTGCCTTTGTTGGTGTTTTGTTTATTGGTGTTGGTTTCTATTTAATGGAGGGTGATGGTAAGACAGGTTGGGACCCGCTCGAGGCTGACTTCCAAGAAGGACTAGAACGCCTGAAGGAGTACGTTGCTCGTGAGGTCACAGCTAGAGTCCCGCAGAGTTTTAAGGAAGAGCGCATGTCTACAATTGAGCTAAACCACCAGCTCTTTCGTGACGGTTACCACGTTTCTGGCTTCGTCCCACAACAGCAATTAGAGGAACATGAGCTTGTATTTGATGTTTATTTTGATAATACGGGGACCCTGCAGGAACTAACTGCTGACTATAATCCTGATTTAAGCCTCACACTTATTGCCCTTAATTATGATGAGGCATATAGCGAAGAGTATGAATTTTTGCCAATCTTGGGCACCTTATCTAAGACTGGTGACCTCAGCATTTTTCTTCCGACGCCCCTAGCAGCCTTCGGCTGGCGTCTTGAAGATTTTGTAAATCTTGATCAGGATTGTTCTAACGTTTTGATTGACCCCTCTACGGTAGGTAGTTTTTACGCTGTAAATTTGGAGTTTTTTCTAGAACGGGGACTATACTCGGATGACATATTGACCCTTACCCCCAAACATTGGAAGCTTGTCCACGGAACAGACGTGGACACAACAACGTTAGTCTATTTCTATCAGGACACCAAGATTAAGGGAAGTTGTACCGATAATGAAGGGTTTACTCAGGTATTTGACATTGACGCACCGAAGGGGTGGAGTTACGTGCGTGACCTTTGGTATGACGATTCGTGGAGTTGGACTTCAGTATCTGACCCTAGTGACGAGTGGTTCCTTCAAGAGGATTGACGACTAACCTTTTTTCTTGACATTCCCCTAGTGCCTGTTGATGGTGCTCAGTCAGTGTAAACAAAAGCAATATTAATCATGCCATTGATTTGTACAGTTGCTACCCTGGGGTCATCGAAACCACCTTGCATATAAATGAAGGCATCATCAGCTGTTTCGGTAGTCTGCACATAAAATATATCAGCAGCACTACCGTCTGCAACAGCGACTTCCATGAGGATA
>PAMQ01000014.1 GCA_002707365.1 Trueperaceae bacterium
GCCCGCATGATCCTGGGTCTTGAAGAACCGAGTTCAGGGGAACTCCGACTTGGTGGCCAACTGATCGGTGGTAAGCGTAACCGAGCAGCCCGTCTCGAATTCATGCGGCACGTCCAACCCGTCTTCCAAAACCCATTCGAGGCGTTTAACCCACTAAAGCACGTAGATCGATACCTTGAGGCTAGCGCTAGAGTTCTACTGGGCGCCAAAGAAGACGATGAGGTAGACGCTGCAATGGACGAGGCCCTCCAGAAGGTTGGTTTGAGCCTCGCGGAAATCCGAGGACGATACGGACACGAGCTGTCCGGGGGTCAGTTGCAACGCGTAGCTATAGCCCGAGCATTAATACCTAACCCTGAGATTCTCATTGCTGATGAACCAGTTTCAATGGTGGATGCTTCACTACGCATGTCTATCGTTAACCTCTTACGTGACTTAAGAGATAACTTTAATGTCACCGTTCTTTACATTACTCATGACCTTGCAACCGCTTACTACATTTCTGATCGCCTTGCCATCATGCAGAAGGGCTACATCGTGGAGATGGGCCCAGCCCAAACGATCCTCGAAGCTCCTGAACACCCTTACGCTCAGCTACTTAAGGATTCTGTCCTTTCCGTAGCGGACGCCGGCAAAGCAAAAGTAGAAGCTCCCGACCGTAGTCTCGCCCAGAAAGCCTCCGAACAATCAGGTACAGGAACGCTGGTGGCAGGTTCAGGCGGCCGGGTTGTAAGGCGTGTGGCCCAAGAGTAGTAAAAGAGTAAATCAGATGTGCCGGTAGGTAAGAACCACTCCGTATCCAAAGACTCCTCTATCAAAATAATGTATTGCTGCGTAGTGTCCCAGAAAAATCACGAAGTTTAGTCCATGCATCCCGAAACCCTCAGTAGCGATTAATTAATTACTCTTAAGATCGTTAAGGAGTGAGGTTGAAGCTCAACGACACCCTCCTCGCAGGTCACTGATACTTCTTCTGGAGTTACTCGGTCAGGTTGTTCAACATCGTTGTAAGAATCAGCACTGTCCCCACGAAGGATAGTCGCTCCGTAATTACCATCAAGCACTTTCCCCTCAACAACTAAACTGCACGAAACTTTTTCAGTAGGATGACGATTCACGAGCGCAATGGACCAGGAATCACCAACGTCGTTAACAGTCACGACACTATCGAGAACAGGGATAGATTTAGAGTCATGCGATAGTAAATCGGAAGTAACATCAGTTTCAACAACACGTGATTCAAGCTGATTGGCGTACATTGCAAGGGCATGAAAATGAGTGCGCTTAACAACCCCAGTTGGGTGCACAAAAAGCGGTCCCCGCGTGTTCACCAAAGGAGAGATGTTAGCCATGGTGACGTCATCGGCATGACGGAGGCAAGAATTGAAGAACGAAGCTGAAAACAGAGCATCCGCCATGGTGTACTGACTAGCAATCAAGTTCTGCTCGCGCGCCGCAACCAGCTTAATTACCTCAGGATCACCATAATCCTGCACTTCTTTCCTAGGGAAACCAGGGTGGTGCCAACCACGTAAATTCCACTCGTCAAAAGCAATCTTAATTTTGCCCCGGTAACCAGCTTCCTCAAGAGAAGCAATAGTTTCCTTAATCACCACTTCAGGTTCCCCTGACTGCATGATGCAAGGTAAATAATCAGAAACATCACGATCATCCGAATGAACACGCCAATAACCATGGATAGAGATGAAATCCAAGTAAGAACCGGCAGCCTTCAAAAGCGGCACGGTCCACTCTCGAGTTGACATTGAAGCAGCCGACAAACGAACATCAGGATCAACTTCCTTCATTGCCTTAGCAGCTTCAAGAACAAAGGGTGCCCACTCCTCGATCGGTTTATAACCAATCTCCCACTCACCCCAATTCTCATTGCCAATACTCCAGATTTGGATGTCGTGCGGAATGACGTTACCAGCGTCCTTACGTAACTCGGCAAACCGCCCATCTTCACTGTTACAGTATTCCAACCAATCTCGCATCTCCTTGATCGTTCCGTTACCCGCGTTATTACAAATGTAAGGCTCCCAATCAAGAAGACGACAAAGCTCAACAAACTCATCAGTTCCGAAAGTATTAGGCTCGACTACCCCCCAAGCCATATCGTCAGTCGGAGAGCGATCCTTACCAACACCATTTTCCCAGTGATAACCACTAACGTAACAACCGCCCGGCCACCGTACAATCGGAACCTTCAATTCCCTTAATGCTTCCAACACATCTAAACGGAAACCACTCTCATTCGAAAGAGGTGAACCAGGGTCAAACAACCCCCCATAAATCTGACGCCCAAAATGCTCAATGAAACCCCCAAAAATCATGGGATCGTAAACCAAAGTAGAAGCATTTTCCCGAATCGTTAAACGAGCTTCAAGCACCAATCTCACCCTCCAAAGTTAAATCCTAACTAATCCCTTATAAACACAACACATACCTCATAAAACCTTAGCAGTGCCTCAAGGTTGTAGATCACTACCCACATTTTACTGCACAGCCTAACCTACCTTGTGGCTTGTGGTGGGGTGGTGTTGGCTGTCATGATGTGCAATTGAGTGTTGTAAGGAGTTTTTATGCGTGTACTGGTTTTGTGTGGTGACAAATGGCACCCGGTTTCCTTAACTCAGGATGGGTTGTTGGGTCTTCGTAGTGGTCCTTTTGAGTTTGAGTTTCTAGAGGATCCAGGTGATTGGTCTAGAAGCAAGATGGATGATTATCCGCTTATTGTTTTTTCTAAGGCTAATCAACGAACGGAAGAGGATCCTGAACCTTGGGCGACGGAGGAGATCGGTAAGGATTTTGTTGATTATGTGCGTCAAGGCAATGGTTTGTTGGTTTTGCATTCGGGTACGGCTTTGTATGATGAGTGTCCTTCGTTGTGTAGTTTGATGGGTGGGGTTTTTGCGGGCCATCCAGCCCCGTGTCCTGTTACGGTTGAACCGCATGTTGGTCATGATTTGGTGATTGATAGTGTTGGTTTTACGTTGCTTGATGAGCATTACCAGATGACTATGAGTGATCCTGATGTTGATCTTTTCCTTGAAGCTTCTTCTGAGCATGGTGTTCAGCCAGCTGGTTGGACTAGGCGTGAGGGTGAGGGTCGTGTTTGTGTTCTTGTGCCTGGTCATTTTCCAAATATTTGGAGTCATCCCTCGTACCAAGTATTGTTACGTAACACCCTAAACTGGTGCGTTAGTTCTAACTAACTACGCCCAAACATCAATAACACCCTAATGCTTGGCAGGAGAACCTGATTTTGTCAGTTTCGAATGATTGAACTTACTTTTTAGACCAATGAAGCTGTTACTAAAGTAAAGATTCTCGGGCTTTCGCTAAAGCTAGGAATGAACTGTTGGCTGCTGCCCACGGATCGTAGTCAGGGTGTTTCCAGATCATGCCGCTTACTTCAGACGACACAGTTCTGGGTGTTCCATCCGCGTTTAACAAACGCAAGTATTCCCTCAAGTCAAGATTCCCGTCTCCTGGCAACTGAAAGACCACCCCACCATTCTCGTCAAGATAACCATCCTTAACGTGAATGTGTACTGCATGAGGAAGGCAAAGATCAACACAGTGCCTAAGATCCATTCCAAACACATGAAAATGACTTATATCAAAATTAATTCCAAGAGCCGGATGGTTAGTATTATTCATTAACCAGGCAGCCTTTTCTGGTGAGTCTAAAACTTGGTTCACGTGAGGCTCAACTGCCAGGACCACCCCGTGATCCTGAGCTATGCCCGCTAGTTCAACCAGGTCGGTAACAATTTTCTCCCTCGCGCTTTCCCAAGGAAGCAAAGGTCCGCCGATCGGAGAGCTAAGTACAGCTGGTCCCGCACCTGACCAGAGGTCACGAGCTAATTCACAGACGGCCCGGAACTCTTGTAGCATGGTTAGTCTAGCGTTGCCCTCAGAACAAAGTGGCATAAAAGCCATGATGGCTGAGAGATCCAGTTCTAGTTCACTAATAATTCCGGCTAACCGATTACGATCGTGCTGATCAAGCAAATCTGGAGCCGTCATCCACCCTTCACTAGCCATGATTTCCACAGCCTGGTACCCGATCTTACGTAAACGTGNCAACGCTTCGTAAATATTNTCACCCTGCATTGCGTAAGTACTGTAACCAAGCTTTATTGAACCACTCATGCCGCCTCCATACGTTGGTTATTAATGAGTCGGTACCCCAATCAATGTACGAAAAACTATAGTCACTAACAAATAGTGATAAAAAACTTGTTACCGTTCGTCACGCAAAACTACTACTGGCTGATTCAAAGAAAACAATAGTTGTAATTCTAAAATCGTGCCTCAATCAAGAAAAACTTAGATTTGAGGCACGATACGCGGTTAAGTAACTTAGGTCAAATTAACGTAAGTTACTCGCCATTAGGTTTAGTCAAGTTATAAAGCAGCAACCCAACCAAACAACCAATTAATGGCCCGACAATGAACACCCAAAGGGAACCAAGGGCACCATCGCCCTGGAAGAGTGCTGGCCCAATACTCCGCGCAGGATTAAGAGATGCACCACCAAAGGGAGCACCAATAAGATGAATCACGAACAAGTACCCGCCTATGGCTAAACCGGCACCAGCAGGTGAAGCCTTAGCCGAAGTGGCATGAAAAATTACGAACAGGAATATGGCAGTCATTACAACCTCAAAGCCAAGCACGCCTAAGCTTGTTATAGAGCTCGCAACGCCATTAGCTCCCAAACCATCAGAGAGACGATCGTAACCAGTTAAGCCACCAGCAAGAATAAGAAGAACTAAGCTGGCTAGGATCCCACCAGCAATCTGAGCGACAATATACGCGACAGCATTGCTACTTTTGATTTTCCCAGCTAATAACATGGCAATCGTTACAGCTGGATTAAGGTGACAGCCTGAGATGGGACCGATGGCGTACACCAAGGCAAGCAAGGTGAAACCAAATGCGAAGGCAATCGCAACGATCTGCACCCCCCCGCTTCCCAGCAATCCTAAACCTGCCACGACTGCAGTAGACGTACCTACGAAAACTAGAATGAAAGTGCCGATTAATTCAGCTAGAGTCGCTTTGGAATCCATATATAATGCCCCTTCCCTGAACAGCCCATGAGACCTGAGAGCGTTCTTCTATGAGGATCATAGCAGTCATATAATTGCTTAATTAAAGTAAATCTTCACACTAAACACCATTCTTGATTAATTTTCGAGGTGCAGAAAATGAGATAAATTTTACCGCATGGGGGGTGGGGAGTAAGTCTATACTGCGGGTCTGATTTTGATGTGGACGGTGGCTCCCTAAAGTGTTGTTTATTCATGACTAATCGTAATAATTTCGTTCGGTTCCTCAGTTACGTTAGCCCTTACAAATACTTTGTAGCGTTGGCAGCAGTAGGTGGAATTGTCAAATTTACCGTACCGTTGTTAGTTCCTCAGCTCATCCGTCATTTAGTCGATGATGTTTTTCTCAGTGAAACATTGAGTGCACAGGCTCAAATAAATCAACTTCTTTTATATGTCGCAGGCCTAATAGCACTTTTCATATTCATTTGGGCTCCAGCAACCTTCTTCAGATCTTATTTCGCGGGTAAAGCAGGATATAGATCCGTTTTTGATTTAAGGATCGAGCTCTTCTACCGTATTTTACGAATGTCAGCGTCCTTCTTCACTCGTAATCGCTCGGGCGGAATCGTCTCGAGACTAATATCCGACATTGAACTTGTACAGAACCTCGTTGGTACAGCTCTGACCAATATTTGGATGGATTTTGCGGCATTAGTAGTAGTGCTTTATTTCCTCATAAGGATAGATCCTGTATTAACTATGGTTGCCGTCGTTACATTCCCACTGTATGTAGTTTTGTTCCGGAAATTTAAGCGTGAAATAAAAGCTTCTACCCACCGGGTTCAAGAAGAACTAGCTACCATGTCCGGCAACGTACAGGAGAAAATTGCAGGCAGCGCAGTAGTGCATGCTTTTACTCAGGAGAAAAGAGAAGAAGAAAACTTCTACGACGATTCAGAACGGTTGTTTTCCACAGCCATGAGGAGAATCCGTTACCAGGCTGCAAACATGTCCGTAACCGGAGCGCTAACCCAGATTGCCCCGCTTATCGTGATCCTTTACGGCGGACTTCGTGTAATCAACGGTGGTCTTACTGTTGGAGAGTTAGTCGCAGTGGGTCTATATCTCGGGCCACTTTACGTCCCACTTCAGAGATTCTCAGAGTTAAACGTGGTGTTATCGAACGCCCTTGCAGCTCTGGATCGGGTGTTCGAAATTATTGATGAGCAGCCTGAAATCCGGGATCGACCTGGGTCAAAACCCTTACAAGATGTACGTGGTCATGTCGAATTTGACCAACTCACGTTCTCATACAACAATGATGAGGATCCGGTTCTTCAGAATGTATCTTTCAATGTCGAACCGGGCAAAAAGGTTGCTTTAGTTGGGCCCAGTGGTTCGGGTAAGAGTACTCTAGTAAGCCTCATTCCTCGCTTCTACGATGTGCGGAAAGGTTTCGTGCGTATAGATGGTCAGGATGTCCGAAGCGTGACCATGCAATCCTTACGGCAGAACATTGGACTTGTTTTACAGACTCCAATTCTGTTTAGTGGAACTATTAGAGAGAACATTCTTTATGGTCGTCCGCGAGCGAGTAACCGCGATGTTATCTCTGCCTGTGAGGCTGCTAATTCTTTGGACTTTATTCGGGCACTTCCTAAAGGCTTTGAAACAGAAGTAGGTGAGGGAGGGGCGCTTCTCTCAGGTGGACAGAGGCAACGAATTACCATTGCACGAGCTTTCCTTAAAGACCCAAAGATTCTCATACTCGATGAGGCAACTTCATCGCTAGATACCGAGTCTGAACGTCTTATTCAGGCAGCCTTAGAGAAACTCATGATTGGCCGAACTACATTTATCATTGCCCACCGATTAACAACCATCCAAGGAGCCAATCAGATTCTTGTTTTAGAACACGGTAGAGTCGTTGACTCTGGTACGCATGCACAACTCTTGGGACGCACTGGGGTTTATCAAAACCTCTACAGCCACGCAATAAATTAAAGGATTGCTTTGGTCATACTGAGTACAGTAGAAACACAGGATCGACAGTTAGAAGAATCCGCCATACAATCAAAGTAGTATGGAACGCAGAATTGGCATCATCATGAACGGTGTGACTGGTCGTATGGGTAAAAACCAGCACTTACTAAGGTCTATCCTCGCTATTCGTGACGAAGGTGGTATTCCTCTTCCGAGTGGAGATGTTTTAATACCTGACCCAATTCTTTTGGGTCGTAATGCTAGTAAGGTGGAAGCGTTAGCGCGAGAGACAGGTATAACCCGTTGGAGTACAGAGCTAGATGCTTGCTTGGCTAATCCAGACGACATGATCTATTTTGATAGTGTCGTTACTCAACATAGAGTAGATAGNGTCCGGAAAGCGATTGCTGCTGGGAAACACATTTACGTAGAGAAGCCGGTTGCTAGTACGGTGTGTGACGCCCTTCAGCTGGCCAGACTAGCTGATAAAGCTGGTGTGAAGAATGGAGTGGTTCAGGACAAACTGTTTTTGCCTGGCCTGATAAAGCTCAAACGACTCGTTAAAGGTGATTTCTTTGGTCGTATTCTCAGTGTAAGGGGCGAATTCGGATACTGGGTTTTCGAAGGCGATTGGCAGGAAGCACAAAGGCCTAGTTGGAACTATCGTGATAGCGATGGTGGGGGAATCATTATCGATATGCTCTGCCATTGGCGTTACGTTCTGGACAATGTTTTCGGTAATGTCCAGGCAGTTTCTTGTTTAGGGGCCAACCACATTGCGAAACGCTGGGATGAACAGGGAGAACAATACGAAGCAACGGCTGATGATGCCGCTTACGCAATGTTCGAGCTTGAGGGCGGGATTATAGCTCAAATAAATTCTTCGTGGTGCACACGAGTTTATCGCGATGAGTTGTTCTCCCTGCAAGTCGATGGTACTGAAGGAAGTGCAGTAGCAGGACTTCGCGACTGCAAAGTTCAACATAGGAGCGCAACACCAAAACCAGTGTGGAATCCGGACGTGGCAAACCCGATCGATTTCTTCAGCAATTGGCAAGAAGTCCCAGACAACCAGGTTTTCCAAAATGCCTTTCGAGTGCAATGGGAGTATTTTCTTCGGCATGTTGTTACCTCCGAACCGTTCCCACATACGTTGCTGGAAGGAGNGAAGGGAATACAACTCGCAGAGCTCGGATTAGAATCCTGGCGCGAACGACGCTGGATTGAAGTGCCGGACCTGACCTCATGAGAAACGATGTGACTGTTAACTTGCCAGGCCTCAAAGGAACTCTGCAACCCTACATACTCGGGAAGCCATTACAGTATGCACCTGGTTTGACGCCGATTACTGACCGTGTGTTGTATGCCGCTGTGCACGTGGTTGCCGATCCGAATGCTGCAAACACACCCAATGCCCCAGTAAAGCTTGACTGGGATGCAACCCTTAGATATCGCCACCATCTGTGGTCTTATGGTCTTGGGGTAGCCGAAGCGATGGATACCGCTCAGCGTGGAATGGGATTAGATTGGACAGCAACTAAAGACCTGATTAATTACTCGTTAATTGAAGCTAGATCCGTCGGTGGCATGATTGCATGTGGTGCTGGAACTGATCAGCTGCCCGAAGAAGAACTGCATTCCCTTGATCGCATTACTGANGCGTATGAAGAACAGTGCGCTTTTATTGAAGAGCGTGGAGGCCGAGTCATACTGATGGCTAGCCGTGCTTTAGCCGCTACCGCTCGAACTGGTGACGATTACCTAAAAGTTTACAGTCGTGTCCTAAATCAGGTTTCAAGCCCAGTCATACTGCACTGGCTAGGTGAGATGTTCGACCCAAAGCTTGCTGGGTATTGGGGTTCACACGAATGGGAAGAGGCTATGGCAGTTATGCTGTCAATAATCGAGAATGATCAGGCAAAAATCGAGGGGATGAAAATGTCCCTTCTAGATGCTAACAAGGAAATCATTATGCGGCGCCAGCTTCCTGCCGATGTAAAGATGTTTACTGGAGACGATTTCAATTACCCGAGTCTTATCAAGGGGGACTCNGAAGGATACAGTCACGCTCTCCTCGGCATTCTGGATGTAATCGGCCCAGCTGTCGCGGCCGCTGTTTCTGCTCTCCAGGAGGGGAATGAAAGGGCCTATGATGATATCCTTAATCCCACAGTTCCTCTAGCTCACCGGATTTTTGAAGCACCAACGTATTACTACAAGACAGGCTTGGTTTTCCTTGCCTACCTAAATGGTCATCAAGAGCACTTCCGTCTCATTGGGGGTATTGAAAGACGCCGCTCTTTAAGGCACCTTATCCAGGTATTTCAATTGGCTGACAAGGCTGGTTTGTTAAGTAATCCTGACCTAGCCGCGAATCGAATGCAGTCGATTATTGATCAACAAACGGAAACGGGATGACGGCAGCCCCCTCGGCAGATTAGTATTTAAGATATGAACTTTCACGGGATTAATGGAAAGATTGTGTCTCGAACTGAAGCCGTTTTGCATTTGTCGGATATTGGTTTTCGCCGTAGTTACGCGGCCTTCGACTACTTGAGAGTTATAAANGGCCGACCGCTCTTCATGGAGGACCACCTAGATCGATTCGAGAATTCTGCCCGGATTCTAGGGCTCGAACTTCAACTCAACCGTGATGACTTTCAGGCTCATCTACTGGAGCTCGCAGACCTTAACGTAGCAGCCGAGGCCGGACTTCAACTCTTCCTGACCGGTGGGCCGGCGGAAGATGGCTTTACCCCTGTATCGCCGCAGCTATATGTTTACTTCACCCCAATGCCAGACCGAGATCCTACTCAATACCAACAGGGGGCAAAGCTAATTACCTGGCAGTACTTGCGAGATCTACCAGAAGCAAAAACCACTAATTACCTAATGGCAGTCCATCTGGGTAACTCAATGCGTGAAGCAGGTGCAGTGGACGCGCTCTACCATGACGGGGATCGGGCCCTAGAGGCAACGCGGTCTAATCTTTTCGTTGTTAACGAAAATAGTAAGGTGGTAACGCCCGGGCAGGACATCCTTGCTGGGGTGACACGGAAGAACGTACTGCGTGCCCTGGAAAGTCAGATTGAGGTGGAAATACGTGACGTCACTTTAACTGAACTTTACGGCGCTCAAGAGGTTTTCCTGACGAGTACCACTAAAGGTGCACTACCGATAGTACGTTTAGATGATCGAATCGTGGGTAACGGTCAGCCCGGTCCGATAACAGCTCAGGTTGGGAGACTCTTTGAGAGCTGGCTTCAACGGTATCTGCAAAGCTAAATCACCAAATGATTAGGGGTCGCGTTGGCACNGCATTTACCGGAATTTCTAGCCGCTAACAAAATATATGGGACAAGACTCATATGGTAGCTGGTGCATCAACGTAAAACGCGACTAATAGAACACTGTGATTTTCGGGCTATAGCTCTACGGTATACTCCCAAGGTTGTGATCTTGAGTAATGCAGGAGTGGGGCGAGGTTAAAGGGTGCTAGAGATTTTTCTCACCAGCGTCCTCCCCACTTTTTTAGTAGTGGCTGTAGGAATTGCCCTTGGTCCTTTTTTGGGTAGTGGGATTTCAATNGTCAATCGGCTTGCTCTTCACGCTGCAACGCCGGCACTAGTGCTCACTTCACTGATTAATGCGGAGATAGTATTAACCAGCGTTGCGCGTCTCTATGGCGGTGCTGTACTCGCCATGATCATTATGTTTCTACTGGCACGTTTACTAGCTTCACGGGCCGAGCCGACCATTAGAAGCGGCTTCGTCGCTACATCCATGTTTGGTAACGCTGCTAATCTTATGCTGCCAGTTTCCCTATTCGCGCTTGGGCCCTTGGGTCTCGAGCGCGCCTTACTCTTATTTCTTTTGATGCAGTTCTTAATGTTTGCAGTGTGCCCACTGGTGTTGGTTGGCCGAGCCGGCGCTTCACCCGAGATGCTGATTCGGCTAGCGAAATTGCCGGTCCTATGGGCAGTACCAGTAGGAATTCTGTTGAGCGTACTCCCAACTCAAATACCAATAGGCTTATGGAGAGGCATGAATCTGCTATCCGATGCTGCTATCCCGCTTGTGCTGCTAGTTTTAGGATTACAGGTGTATAAGACTGGACTTCACCTCCCTTCCACCCGTACCTGGGTTGCATCGCTGTTCAAGATGCTCGTAGGGCCGGTTGTGGCTTACGCAGCTGGTTGGTTGATTGGCGTCCGAGGTCTCGACCTAACAGTATTAACCCTACTCGGCGCAATGCCGCCAGCCGTGAACATCTTGATCTTGTCCCTGGAATTCGGGGGTGACGCTGAGGGCGCTAGTAGCACTATCCTAGTAGCTACTCTTATTGCTCTGGTTACACTCCCCGTAGTCCTATTTTTTGTCAGCTAAAGGGTAATAAACTGCGCAGACTTCCCCCCAATTGATTTAATCGAAGGTAATCACATTACGTAGCACTGAACCGCTCTCTACAACCTCAATAGCTTCATTTATTTTCTCCAGCGGATACTGACCGGAGATTAATTCATCTAACATTAAACCCCCCTGCTGGTATAAATCTACTAGTTTCGGAACGTCGACACTAAGTCGAGTCGAACCCATGAAGCTTCCCAGAATTCTCGTTGGTCCCCCATAGGAACCCGCACCCTGAACAAGGCTAGCCATTTTTATTTCGGCAGTGGCCTCGGTAGGCGGAATGCCGACAATCACGAGGGTCCCGTCCCGTCGGGTTAAAGTCAAACCCTGTTCGAGAGCTGTGGTACTACCGACCGTCACAAAAACATAATCAGCCCCTCGACCTGATGTAAGTTCACGGATGGCCTCGGCAAGATTGGTTTGGGAGGCTGCATTGAAACTGTGAGTTGCGCCGAAAGAATGGGACGCTTCTAATTTACTTTCAATCAGATCGATAGTAATTATTGGGTGGGCACCCGATTGAACCGCACCTTGGACAGCATTAAGGCCAACTCCCCCAGCGCCGATGATCACGACCGAGCTATGTGCTGGCACCTTCGCGGTGTTTACGACTGCGCCAAAGCCAGTGATAACTCCGCAGGCCACCAACGCTGCGCTTTCGAACGGGACCTCCTTTGGGATTGGTACCAACTGGGACTGGTCAACGACAATTTCCTCCGCAAAAGCACCGGTGTATATCCCCTGATAAATGGGGTCGCCAGAGAGAGAGTGAATCCGCTGCTCCTTCTGAAGCGCGAACTCAGCCTCGCAAATATGAGAAGATCCAGTGGTGCAGTAGAAGCAGCGTCCACACGATCGGAGTAGAGAAGCCACCACATGGTCTCCTGGATTGACGATTGTGACGTCCTCGCCAACTTCCTCCACAATGCCGGCCGCCTCATGACCAGCCACGACTGGCAACAATCTACGCCAGTCTCCTCGCAAGAGGTGAATGTCGCTGTGGCAGATAGCAGTCGCCCGCATTCTCACCCGCACTTCACCTCGCTGTGGGGCCTGGAGCGTAACCTCCTCAACCACTAGTGGCTGATCATGTTCGTAGCAGACTGCAGCTTTCATTTAGGACCTCCCCGATCGGTGTTGGTGCAATTAGTGTTTCTGGCGTTAAAAACACAATACTCGATTCAGTTAGTCTACGTACCATGTATTAAAGCCCGAAATTGATGATTAATCCCTCTACGTAATTGTCTCGATATTTCTTAGACTACGTGTGCCCAATGTGCTCCCTGAATCGATGAAAGACTATTGGTGGTTGAATTAACTCTTCGTCTCATGCGTGAGGGTTTAAGAAGTTTTAATACGACCTCAGGCTTAAGTTTATCTAGTACGTTCGCCGGTTTGTACTCGCCATAGTGCTGCGTAGGCACCACCGTACTCTAGTAATTCTTCGTGTTTACCCGACTCTACTAATTTACCTTGTTCTAGGACATAAATTAGGTCGGCATTGCGAACCGTTGAAAGACGATGAGCAATAACAACGTTAGTACGCCCGACAGCTAAGCGTTCGATTGATCGTTGGATAGCCGCCTCAGTCTCGTTATCGACCGAACTTGTGGCTTCGTCAAGTATTAGAATTGGCGGGTCCTTTAGAACGGCTCGGGCGATAGAGAGGCGTTGGCGCTGTCCTCCAGACAACTTCTGTCCTCGTTCCCCAATGACGGTAGCGTAATCTTGGGGTAGTTCTGAAATGAACGTGTGAGCTTCAGCTACTTCAGCTGCGCTCTGAATTGCTGCGTCACTGGCACCCGGCTGACCGTAGGCAATGTTTTCCCTTACGGTACCGTGGAAAAGGAACACGTCTTGACTGACTAGGCCTATTGCTCGACGAATGTCCCTCATTCGTAGGTCCCGCAAATTGTGGCCGTCAATCGTAATCGTGCCTTGAGTTGTATCGTAAAAACGAAGTAGGAGTTTAATGACGGTACTTTTCCCAGCACCCGTAGCTCCTACGATGGCGCAATTATGACCGGCAGGGAAATTTAGGTTAAGTGAATTAAGGACTGGTGTGCCCTGGCTATATTGGAACGAAACTTTATCTAATCTGAGGTCACCACGAACCTTATTGAGCGCTAATGATTTAATTCCGTCATCCATTCCACGTGGTGTGTCAAGAAGCTCGAAAATACGGCGCGTGGAGGCCATTGCGCGTTGATAAAGATCAAAGGTCCTGCCTAAATTTGTTAAAGGCCATAGTAGTCTTTGGGTCATGAAAACTAGGGTGCTGTAGATTCCTACTAGCATGGTTCCCTCAAGAGTCCGTATGCCGCCATAAACCAAGGTAGCGGCGAATCCAAGAACAATAACAATACGAATGAGTGGGATAAATGCTGAAGAAAGGATTATTGCGCGGCGATTATGCTCGCGGTAAGTATTGCTTTCACGGCGGATTCGTTCCACCTCAATATTCTCGGCGGTGAAACTCTTGATTGTTGCTATTCCTGCAAGATTGTTACCAAGTTGTCCGTTAAGAAGTCCAACCTGGTCACGAACTGCTCGGTATTTTGGAGCCATTAATCCCTGGAATATAAGTGATCCCCAAATGATTACTGGGATTGGTAAGAACGCCATCCAAGCGACTTCGGGTGCCGTCGCAAAAAAGAAAAAGGCTAAAGCTGTCATTGTGGTGATCATCATTATGATGTCAGCCGCGCCGACATCGAGGAAGCGTTCTAACTGGTTAACGTCATCGTTGAGGATTGCCATTAGACCACCTGTGCTGCTGTCTTCAAAGTACGCAAGTTCGAGGTGTTGGACGTGATCATACGTTTCAAGTCGAAGGTCGTGTTGTAGTGATTGAGCTAGATTACGCCATTGTAATTGTGCAATATATTCGGTTAGGGATTCCATGCCCCAAACAAAGAGAGTTAACCCTGCTAATACCCACAGCTGTGAAATAGGAGCATTTATGCCAAAAATTCGAGAGAGAATCGATTCCTGCCGCTCAACAACCACGTCCACAGCGATTCCAATAAGTAAGGGCGGAGCAAGGTCAAATAGTTTATTAAGGACCGAAAATGTTGTGGCCCAGACAATACGTGGACGGTGACGTCCAGCGTAGCGCCACAGTCTTAAGAGAGGAAGGGCAGGTTGCATAACCCTAGGCTAACCTGAATGGGAAGCATGCCGGTGACCGTAGGGAGAAGCAGGCTGTAGTTTCTTCAAAAACGACAGACCTAAATGCCTTTGTCATCAAGAGTTTTAGGTGTAGCATCACTCAGCTAAAAGTAGTCAAGAACAAGTACGCGGGTATCAAAGGGCAGGTCCTGTTTGCTTATTTTTGCCTCGCAAGAAAAAGCGAAATCGATTGAATCGTTGGAGAAGTACTTTAGAAATTCGGGGATCCAGTGCATGTTTCTAAACTTATAACGAAGAGTACGGAAGTGCATGGGAATAACGATCCGAGGTTTTGTTTCATCGATTGTCATCTTTAATTCATGGAGTTCAATACCCGGAAAGCCCCCCGCAAGAGCCAAGAGTATATCGGCCCCGCGTAAGAAATCCAACTGGGAACTTGATAAACGGTTACCCATGTCACCCATGTGTACAACTTCTAACCCATCGATTGAGAATCGATACATTGCATTTTGGTCAGGGTTGTGATCGCGGTGATGTTCGTGTTCCATAGCTTCGATAGCTCTGAACGTAACGCCGTGGCTAGTAGCAGTTTTTCCGCTAACAGCTATTTCTAAAGCATCAACAACTCTGCTACCATTTTTTTTCGGAACTAAATGGTCGTTGTTGTGACCGTCGTCAGAAGAACTCGACTTAATAACGATGTCAGCCTGCTCAGGGAATGATCGATAGCCCGATCTATTCGGGTCGTACGGGTCAGTAACGAGGCGGATGCCAGATTCCGACTCGATACCGAAGCTTGCGTGGCCGTACCAAGTAATGCGCAAGATGTCTCCTTTAAATCAAGATATATTGTCTACCGGCACATCCTAGCCGGTCTGAGATGCAGTTGTCTCTGCATAATGGACCAGCTGTTATTAATTTTGTAGCCTCTAGTATTTTCGCTGTCTTACTTCTTTGGCGGTCTGGCAGGGTACCATCGTTGATGAAAACTCTGCTATGCGAAGTGGCAGAAGTTGAGGAGGAGCTGATGTTTGATCTTACTGGCAAGGTGGCGATTGTAACTGGCGGGAATAGTGGGATTGGTCGGGGAATTGCACGTGGCCTGGCTGGAGCTGGTGCTAACGTAGCAATTGTAGCGCGGGATCAAGATCGTTCTGCAGAGGTTGTAAAAGAGTTGCAAGATATGGGTGGCTCTGCGTTAGCTGTACCATGCGATGTTACATCCCTTTCTTCCATTGAAGATATGGTCAATGCCGTCGTGACTGAATGTGGCCGTATAGATGTACTTGTCAATAACGCAGGTAGTAACATTCGTAAGGCTCCGGAAGAACTTGAGGCAGACGAGTGGCACCAAGTGATCTCCGTTAACTTAGATAGCATTTTTCTGTGCAGCAAAGCTGTGTATCCTGCAATGAAGAAGGCTGGTGGCGGCAAGATCCTGAATAATGGGTCGATGTTGTCACTATTCGGTTCACCTTGGGGGCCAGCATATGCAGCCTCCAAAGGTGGTGTGGTCCAGCTCTCCAAGAGTTTAGCGACAGCTTGGGCGAAGGATGACATCCAAGTTAACTGTTTTTTGCCTGGATGGGTTGATACCCCACTAACGCAGGGACTCAGGGCCCAGGTAGAAGGTGTCAGTGATAAGGTTCTCGCGAGAACTCCAGCAGATCGATGGGGCCATATCGACGATTTTCAGGGGTTAGCGGTGTTCCTTAGCAGCGCTGCTTCAGATTTCATCACTGGAGCGGTTATCCCGGTTGACGGCGGGTTTTCTGCGAGCCTACTTTGAGTTTTCCTGGCTAGTCTTCTTATGCAATTTAGCGTCAAATCGACATTGTTAAAGGGCAGGTTGTTAGTTAGGTATTGGAAATTAACATTCTCGGTTGAGGATTAATTTTAAGGACTAAGGAGAGGTCGATATGGTGTCAAACAAGAAAGTTGCCATCGTAACTGGAGCAGGAAGTGGAATTGGTAGGGCTACGGCTGTTGCGTTGATGGAAGTTGGTTACTCTGTGACTCTAGCTGGCCGGAGGAGGGATGCATTGGAGGCAACTTCTGCGTCGGCTCCCGTTGGAGCTAGCGTTCTGATTGTTCCTACGGATGTGCGTGACATTCATTCTGTGCAGGCGCTATTTAGGAAGACTATTGAAGCTTTTGGTCGCCTTGACCTCCTTTTCAATAATGCAGGCGTGGGTGCGCCTCCCGTGTCCATAGACGAGCTTACTCTTGAACAGTGGCAAACAGTTGTTGACATTAATTTAACTGGCCCTTTTCTGTGTACCCAAGAAGCGTTTCGAATTATGAAAGACCAGGAGCCACAAGGCGGTCGAATCATTAATAATGGTTCTATTTCTGCTCATGTACCTCGTCCTAACTCGGCACCATATACGTCTACAAAGCACGCTATAACTGGGCTTACCCGATCTACTTCGCTTGACGGCCGTCAGTACGATATTGCGTGTGGTCAAATAGATATTGGTAATGCCAAAAGTGAAATGACGGAGAGGATGTCAGCAGGTGTTGCCCAGGCTGATGGAGCCGTTCGAGCTGAACCTGTAATGGACGTAGATAACGTAGCTAATACAATTGTTCACATGGCGAGCCTCCCATTGAATGCCAACGTCCAGTTCGTGACAGTGATGGCAACCACAATGCCCTACATCGGAAGGGGTTAATCGTCAGCCTCAGGATTGATAACTTTCTCTTCTAAGGGCCAGCTTTCCAAGCGTTAAGTTTTCGGCCCAAATTAACCATACCTAGAATGTCATTTATTCCAAATCGTTCTTCGTCGCCTACTGAGAAAACGTACGGTCCTGCCCGCTTAGCGAGCTCTTCTATTTCTATAACACATGGTCCATCAGTTGGTCCGATGGCATCAACCACACGGTAGCGATGCTCAATTTTGGAGTATGGCTCATAAAAGGGTTGATCCACTCGGGATAGTTGTTTCTTTTCAGCATTGCAAGTTGCTGTAGCAAACATTTCAAGTGAGCGGCCTAGCTCATCGTCTAGTACAAGTACTTGGACAGGAATTGTACGCTCAAGGGCTGGGATAATAAAGGTGTGGATCTCTCCATTATAAATTGTCATGTAGTATGCCTTCGAAATAGTGGGATCCTCTACTTCGAACGGTCCGACACCCTCGTAAAAACGTGGTTGATGCGCCCACCCCAATGCAGTTAATACGAGACTGAACAAGACGATCACAACAGTCAATAATCTCGAGTTAGTCATGGTTGGAACATAACGCCGATACAGCTATTAACACAGCAGGTTGAATGACAATTATTATTTAATGGTTGGACGTTACGACAGGCCTTAATGGTGAAGTTGATTGATTTCTGTTACGGTAGCAGTCGCCGAGTCTATCTTTTCGGCGTCATCATTAGGGCTTGTGTGAGTACCTGATTATTTTGAAAAGGAAATAAGGATTTTGCTGGGCACAGTGAGAGTTCCTTATCCGGAAGAAAGCTGGGTATTGTCTCTTTATCTAGCGAAGAAGGGAACCTTAAAGTTGGCTGTATTTAAGCATTGGTCCGGCTTCCGATCATTATTAACTCTTACGTTCGCAGCTTTCGTTGCTGTCGTAGTTATTAATGGTGGTGTTTCGGTAGCGGTTCGATTTAGTTATGTGGAGTTACCTACCTTCTGGGGGGCAACTTTAAGGTTCGGTGCAGCGACAATAATTTTGTGGGTCTTGCTGGCGCTCTTCAAGGGTAAAATACCCCACGGTCGAGCACTGCTCACATCCCTACTTTTTGGTGTTCTCGGTGTGGGCGGGGCCAGTTCATTGATGTATTGGAGTCTCGAGACAATACCGGCTAGTTTGCATTCGATCATTGTTTCAGTAGTGCCCTTATTAACGTTGTTTTTCGCTTTTTTTCATCGCCTCGAAACTCTCAACCGACGCAGTGTAATCGGTGCGTTTTTGGCGGCTGGTGGTGTAGCTATTGCGTACGGCGGTACCGTTAGTGGTGACGTGTCAGTAGTAAGGCTCCTAGCTTTACTACTTGCTGCAGTATGTATGGCTGAGGCAGGAGTAGTAATGAAGCCGTTTGCTCAGTTAAATCCGTTAGCGGTGAGCACTATAGCCGCAACTGTTGGTACCGTAATGATCGCCGTAGTTTCGATAATAGCTGGTGAGACTTGGGTGCTGCCAAGTACAGCAGGTATGTGGTGGATTCTTATTTACTTAGCGGTCGGAACATCAGTCTTAGGTTTCCTTCTTTACCTTTACGTGTTAAAACGCTGGACAGCATCTGCCACCTCTTACAGCATGGTCCTGATACCACTTGTAACTGTTGTTATAGCTAATGTATTGGCTGGTGAACAAATAACTTGGTTATTCATTATCGGTGGTTTGCTGGTTCTAGGTGGAGTTTGGTTTGGCGCACTAATGCCACGACGAAATTATATCGACGAAAAAACTTGACGGTACTAAGAGTAATTTATATTGGGAAAGTGTTCGATAATCTACTGAATGTTCGAACTTCGTGATCGCGTGCTACGGGGTTGAGTGCAAATAATGTGGTTCGTTGGTCGTTAGTAGCAGGTTGTAATCTATACGAAAGCTAGGGTTTATTCGTTTAGTTGTCTTTGACCCCATACGTCCCGACCACAGTAACGACAAACATTTGCGTCAACCAAAATGATTTCTGCACAGTGAGGGCATTTCTTCCTATCGTTTGTTAAGAGTGGTTTTGAAACAAGAACGTGTGCGAGAGCGACGGGCCATATTAGTAGTGCGTAAAGGAACCAATTAACTACATTCCTACCGCGGCTATTCGCAATTATTGCCACGATCAGGCCCATTACAATCCAAAAGATTATTACTGATACTGGCACGCTTCTCCTTCAGCAATTATTTGATTCGGGGATATTCTAGGATCTACCGCATACTAAATATTTTATATAACGATACTGAAATCCCCAAAATTATCATACCTCGAACACAATAAGGTATTCGGCAACCGTTTCAACTGTTATGGATCTCCGCTGTGGGATGATGGGCTTATGCAAACTGTTTATGATCGGGATGGTTTTGAGGTTGTGCGGGGCGTTATTCCTGTTGGTGATCTTGAGCCGTTGCGTGATCGTATTAGTGATCAGGTGGGGCTTCATGCCAAACAGCTTCTTGATGAGGGTAAGGTTGATGATCTTTTTGAGGACCTGCCCTTTGGGAATCCGAATAAATAGGGAGTCTTACTTTCTGCCGAAGGATTATAGGCGACTCAAAATGTTCAGACGCCTATTTCCAAGTATCAAAAGGATTTGTGGTTGTGCTGAGCGGGAAGGTCACGCGACTACCGGACATATGTGACGCATGAGCGGCCATGGCCCATTCTGCATGTCGGCGGGCCTCTTTTCCTTCTAGAAGGTCGAATTCGGGAGTTCGTCCCTCAATACGATCGATCATGGACTTTGCCATCCGACGATGGGCATTAAGCCACTTCAGATCATCTGGTGGCGGTTGGGTAGGTATGACTTCCCAATTTTGGTCGTTAAGAAGCTTCGGGGCAACTTGCGGATGAAAATAGACATCCGGTGTGCTGCTCATTGGCCCGTCCAGCGAGATGGTCCCCTTGGTTCCGTGTATGTCTATGCGATAGGGGAGTTCCCTATGATGGTCACCTTCGTAGGCTTCAAAGTCAGCAGCAAAATCATTGAACTGGTAGTACGCCCTAAAACCGTTACCAGCAACAAGACCCATGCCCTCTACGCCATCTTTCAGATCATCAGGCGTTGCATCGCGACCGTCTACGGTGATGTGGGCGTGGCACCAAGAAGGATTTCCCCAGACCTGACCAAGGAAATCGAAAAAGTGAGGGTAAAGATCCAAAAACATCTGATTACCACCATGCGGTCCGTTTCGTCCATAAATCCTAGCGAGTCGTGGTTCTCCGATCTTCCCCTCTTTCAAAAGGGGAATGGCAACGTGCTGGATTGGAGGATGTCCACGCCACGGGCAGGCAACAATCAAGAGTTTTCCATTAGCATCACAAGCTTTCACCATTCTGTCCACTTCAGCTGGTGTGGCAGCCAGGGGCTTTTCGATGTAAACGTGCGTACCGATTTCCTGGGATGACAAGACTAAGTCTAAGTGATCGCCTATTTCGCGGGACGCAAAGACAGTGATGTCAGGTTTTTCCTTCTCCAACATTTCACGGTAGTCAGAGTAGGCAGTTTTCGCACCTGTTCGAACTTGAGCCTCAGCCCGTCCATCGTGGTTGGGATCAGCAAGAGCTACGATGTTCGCTCCTTCGACACCAACGAATGCCATGTCCATGAAGTGACCGTAGCGGCCGCGATTTGTGTTTCCGACGATAGCTACTGTTTGCACGAACGTGCTCCGATCATGAACTGGTGACCCAATAATAAGGACATTTGCTTACTTTGTGGCGTAATGTTCTGTTTCTTAACACCGCCTAATATCCAAGTGGCACCCATTATATTGTTACCGCTCTGCGAGTTTCGAATGATTCGTATATAGCGTCGATAGTTCGCATCTGGTTGATACTATCCAGCGGTGGGATGCGGTGATCTGTTTTGCCGTCTAGAACGTCACAAAGGTGCTCTATTTGCAAGATGAACTGATTGACAGGCGCGAAGTGAAAGAGGTCTGTTTTGTCCTTTGAATTGTACTGTAACTGAACCGGAAGATTTTCATTGTTCCAGGCAAGATCTGATTCGATGCTACCTTTGGTACCGAGAATATTGAACTTTTGGCTACGCCAAGTGTCAAAGCCAACTGTGATTTGAGCAATCCCGTTATTGGGGAAAATTAGTTGGATGTCAGCCCCATCGTCTACCTCTAGGCCTGGGCGTTGGGTAGCCATTACTTCAATAGCATTGTCCCCGAAAATCCAACGCGCATGGTGGATGTTATAGCAAGCAAGATCGTAAATGCTGCCCCCACCTTTTTCTTGGCTATATCGCCAGTTCAACTCGGGTTTCCGGGCTGATAAGGGTGCGCCGGAACCCCAGCAAAAGGTGCTAAGAACAGATCTAGGTGAGCCGATAACGCCTGAGCTCAAAAGTTCTTTTGCTTTGAGATGCATTGGATGATGACGGAACTTGAACGCCTCAGCTATTAGAACATCATTATCTTCAGCTGCCTCGACCAACCTAACTGCTTCTTCAGCTGTCTGCGTAAACGGTTTCTCGCACAGAATAGCTCTTGGGCGTCTAGATTGAGCAATTTGCCGTCCCACGGATTCGTGGAATTTTCCCCAGGTGCAAATGATGACAATATCGATATCTTCTTCCGCTAGCATTTGATCGATATCCAAATACGTGTGTTCAATCTTGAATTGCGATTTGAATCGATCTATAGAGTTTTGCGATACATCACACGCAGCAACAAGATTGACGCGATCTGTTTGTGACATGGCTTTTACATGTGCTCGCGCAATGTTACCCATTCCGACAATTGCAACACGATATTGTTCTTCAGGCATATTAGATTATAGTACCCCGGGTTTTCTGAGAACTTAATCCTCTTTGTCACCATAGTGCTGTTTAGTCACAATAGGGTGGAGGGGATGTTCGAAGGGACCCCCGATTTCTAAACCGTCGTAGGACCCAGCTGGGTTTTCACCTACTCCAGTGAACCTGACATTGTTTGGGATGTAAATGACTGCAAAAGCTCGACGCGGTTTGTTTGTCTGGTTAGGCCCGGCAAAGTGGAAGTTGCAACTGTGGTGAAAAGTAACTCCCCCTGCTTCGAGTTCGATTGCTTCGGGGTCAGAAACATCAAAACCACGGTCTCTCATTTTCGCGACAATGTCGTCTTCATCAGATGCTAAATCAATATGTTCCTGAGGACCAAACTTATGGGAACCCGGTATGAAGTGTAAGCAACCATTCTCAATAGTGACGTCGTCTACCGCAATCCATGCACTGAATGAATTAACTGGATCCATTGGCCAGTACGGTGCGTCTTGATGCCAGTTTGTTTGACGGCTTTCTTGTCCACCCGGCTTCACCATTGCGTGATCAATGTAAATACGGATGTGTTCAGCCTGAGAGAGGCAACGACCTGTTTCTGCAAGTCGTTTGGAGAAAGCGAACTCTTTTGCTGCTGGTGAGTCGACCCAAAGGTTGATCATTTGGTTAAAGACCTTTTCGGACTCCTTGCCATAGTATCTACCACCTTGTTCCGCTCCCAGAATGCGGTCCCGGTTTTCTGCCACAGCATGATCAATAGCAATTCGCAGCTGGGTCATCTCGGTTTTGTAGAAAAAATTCTTGTAATGGATAAAGCCCTGCGTTTGGTACGTTGCAATATCTTCTTTGGAGACACTCGCATTTAGGGTTCGCATGGGCCGACCTCCCAGACAATACTCTTCTAATCCTAACTAATTTAGGAGAGAAAATGTTTTGACAGCGCCGGAAATTTATTAATTACATTAGTGCCCAATAATGGGCTAATGACGAGAAGAAGATGCTCCCTAACTAGTTATTCATGTAGGTACGGCCCTAGCTTTTATAAAGAGTATTGGCGATCATTAGTTGTAGGGGAATCTTCCCAAGCGGAACCAAGATGATGGATGCGAAGATACGTGATCTTTATCTCACCTTTAGTAGACTTTAATTTTATTGCGGTATCTTTTGCTTCTGGGAAGATAACCTTGGGAATATAAACGCGACCATCGTTTCCGTAAATCTCAATAGATGTCCTGTCCAGCAATATTCGAAGGTTTATCGATCCTTCAATCGGAAACAACTTTGCGGAAACCCCACAAGCTGACAATGTTTGTTCCTGCGCGTCGTATGACACTTGTGCACCGCGAATCAGGAAAAGAATCGTTGAGGCCTTAAGCGGTTCAAATTCAATTTCTAAATCAAGAAGATTGGCCTGGATGTTGCGTAGGAGATCATCATTTTCCGAGAGATTAAAATCTGTCCATTGATGCGTCTCCTTCCGAAGCCCTTCTAGCTCCCTAATAGGATTCATTCTCAAGCGAGGGCCGCAATTTGTTGAGTGGAGAGTGAGTTCTGATGGAATTGTCATTTGTTGGTTGAAGGCCATGCCAGGATATGTTTCGTAATTGCGCATCCAAGCAATTTGTACACGTCGATCTCTTGGCATGTTATGCCACGTCATAGTGCCGTAATAATCTCCTTGAATAACTAGGGATGAAATCCGATCATCGGTTGTAGCTGATTTACCATAAAGCGTGTAAAAGGTAGTGCCGTCAAAATCTCCTACGATGTAACTTCCGTCAATTAATATCATTACCCATTTCTTGTTGTGCGGGTTTTGATCAACGGGTAGTTCGAAGAAGTCAACGCAACCACACAGCTCGTCACCCCAGCCATCCTGTTCTACCCTACTTTCGAATCGCCACTCCGTGAGGTTTGAAGAGCTGTAGAAGCCAACGCACCGACGTTTCTCTCCGCTGGAGTTGATGAAGAAGTCGTAAGTAGGAGCAACCCATCGTTTTGTGGGTTCGTGCCAGAAAGGCCTGGGGGTATCGATTCTTGCGCCCTCATGATTAAGGACAGGATTGAGTTCGTAATCCGTGAATGTTCGACCTCTGTCGTTTGAATAGGCTAAACACAAGCCGATCTCAGTTCGCAAATAGAAGGCAACCAGAACATCTTCGTCGCCAGTTTTTTTCCTTAATTGGTTTTTACTATCAATAAATGTCGCACCCGAGAAGCAAGTACCGGTTTCTGGATTAGGGAAAAGCACTTTCGGTAGTTCCCGCCAACGTATTAAGTCATGGCTAATTGCATGGCCCCACGTCATATTTCCCCAAGATAAGCCTGTAGGATTGTGTTGGTAGAAAAGGTGGTATTCGCCTTGGTAATAAATTAGGCCGTTTGGATCATTCAACCAACCAGTTCGTGATGTGAAATGAAATTGTGGGCGGTATTTTTCTACGAATAAGTCGTTTTTGCTTGGGATAGAATTTGACTGTCTTATTAGGTCAAATCCTTCTTCAGTCACGTTTAAGCCAGTTATCTCGGCCTGCATACCTCTAAAACATTCGAGGGAGAAGAAGGCATACCAGTCAACGGTATCGATTGTACTTGCTAAGTTCGTGTTGTACTGAAAAACCACTTCATCGTTAACACGGAGGGACAATTGTCCTTCGGGGCCGTCATTTTGTATAGGGATGATAAGGTATGCGTCGGATACAAAAAGACGCTTTTCAAGAAGCAATAACCCATTGTGTTCTCCTGAAAGCTCTTTACGCTCTGTCATGCTAGTAGTTACTCTAGCCGAAAATCTAATCTGAGATCTTATCAACCATTAAGGGTAAAACTTTTGGCGAGACAGACTGTTTCCACTCCAGGGCATTCAGGTAGGCCCAGAGTAGCGCCTTAGACGCAGAGACTAAGCTTGCGCTGTGACGTTGGCCTGCTTGTATGACGCTGGCTTCACTAAGTCCACGAGCGTAGGTGAGTCGCCAGTGCATCTCGTGTCGTGATAGTGCTCCTTGCACGCAGCTTTGTATAACGGCATATTCAAGGGTTTTATTAGTAGTTTCTTTAAGCTCGTACCAGAACTGCTCACAGGGAGTCTCTAATTTCAGAACGTAAGCTGTTCTGTCGTAAACAGAGTCGTGAATAGAGCGGCATATTTCAGGTTCGAGCTCATTCCAGCGCTTAAGAAGACTCTTTAGTGAGTAGTGACTCTCTTTTGAAGCAGGTATGAATGAGATTGTCATGCGGTACTTACGTCCGTAGCATCGGTTAAACCTGCGTCTTGTAGAATGGTACGCATTAACAGCGGAAGATAAAGCGTTGCGCTAGCTAATGTGTTGGCTGCGTGACCTGCTCTGGTCAGGGCGTGCACGCCCAGCGGGTAGATAGGAGGTAAGTTTTTCCAGCGTCCGGCGTCGTCCAGGATGGGGTAGTGGCGTGCTATACCGCTCACGATGATGGGCGCTTTATAGTTCCGCGCAGCATCCGTCAAATAGGGCAAGTTGCGCAATTTGGGACTTGCGCCTGTGGTCGCCACAAGGTGATCAAAACGCTCGGCTTGCATGCCTTTGGTTGTTTTGTAGGATAACTGCACTTTGCCCCATAATTCTGTGGCGTATTGAACGCGGGCGTGGTGTAGTACGCGTACACCTATCGCTTTGGCCCTAGCGGCCATGCCCGGCATGGCTGAGGCGGGTATACGGGGCTTTTTGAGCGAGCGTTTGCGCTCTCGCCAAGATAGCTGGCTAAAAGATTGTATGAACTCTTTTTGAAACCAGAAAGGCGCAAAAGGTAGTTGACGCTCGATAGGGTTCGAGTAGCGAGACAGTAGTGTAACCTTTGCTCCTGCTTCGGCAAGCTTGATGGCTGCTTCCCAAGTGGCGACGTTACTCGAACCTAGAATCGCTATATTGGCATCTTTAAAATCCCCGTTTGCATAGTCGAGCTGAAAAGCGTGGTGTGCCTGCTCCTGTGGTAAATGCTGCCACCAGACGTGCCAGGGTCGGGGGATGTATAAGTGGGGTGTAAGCCCGGTAGCTAGCAGTACCACACGGGTGCTGAAGCGGCAGCCGTCAGAGAGATGAACCTGCCAGCCGTGCTGAAGAGGCTTGAGTTGCGTTACGCTGGCCCCAATGACTTGCTGGTCAGCTTTTGCACGTTTGGCAACGTAGTTAGCGTAGCGCCAGAAGGCGGCGCGAGGAGCGCGCTGTGATTCGGTGGTTGTCTCGTTAAAGCGGTCGCAGGAGGCGTCCTGCAAACTGTAAACGTTCGCAAGGGGTTGGCTGCCGTCCTCGTCAACAAAAGCTGTCATGGCGCGCTCGGTTTGCCCTAGGCTGAAGTCCAGCTCTCTTGGGCTGCGCAAGAAATCCGTTGCTTGCATTGGCCCGTCCGGGCCGTAAAGCGGTAGCCAATGGGGTGCGGGGTCCACCAAGGCATAATTGCCGTTCCCTCGTGCTTGCATCAACATGTGCAGGACAAGTCCGTGGGGGCCGCGTCCGCCGACTACTGTGATGGGGATATCTAACTCGGGAATTGCGCCAACCTCGGTGATAGATGGTTGTGCCGAGAATAGCCAGGTTTGCTAGGGGATGAAGCGTTAAATCCAGCGTCAAGCTGCGGTGAAACGCGAAAGTCCGCTAGCGTGGCTTCGTAGCTCTGGTGTGTCTTCGGGTTAGTAATGAAGCAGCAAATTGTTGTCCCTTTAACGGTGTCGAAGGTGACGACCCTACTTTGAACCTCAAAGTTAGATAAGTCTGTGTTTGTCATGAAAGAACGTTCCATCGAAATTGTCATTAAGCTTTTGTTTCTTTGAATAGAACGTGTTTGCGCACCACCGGGTCGTATTTGCGGAGTTCTAGCTTTTGTGGGGTGTTGCGCCGGTTCTTTGTTGTGGCGTACGCATAAGCGCTCAAGCTCGATCGCATGAGAATCTTGATGCGTGGCCCGTTCTTTGCCATGGTTACCCCTATCCTGCCTTATTGAGAATTGTTTCTCAATAAGGCAGGAGTAATACTAACCTATTAGATGGTCGATGTGTCAACCTAGCGCCAGAAAGCTAGGCTTAATTCAGACCGCTACCTCTCAAAGAACGGCTGCACAGTAATGAAGCCGAGGCTTACAAAAGAAAGGCAGTAGGTTTTCCAGCTGTCGTTACTCTGGAGAGCTGCATTTGGATAGCACTTATCGATAATTATTCTCAAAAGGGACAAATGTTTGTGGCATTTATCTGTAGAAACTGGAGCTATGAAACGTGATACTTCACACCGCCGGGCCTTAAGGCAAGCTTTGGAAGCTACACGGGGCCACCTAGTTCCCAGGTGGCTTTAAGGTACAAGACCATGAGTTGACTCTCTACGGACGTTATCCTACCTACCAAGCAGCTTAGATTTCGCGGAGTATCGATACGTTGATCGTGAGTCGTGATGTGAGAGGATCTCATGTTCTCTTGCGTATCCAATATCGGTAACAAAGGTAGTGAGTAAAGTACACACGTCTCTGGGCGTCATCAACAAACACCAAAAGAATGTTAAGAGAAGAATTAGTTGCTGGTACTTATATTAGGCTAATCGATTTTATGCATCGGCACGGAAAACCTCGTTAAAAGCAAATTAGATATTTGGGCCCAGCCTGCCTATTTTGTGAAAGCTAATATTGGAGATGGGTCTCGCAGGTCGTCTAAAACGACTTCTGCTCCTGCCATTTCAAGTGATTTACGACTCCATCTTCCAGTGGCAACAGCAATTGCCATACAACCGTTAACATGAGCACACTCTACGTCACGAGGGGTATCACCGACCACTATGATTTCCCCAACTTCGATTTCGGAATCGTGCAATTCGAGGTAACGCTGACGTGCTACTTCTATGAGGCCTGGTCGGGTAGAGGCTTCGTCTCCGAAAGCCCCGACAGGAAACCACAAAGGATTCAAACCAGCACTTTCGAGCTTGTGTGGCGCTGCAGCTCGATAGTTACCTGTTAGGAGTCCTAAAGACACTCCGTTCATAGCCCGGAGTGTCTCCAAAAGCGACACGACTCCAGGGAGGGCAACAATAGGTTTCTTCTTTAGTTCAGAGACAAGGATTTCTAGGTAAACCTTTTGGAAAATGTCATGGTCATTCCAAGAAATGTTTGTGTGGTCGTTAACTGCAATGAGTTCACCAAAGATCTGAGGGTCAATTTTACCAGAGGAGTCTATATCGCCAAAGCTAAAGTCGTGACCAAAAATTTGTTGACCTGCAAGCTTCATGGCGCGAGAGCCCGTCCCTTGGGAAGCGAGGAGTGTGCCATCAATATCAAACAGGAAGAGCATTAGCACCTAACTGATTAGACGAATTCACAGAAAATATTGCGAAACACGGTTGGTTTATGATTTGGCAGAAGGTATGGGTTAAGCTACCTGCCAGAACTGCGTTTACAAGAGACATCTACTGATAGCTTAACAGTGGTTCCGGACGTTAAATTGTAGTATGCCAAAGTTTCGAGGCCAGGTTCTCTCCTAAAATGATTTTAGTTACCTTTAGCTACTTCTGTAATGACTCATTGGATGGCATATGAGCAGGATCTTTCTAGGACTTTCCCGACTCATAGTTATAGTCCTAGTTTTTTCATTATTCGCTTTCGGCCACGAAGGTTTTCAGGTTCGACTTCAGGATGCCGATGTAGACGGATACACAGTTACGGTACTTGACGATATCCACGAGAATGGATCTGGGCTCGTGGTGGTTTTCGTTGAGATTGACGGTTCCCCTGCACCTAAAGACACTGCAGTTTCAGTGAAACTAAAGCCATTTGGGGGTGAGGCTTTCGATTTTATACGTGCCGATTATCGGGGTTCCCCTTTTTACCTTGAACGGAAACGTGCAATGTATATGGCTTTACCGCTCATACTTGTACAGGCCGATACTTACCAGTTGCAGGTGTACCTGAGCGGCAAGGCAGGGCAGACCGAGATTTCTCTAGATTTGAGCTTAAACACGGAGGTCCTTAAGTAGACTTGAGTTATACATGTATTAACCGGGGGTGTTGATAGCGAGTGAACCCACCAAAACCTACGCGAGTAAGACACCCAAGCTAAGCTCAAACGCGATGCTTCGTCTATATGACGATGTAAGATTATCCTAAATAAAGTAATGCTCAGTGAGACTGTATTATAAAGCTTTTTCATATAGAGATAGGGCCAGAAACAGTATGCTGAAAATTCTCTACGGGTTGTCACCCACGGAAGTTTGGGTTGGGGAGTAATCGTGGCCAAAACCCAAAAAATGGATGAAATGTATCAAGAGCGTGAGTGTTTCTTATCTGAACACCACTTTTCTCAGAATTGGACCACAGTATTCTGATGCAGGTAGGGACTACCTTTTCGGGTTCCTGAGGCCCTACTTCTGGAGGTTTAATGAAACGCAATTGGTTGTTTGTTTCTCTAGCCGTGTGCGTTCTTATGGTTGCCCTGGTTAAGGCCCAGCTTTCCAGAGATATTGTTAATGAATTCTTGGCGACTGATTTCGGGAGAGCCTTCCTCGAGACTTACTCTGCCCTAAAGACCGATTACCTTACAGATGTAGAGGACGAGGTGATTATCCGGGGCGCGATTAACGGAATGCTTGAAGCTCTCGATGACCCCTTCACGAGTTACGAGGATGCTCAGTCCGCAGAGCTTGATGCTGAGACCCGCTCAGGCTCTTTCGGTGGGATTGGAGCCACTCTTTCTGCCCGAAATCGCAAAGAAAATAGCCTAGTCGAGATCATTAACGTTTTCCGGGATAGTCCTGCTGCCAAAGCTGGTATTAGACGGGGCGACATCTTCAAAGAGGTTGATGGAGTAAATGTTGAGGAGTCAGACCTAAGTGAGATTGTAAGTCGAGTACGGGGTCCAGAGGGTACCCAAGTCGAACTGAAGATGCTTCGTCCATCGGAAAGCGAACTAATTGAATTCACATTTACAGTGATTCGTGGCGAAATTGAAATAGTTTCGGTTGAATCAACGGTATTGCCCCAGAACGTTGGTTACCTGAGCATAAATACCTTCTCAAACGAACGTGTGCACGAACAGCTTGTTGAGCAGATCACTTCCCTCGAGAGGCAGGGCGCAACTTCGTTGATTTTAGACCTCCGGAATAACGGTGGCGGTTTACTAAGTCAGGGAATTTTAGTGGCTGACACATTTTTGAAATCTGGCGACATTGTGTTTCAGCGTTCCCGTGGGGTAACCAGACGACTAGCCTCAGCGGATTCCGACCATTCTAGTCTTCCGTTGGTGGTATTGGTTAACGAAAATTCTGCTTCAGCGTCCGAGATAGTAGCTGGAGCACTACAGGAGAATGGACGTGCTCTAGTAATTGGTGAAGAAACTTTCGGCAAGGGCGTTGGTCAATCCGTCAGCCGTTTAGCGGATGGTGGTCAGCTAGTGCTCCTTAATTTTGAATGGCTTACTCCTAACCGCCGTAGCATTAATAAACATGGGATAACCCCAGACATTATTGTGGATGATGTTCTTTCCAACCCACTAATCTCCGTTGAAGGCGAAGGAGCGTCGGAAGGGATGACCATTGAGTTCTTGGTTGATGGTGAGGTCATAGGTAGTGCAACTGCTAACGAAGAGGGAAGCTTTAACTTCTTCCAACCGTTCACCCGGCATGATGGAAGTGATATCCAAGGTGAAGCTATCGTGGACCTAAATTCCGATCCCGCACTACAAGTTGCTTTTGACACCCTTGTCAACCAGGTAGGGACACGGGTGGAAGATGACTGATTCAAAGCCTGCTAGATACTTAATCGCGGACTTAAGCCCCGCGCAATTTAGGACATGTCGAAAGTACGCTGATCAGATAAGGAGAGAGAGATGAGGAAACATTTAGTCGCGATCATCATTATAGTGCTTGTGGGTGCCGGAGCGGCTTTAACGCAAGGAGTTTCTCCCATAAATTCAGCTCGGTCTCTGTTAGAAGACGAACGCAACACTATCGAGATAGTACGTGAATTCGGGCCCAGCGTAGTAGCTGTTAATGTAATCGCTCCCCTGTCTCGTGGCCAAGGGTTTAACGGTCCGCTAGGTGATTTATCCGATCGTCTGCGTGAGCGCTTACAGAGAGATCCCAAAGGCGGCTTTAAGTTTGAATTAGATGCACCTAAACAGGATCGTCCTGCGCGACAGGGGAGTGGTAGTGCATTCTTGCTTGATAGTGAGAAGCACATGGTAACTAATTTTCATGTGATTCAGGCCGCCCTTCTCCCTGAAACTAACGAGCTTCGGGATGGCGCTGAAATCAACGTCATTTTTCCTAATGTGGAAGATCCCATCCCAGTGAAGGTGTTGGGTGCCAACCCATCTTTCGACCTTGCCATATTGGTGCCCCTAGACGGAAAATTACCTGAAGGAGCTACTCCACTCCTGTTGGGAGACTCTGATCTTGTGGAGGTTGGCCAGAAAGCTGTTGCAATCGGCAATCCTTTTGGTCTTGCCTCCACGGTCACAACAGGAATTGTTTCGGCAGTTGGCCGGACTCTACCCTCAGTTGGTCAGATCCCAATTTCAATGATCCAGATAGACGCAGCTATCAATCCTGGTAACTCTGGTGGGCCGTTACTAAACTCCAGTGGTGAGGTCGTGGGCATAAATACCGCAATAGTTCCCGGTAACGGCGGCCCCTTCAGCCGGGGTGCATTCGCTGGCGTTGGTTTTGCCATCCCCAGTAACCTCCTAGCAGATAATCTCGAGATTCTTCTTTCTGGTGGCTTTACTGACGTGTTTGAGTCCCGACCGAGAATTGGGATTACAGTCCGTAACCTCCGAAGCTATCCCGAGAGTGTGCGACAGAGCCTCAGTCTTCCTGATGAGGGGGTGATGGTAGTGGAAGTCCAAACCGGTGGTCCAGGTGACCTTGCGGGTCTACGTGGAGCAAATTTCACGGTTAACGTTGAGGGACAGGAATTTCCTGCAGGAGGAGATTCTATAATAGCAGTCAATGGTCAACCTTTAGAGGATGCAACAGGTTTACAGGAGTTAGTGTTTTCCCGGGCTCCAGGAGACACTGTTGTCATCACTTTAGTAAGAAATAACGAGATAATGGAGACGCCTATCGTCCTAGAGGTGGTGCCTCGAGAGTAACGGTCTTAGTCGTTACTAGGGTTTGGGCTGCAACTTCGTGTAGTTCTGCAAAGGCTTACGGGATATAAGGTATTTGGTATTGGATAAGCCTAGCGGCCTATTGACCCTTTGGGGGGGATCGGGTCTAAACTTGGACATGATGAATCAGCGTGAATTCCGCAATGCTCTCGGGCACTTCGCTACAGGTATTACTGTTGTGACTATGCGCGAAGGTGACACCGTACATGGTATTACCGTGAACGCTTTCATGTCGGTTTCTTTGGACCCCCCGTTGGTTGCTGTATCGATAGATAGACAAGCTACCGCACACCAGACACTTAATAAGACTAATCGTTATGGCGTTTCGATGCTGGGAAGTGACCAAGAACACCTCTCTAATCATTTCGCTAACCGCTTTGCAGCAGAAGTGGTTGAACCCTTCATTGAAGTCGATGGGTTCCCTCTTGTTAATGGCGCCTTGGCTCACCTGATATGTGACATAGAGGTCGCACACGAGGTTGGAGATCACACAATATTTATTGGTCAGGTTAAGCACATTGCCGTTAATGATAAGAAGCCATTGCTTTATTACCAAGGTAAGTATGTTGGTTTAGGAGATTAGGTACTTTTGCTCACATTGTGTGGGACCTAAGTTGCTGCGTTATTGTTAAAAGTGCATTGCGAAATACCCCACAGCCAGATACTGGACCTTTACCTTTAAGCTGATGGTGACGTATAGTTCAGCTGCTATCTGGAAACTCGGCTAAGGGTGCGACTTGGCTACAGGTAAGCCAAGGAAGGTCTTTATGTCATTTTCTGACTTTGGACTCCACCCTAAAGTGGGGTCTGGTATCAATGCAGCCGGCTATTTAGAGCCTACGCCCATCCAAGAGAAGGCCATACCCTTAGTGATGGCTGGCCGGGACGTAATGGGACTCGCCCAAACTGGAACTGGTAAAACTGCCGCATTTGCACTCCCTATCCTTCACCGTCTCATCCGAGGTCGGCGAGGGCAAGTTCGAGCTCTCATTGTGGCGCCGACGCGAGAGCTTGCTGAACAAATTAACGACAGTTTCCGCACCCTAGGTAGAGGAACTGGCTTGCGCAGCGCTACCGTCTATGGGGGGGTTGGGATGAATCCTCAAATAAGGGCTTTGGATGGGGGAGCAGAAGTCATTGTCGCCTGTCCAGGCCGGCTACTTGATCATCTTAGTAAGGATGGTTCCCTCCTTCGTGATGTGGAAGTGTTGGTTCTCGACGAAGCTGATCACATGTTTGATATGGGCTTCCTCCCCGATATACGGCGTATTCTTCGTAGCCTTCCCCCTGAGAGGCAAACGCTCATGTTTTCTGCGACGATGCCACGAGATATACAGAAGCTAGCTCAGGAGGCCCTTAAAGAACCTAAAACAGTTCAAGTGGACCTTATAGCTCCAGCTAAAACTGTTTCTCATGCTATTTATCCCCTAGAGAAGCATCAGAAGACAGCAATGTTGAAGCACGTGCTGAAGCAGTTAGACCCCCGGGCCACCTTAGTGTTCACTCGTACTAAGCATCGAGCTAAAAGGCTTGCTCAACAGCTAGAGCGCTCTGGTTATCGCGCAGTTGCTTTGCAGGGAAACATGTCACAGAATAAGCGCCAACAGGCTCTCGACGGCTTTCGGAAAGACCGCTATCAGATTCTAGTTGCTACCGATATTGCTGCTCGGGGCATAGACATTATTCGGGTTTCGCACGTAATCAATTACGATATGCCTTCCACTGCGGATGCGTACACTCACCGTATAGGTAGGACTGGGAGGGCTGAGCGGAGTGGTGATGCGTTTACTTTTGTCACAACCGAAGATTCAGGAATGATTAGGATTGTCGAGAGGTTGTTAGGAGAACCACTTAAACGCGTTCGGCCTGAGGGTTTCGATTACAATACTTCCCCGCCCAAGGGGCAAGCTGAATTCGATCGCGGCTCGCGGCATCAGGGGCAGAAGGCAAACAGTTCTAAATCTACTCAGCGACGTAGTCGGTCGAACACACGGAATCGGTCGAATTCTAGCAAGGGTTCTTATGCAAGTAATCAGCGACGCCAAAATTGGCGTCGAAGTGGTTCAAGCAAAAGCACCCGTAATGATTGAAGCCATATTACGATTCAATTAAGGGTTTTTTGGCTTAGCTTGGTAATTAGTTGTATTAGAATTGGGGTTAAACTTTAGAGTTCTTGCGGTTATAGGGTCAAACATTAACCGAGACATCTCGGGGGCGTTAGTTTCACAAGATGAACTGTGGCATTAGGACTTCGAGACCCAGTTTTGTTCACCAACCAAGGCTAGATAGATAGAAAATTAGTGACTATCAGTCCGTCCAGGCCAATACGAGACTCTTCGCCGTATCGTGGAGATTGCTTGCAGCGATTTGTCCTGTTAGGAGAAATTCTTGTGTTCCAGAAATGAATGCGGCTCTACTGTAGGGGTTACCTGGCTCGCTAAAGTCCTCTAGTAGGATTACTGTGTCGTTAATACGATGGAACCGGGTGCCGGAATGGGATTTATAGTTTTTGTCCACGAAGAGTGTTTTTAGGTCAGTGGCGCTACTCTCACGGACTACGATGTCAAGGAATTCTTTACCATTGCCAAACTGCAGGAGTATTCCCTTAATACCGTTTTGGATCACCTCGAACACCCCTTCGATAGTGAACTGATTAGGCAAAGAAGTCGGTACCAGGTCGGTTGGGGCATCGATTGCAATTTTCTTGCTTTTTCGGGAATTAGACCGGGTTGATAATTTAGGCGTCTTAAAGTTACTAGATGCTCGGGTTTCGACCGAAACTCGTGTATCAATTAGAGGTCTAGCTGCAGGGCTAATGGTTACTCGGTATGTTTTCATTACAGCGGCTTCTGGTGTTAGAGCTCGACTCGGATTCAGAATAATTAAATAGAGCTTCTCGAAACGACTTGTGTTGAGCGTGACCGAATTCCCAGGCATATTGAAAAGAGTCGCTATATCACCATTTAATCCTACAACTGTTCCTTCGAGAGCACCTCCTCGCAAGGATATGGTGACGACCCCACCAGCCTCGATAGACAAATAATCAGCGCCAAGCTGAGCTACACCGTCAGCCGGTAGAAACTCCCCTAATCCTGTAGACCCTTCGAGACTTACAGTAGGATAGTGTTCTCCCTCTTCAAAATTCCTTGTTAGTAGTGCGACGCTAAATTCTTTCACCACCGAAGCAAGAGTCGTACCGTTTTCGACTAGCGCTGCATCAATAGCAAAGTACCCGTCAAGGTAGCGAGCGTGTTCCCAGATTGCTCGGACGGCCTTGTGACCGAAACGTTCTGACAAATATCGGAAAAAAATCCATTGCCCGTACCAGCGGTCACTTCCTGTATCAATACCAACCTCAAAACCCTTTCCATTCTGGGCTAGGTCTGGAGCGTTGAATACCGTGTCGAGGTCACCGTAAATCTGATTGATATCGTCAAAAAATTCATCCTCTATCCAGTTAGCCGTTGCTTCCCATAACCAACCAGCAGGTTCTTCCCCGTCGTAACCGAACTGGATAGCATGAAAGTACTCATGAGCCACGGTAGTACGTAATAACTTAGCTGGGGATAAGCCACTGTCGTCGAGGAAGGTGTTGTCTAGTTCCATGTATGAGAATGAAGAGCGCGATTCCATAATATTTTTAGTTGCTGGGTTATCTCCCACGCGTGTTGCGCTAGCGCTGCTCTTGACAAAGCCATAACTGTTTTCCGTCTCGAGTAGATTCCGAATGAAAATATCGTAAAGGTCGTTACCTCCCCACCCACAATCAGAAGGAGGTGGTGACCAACCGAATTCTTGCGTCGCAGTTGAACGAACGCTTTCGAGGACATCTGCGGTAGCTTGAACGTAATCTGGTAAACCATTAGCATCACGGTCGAGATCTAGAACGGCATCTTTCCCTTGAAGGGTGTAGTGAAGGCGGAAATGTTGGCTGTCGAAGTGGTTCACAGGCCCACTAAGAGTAGGTGGCATCAAAACCTCTCCAGATTCTGCAGGGGTTAAATAGAAATGATTTTCTAGGGTGGGTTTATTGCAATTATGGGAGATGCCATGTGTCGTAGAATTTACACCGTTGGAAGCACTAACCGCCAACAAGAATGTGACTAGTGCAGACGTGAGTGGTAGCTTAGTCATCTTTCCTAGACTACCTCTCATTTGGTCCTCCTTGCCGTTCAGGTGTCGAGCGTTGCTAGCGTGGGTTGAGATTTGAGTTGGTGTTGGCTAATCGGCATGAATACAAAGCTATTCAGCCCGTGAAAGACCGAGGGTCACAAATAAGCACCAGATTCTAATTGGGCAATTACTAGTGAACACATCAATTCATTACTTCCAAAATTTTAAAGCCATAGCGATTTAGCTGGACTTGTAGAATACCGTTATTGACATGTATAACTTCGCCACTAAGGTAGTTACGGAGAATTCGAATGTTTTCACCGACTATCACTTCTGTTTGGCAGGGCTCCTCATCGAAATTGAACACTGTTACTGCACGTTTCGTTCCCCTCTCACTAGTCCTTAGGCCAGCGAATACCGTCTGTCGCTTGTCTGTCGGCAGCTCTGATAAATCACCTATTCCAAGAGCCTCTTCTTGCGAACGTAAAACGAACATTCGTTTAACAAAGCTAAATGGTGACGAAGGATCCGAGCCCTGGCGTGACATCTCCGCGTGGTCAAGGCCCCAAAACTTTAGGTCAATATCTAGTGGTGTCCTGAGTGGAGTTGGTAGAGGCTTTGATAATTTTCTTGGATAAGTAATTACACTTGCATCGACCCACACTTGGTCGGGTAGGGTTGCTTGGAACGCCACCTGTAACCTAAACATTTGACGCATAAAGAGACCGCGGTATCGTTCGAACATCCGCCTTCCGAACTGCTGAAATGGGAAAATGTTGTGTTCAATGAGTTGTTGTCGGATCGCCAAGCCACGGCGAATATGGTCAGCGTTTTGCTCGAGCATTGCCTCTAGTTCCCCGTAGAGTCGATCCCTACGAATGCCCGTACCAGCGTTAAAGCCGCCGCAGCGGGTAATGTTATGCGCAAGGGAGCTGTGTTCCGCCGTGATAAACCCACCACGCGATTTTACGAGATCAGTAATAGCACGTAATGCTTTTACATTAACGTTCTTCCAAGACTCAATGCTGTCCACATCCCAACCAACGATTCCTTTGTCCATCCAAAAGCCTATGTACTCGCAAAAAGCTTCGACGTATTCCTGATTACCAGCATCGGGAGCTGGATGGTCCCAGGTCAACTCTACGCTACCGTCATCATCCCATCCGAACCAATCTATCCTCGGATCTTCCACGCCTTCGTTGCGAGCTTGTTTAGCAGCTAAATAGATTGGATGGTGCCAGCCCAAGTACTCTGGAACAGCCATGACTATGATAGGTATGTCGCGCTTATGGCATTCTGCCATCAGCCGATTAAAATCATCCATCGTGCCGAAAAGAGGATCAGTGTCGAACCAATCTTGGGAAACTAGGCCGTTGAATTCGTAATCGTCGCCAAAGCGTGTGACCTGGTGAAGCCTCAGTCCAGTCATTCCCATAGCTTGCAGATCGTCCAGGTTCTGGCGGATGCCTTCAAAGTCCCCGATGCCGTCACCGTTTGAGTCCCAACTACCAGCTACGGTGACGCTGAGAATAGTAGGATGCGTGGTCCACCAACCTTTAGGTTTCACTATTTCCCTCCTTCAGCTATGAGCAGACTAACAGTATTTGCTCACGAGTCTTTCTGATGATTAACGGAGTGGCTAGTCAAATAGCTACGATGTCACAACGCCTTAAACACACATTTTTAAACTGCTATAAACCTTTTCGCTGCTGCTCAGACCAGACTCCATACTTGCGGATTACTTATTGGCTTTGTGGTTCTCAGCATCATCAATAAACACCAAATAGATTGTCAAGATCAAAGCCAGGAAGAATCCCTTAGTTGCTTCAAGGATAGATACGGTTTGGTATTGGAGGTGATAATGCAAATACCCGATCTAGTTTGATGGTGAGTTGGGATGCAGCGTCTACGATCGTGCCCTCAACGACTAGAACTGAGGCGTCTCGGAGAGATGCACGGCTTAATTCCCAGATCTGGGGATTGATGACGAGTTGACAGCGAACCGGTCCGTCCTCAATAACGAAAAACGCAAAACCCTTTGCGGTTCCTGGTTTTTGGCGACTGATAACGAGGCCAGCGGTCCGGACGGAACTATTCAGAGCTTGATTTTTTACACTGAGAAGAGGGATGCAGGCAAGTTCACGAAGTTGATCGCGGATTAGGTCGAGCGGGTGCATGTCTTTTGTTGAGAAGCCGTAACTTTGGTAGTCCCATACAAATTCCTGGGAGCCGCCCAACTGTTTTAGTGGGGGAAAAGGCGGCAAGCTGGTAAGGAAACTGCTTGTCCCTGCTTGCACGGCATTACTTAGTGATATGAGGGTATAGAGGGCTTCCCTGCGTGGGCAAAGATGGTCAAATACGCCAGCCTTAGCAAGGGCTTGGAGTTCATTGATTGGTAATGCGATACGAGAGTAAAAGGACTCAACGCTTTCGAAGTGACCACCAAGTAAACGCTCAATGACTATTGAGCGTGCTAACTCGGTACTAACACTCTTGATAGCACTTAAGGGAGGGCGAATGTATTTGATGCCGTCAATGAGTTCGCAGCGATAATGCACACTACTTTTGTTGATATTGAGTTTAGCAAAACGAACTCCCCAGTTACGAGCTTCCTGCCGTTTTGTGCTTTGAGACCACATCCCAGGTTCCTCAGTCAGTATTGCGGCGAGGAACTCGTGCGGATAGTTCACGCGCAACCAACTACTGGCATAGGCATGAATCGCGAATGCCCATGCGTGTGACTCGGCAAAGCCATACCCTTGAAAACTCTTTACTGCGTCGAAGACTGCGAGAGCGTCTTCCTCAGTCGCGCCTACTGTTCGTTGTGCGCCTTCCAAAAACCGCTTACGTTCTGATTCGATGTTTTCTAGGTCAGCCCAACCACTAACTTTCTTTCTGAAACGGTCTGCATCTACCCAGTCCATGCCTACAAAATGCACGCAGATACGGAGGACATCTTCCTGGAAGAGCAGCACGCCATAGGTCTTCTTCAGGATCGGCTCGAGAGAAGGATGAAGATAAGTGACCTTTTCGAGGCCACATCGACGCCGAAGGTAGGGATGGACGCTTCCGGATTGTATAGGGCCTGGTCTGATCAAGGCGATTTGGTGAGCAAGATCTTGCAGGGTCCTTGCCCTCATGGTTTTGCTTGTGTGCTGCTGACTTGGGCTTTCTACTTGGAATAAGCCAAGAGTGTTGCCGCTGCTAATGAGATCCCAGACGGGAGATTCGTCAGGAAGATTTCCTAAGTCCAGCCAAATTCCTTCAGTCCTAAAGATTTCCTCACGGGCATGCTCGAGAGCTGACAACATGCGAAGGCCAAGAAGATCTAGTTTGATTAGGCCAAGAGCTTCGGCGTCGTCTTTGTCGAGCTGGATTATCTTGATGCCACTGGAACTACGTTCAAGGGGGCTGTAGTAGAACAGTGGTTCCTTACTGAGTACTACTCCGCCTGAGTGCGGAGCAAGGTGACGTGGGTGCTTTGGTTCCATGTTGCTGAGTAGGTCTACTAGGGCTGCGTTGGCTGGAGAGCTACCGAGTACTTCCTCAAAGATGTTTTCAGCAGCGGCTACTTGGGGCGGGCGGAGGCCACGAAAATCTCTTCCAAGACTAGTAGTGAGCATATTTCGTAGCTTAGGCGGTATGCCCAGTGAACGGCCCAGGTCTTGGATGGCGAGCGGAAGGCGGTAGGTAATCTTATTGCAGACCATTGCTTCTGTTGTTTGTCCGAATCGCTCTTCTACCCAAGCAAGAACCTCATCGCGGCGTGAGCTGCTGATGTCGATATCAACATCAGGCATGGTGCTTTTGCCAGTGTGTAGGAAACGTTCGAATAGCAAGTTGTGCTGTACAGGATCTGTTTGTGTAATGCCGAGTAAGTAGCAACAGATGCTGGAAGCTGCACTACCCCTGCCTGCTGCAAGTATGCTGCGTTGTCGGCAGTAGTCGGTTACCTCCGCTGCGACAAGAAAGAACTCGGCAAGGTCGAGAGCTTGGATTGTGAGGAGTTCTTCCAGTAGTTTGGTGCGAGCTAGTTTAAGTTTCTCGCCTGCATATTGGTGTAGCAGCTCTTTGATACAGCGCTGTTCCAGGTGTCGTTGCGGTGTGATTCCGGTGGGAACATGGGCTTTTGGCGGCGCAAGCCTATCAGGCAGTAGGTCGAAGTAGCAAGCTTCCGCAAGTTGATTTGTGTTCTCAATTGCTTCCGGGAACGGTAGGCGGGTGAAGTAAGAATCAGCCGTATCGATAGCATTTTGATCATTTTGTGGGCGGTTGCGATTAGCCTGATCGACGGTAATGCCTAAGCGACTGCACATCAGAGCATCGTAGAGGTGGTAGTTGCTAGGGTCGGCATATTTGATTTGTGGTGTGCAGACAACGGGTAATTTTTGGCTGATGGCAAAGCGTCGGATGATTCTTGATCTGCGAGAATCCCACTGGTAGTTATCGTGGTAGATCTGGACGAATAACCACTTGTGAAATCCGCCCTTGAGCTTCTCCAGGACATTTTCGAGAACCCTAAGTTGCCGGGAGATCATCATTTTGCTGATGAGGCCGTTCCTACCACCAGTGAGAATTGCAAGGTCAGTAGTGTCTGATAGTACAACTGGTAGAGGGACGTTGCGATCTTCTCGTTCGTGAGCGTGCGTTAAGATTCGGTTTAGATTAGCGTAGCCGGCTCTGGAGCGCGCGAGTAATACAAGGTCGTAAGTTTCTTGCTCAACCAAGATTGGAACGGTAGCACCAATTAGAGCTCGGACTTTTGCTTTTTTAGCTGCAGAGAATAGTTCGACGCCCGCAGTTACGTTGAGATAGTCAGTGATTGCAAGGTAACTGTAGCCCCTTTCTTTAGCTCGGCGAACAAGCCGTGTTGGGCTGGATGTTCCAAGGCCGAAGCTGAAGTAACTTTGACAATTAAGTAAAGCCGTTAGTCGCCTATGCGGCTGAGGATCCAATTACCTGCCTCCTCCCTGAATAATTCCAGGATGCTACCGTCAGTTGTTTCAATGAGGAAGTAATATCTATGTATCTCGTTTTTCCACCATTCGCTGCAGTATGTCCAGGTGTCTATGATTCGCCTGATTTTCCTCGATTTCCCGCGCCACGTGATTCTGGATTGGCTCAATATGCTTTTGTCCAGTTGGGTTACCTCGATATTTTCCATTACTATTTTCAATGGTTTCCTCCTCTACCGGAGTAGATAGCTTCTGTGCTTTGTTTACGATAGGTTCCAAGCGGTATCGGCGGTTGGGTGCTTGAGAGTAACGATTGGTCCACACGAGACGGACGATTCCGCCTGGGAACCTATCTGTCACCATGGTTATAGCGTTGGCTGCTTGTTCTTTCGCGCGCCATAAAGATGGTTGTTCGAGGGTCATTTCAAGGGTAGAGAGTCGAAGCTCGATCTCGTCAATACCTACGGGCATGGCGCGCGAGTCTTGTAGTGCTTGTAGAGCTAGTTGGTAAATGTGGCCGGGAGATGAGGCCGGATGCTTAGACAGTCGGGCGCCAAAAACAGATACACCGCTGAAAGTTGCTCTGATAATGATGCGTCGTGCCGTACGTTTATCAAGTTCTTTTGCGGCTCTATTAGCTAGGAGTGAGATGACGGGTTCAACCTCGTACATTTCGAAGACTGGGTTCTCGAAACTGTAGCTCTTGATTACTTTCTCTTTCGGTTGGTATATGGGTATGTCTGTTGTGCTTGGCCCGTGAGTGATTTGTAAGACAACTTTTGCTTCTTGGCCGAGGAAAGCTAATATTTGCTTTTGGGACCATTGTTTCAACATTCCGATATGGCTTATTGCGAGAAAGTTGAGGCGTTCGAGAGCACGTTTAGACATGCCTAAGCGTGCGAGAAAATGGATGGGTACATTGGCAACGAATGATTCTTCGGTGTCAGCACTAAGGTTTCGATAAGAACCTGGGGTGCAAGTTGTGGCAGCAAGGTGGGAAAGTTCAAGCGATGTGGCAACTCCGACCTGCAGAATATGTGTTGTGGCCAGTTCTGACGCTTCTGTAGGAGTGATTTTGAGATGTACAATGCCGATTTTAGGAGTAAAGAGCCATGGCGTAATCTCGTATAGCTCCTCTATAAAGGCTTCCCAGTGCACCATTAAGTCTTCGTCGTTGATGTGCACTTCCTGTAGTTTGGCGTGTTGCTGGAGCGCTCCTTGTAGTGGCATATTTTCGGTGATTCCTGCTTGAGCAGCTGCTGTGTTTCCATGAACTACGCGGTTGTTACGGCAGAAGATAGATGGTAGATCGGGCTTGGTTAGCCCTTTACGATTTGAGAGCCATATGGGAAAACTATTGAAGTAAATGGTTGCGATATTCAGCATGGAAGCGTGCTAGGGTCGAGAAGACGTAAACAGCAGCTGCACGTTGTTGCTGTAGCGTCAGGACGTGGGGTGGGTGCATGGGCCTGGCTGGGCTAGTTGCGCCCACCCCCTTAACTAGGCTAGTAGATTTAAATGGACGGTTCTTAATTCAATGGACACCACCTCTACCTTAATAATTAAGGCATATAGGTTTAAGGATAGAGAATGCTGATTATTATGTCAAGAGCTTCGTACGATTAATACACTACTGTCCTCAGGAGGATTATGGGGAAGGGGTGATAACACAAAAGCTTAAATTACTCGCAATATTTTGCCAGAAATGCGGAGGCGTGAGGGTCTGATATAACGCTCTACTTGACAACGTGTTGGTGTTTGTTGATGATGCACAGAACCATGCAGTTATTAACTATTTTTGTTGTTGTGTTGTTTTTAGGTGTTGCTTGCGGTCAGGAAGTCCTCATAGAGGGATTCGTTGCACAGTGCTTAGGTGAGCACTCCTCTACGGATACTTCAGTGAAGACTGCGGGTTCATCAGGTTTCAGCCTTCTCAGGGTTGACTACCGAACAAAGAGCAGCGGAGATATAGAGGTATACGGAAGAATTAGGAATGATAATACTAGAGCTTTGACCGTAAAGGTAGAAGTGATGTTACGGGATGCGAATGGCCACCTGATTGATAGTGCCTTCTTTTGGGTGAGTACTAGTAACATTATGGCAGGAAGCACGATGGGGTTTTCCTGGTTGTTTGACCCCTATAAGAATTTGTCTAGCGTAGACGTCAGTATTATCGACATTCACGAGTGGTGAATATACTAATCTGGGTTGTCTTGCTCTGGTAAGGAGGGTTAATGCAACGAACGTCGATAGTGTTATTAGCTAGCTTGTTTTGTTTGATTTTGTCGTACTTTGCAAAGAATTGGGCACTCTCTTGGACATTGATATTCCTTGGTTTTGTTGGGGGCTTTGTGTTGATGATCTGGAGGGTTCGGAAAAACATTAAGTCCTGGTTAGGTAAATGTCCTAACTGTGAGAAGATCGTCCGCATAGATGCTAAATTTTGTCGTTACTGTAGTATGAAAATTTTACTATAAAGTAAGTGAATTGATTCAGGTCTCTATCAAGAATTGTTGAGTGAAGTAAGGGCACAGTTTTTAGTTAAAAGGAGTCTACCTATATAGCAAGCATAACTGAAAATTGCAAGACATGGCTCAAATATTCCCTGGTTGGTTGCCGGTACAATTTAGACTTAATAAACTTTTTCTAGCAGTGGTCTTAATTTTAGCAATACGTTTTTAACCAGTTAGCGTCTTCCAGATAACGGTATTTATATCTTTTCTTCACGTCTTGAAATACTCCCAAATGACACCCGTAAGCTAGTAATAAGCGACTCCTAATTACACTCGTTAGTTTGCAAGATTATTACGGCTTTGTTGAAACTGTTGGGGGGTTAGTCGTCAGCCTTAGGATTAACAGGCGAGTGAAGAAGTCAATCAAAAACCGTTATCTGATTTCCAGTATAACTGGAGCGTGGTCGCTAGCTGTAAGACCTTCCTTCTTTTTGCGATATTCTCGGTCAATCCACGCGTTAGTGGTGTCGTTCGAGACCTCGTCTGTTCCGAGAATCAAGTCGATGCGTAAACCACGATTAAAGCGAAAAGCTCCACCACGGTAATCCCACCACGAGAAATCTCTGTTCGTAGGGTATAACTCTCTGAACGAATCGTTCAGTCCCAACTTAAGTAGTCGGGTAAGTCTTGCGCGTTCCTCTGATGTGTGGAAAATTACTTCGTTATTGTCATCAGCAAGATGACTGTCTAGATCCGAATGTACAATATTAAAATCACCCATAATAATTTGTCTGTTGGCAAGCGATTGGCTAGATTCAATTAACGAGTCAAACCACTCTAACTTCCTAGCGTAATCTGCGTGATCTAGACTTTTTCCATTTGGGCAGTACAGATTGGTGACTCGAATACCCAGCGTGTCAGCTACTATTCGCCGACTCCCGAACATATCCTGACCAGAAAGGCCAATTTCCACCACGTCGATAGGCCCTTTGGATAAGACGGCAACGCCATTCCAAGCTTTCTGGCCATACGCGACAGCTTGGTAACCGAGATCTGAAAATTCATCAAATGGGAATACTTCTTCTTCCATCTTTAGTTCATGTAAACCAACAATGTCTGGTTTCCGGTCCGTAAGCCAGATCTTCAGGAAGTCAAGTCTTGCCCTTAAGCCATTTATGTTCCAGCTTGCGATCTTCACGGAGTCCTCCTAAAGATACCTCTCGTATGTTGATTGTTTTGCGATTGCATTAGTCTAAGGAGAATCTAGATCATTGAGACCATGCGAGTTAACGTGTGCAACTCAATTGTGAAAAATGCGAGAGGCCAAACATCAGGCTATTATCATTTACCCCACCGGGCTAGTTCCTGTAAAAGGACTTTTCGCTTAACGGACGATGCTTCCATCGGTCACATCGTGGTCAAATGTAGCAACTGCTAAATTACCTTCATCGTCCTCTGCCGCAAGTACCATTCCCTGCGAGTTCACCCCACGTAGTTTAGCTGATTTTAGGTTTGCAACCATGATGATTTTCTTGCCGATAAGTTGTGTGGGCTGGTAGTGCTGTCGAAGACCCGCAACCACTGTGCGCTCTTCGGGCCCAACTTTGACTTTAAGCACAAGGAGCTTGTCGGCATCTGGATGAGGCTCAGCTGAGAGCACAGTAGCTACTCGCAGCTCTAGCTTGCCGAAATCGTCAATCGTAATCTCGTCCTTATGCTCCAAAGGGGGCTCCTCTGGGGTATTTAGTTGGTCCTCAAGAGCTTCAAGGTCGATTCGGGGAAAGAGAGGTTCTCCTGGACGGGTCAGTGTTCCTGGTGGTACGAGATTCCATTTGCCAGCACTATTTAGAGTGAAAGGCTCTAGGTGAATACCTAATTGTTTGCGTAGCTCGTGCATCTTGCTGGGCATTATTGGGTCGAGGAGGATACTAGTACACCGCAGCGCCTCAACTGCTGTGTTCAGAACTGTGTCGAGGCGATCTGTTGATTTTTCATCTTTTGCAAGTTGCCATGGTTCGGTGTCGCTAATGTACTTGTTCGCCGCTCTCACACCGTTGAGGATTGACTCAACTGCCCGGTCATATTGAACATTGTCGAAGGCCTGAGTAACCTCTGTCGGAAGTTTATTAAACCGTTCTATTAGTTGGTCATCTATAGCTTTGCAGGAGGAGGCAGCTGGCACCTTACCATTACGGTATCGACCCACCATACCCAGAGTCCGGTTTAGGAGGTTTCCTAAGTCGTTAGCGAGATCGGCGTTGACGCGCTCAGCTAAAGACATCTCAGTAAAGTTTGCGTCAAGCCCAAAAGTAATATCTCTGACTAGATAGTAGCGGAAGGCATCAATACCGTACTTCTGTTGTAGGTTTAGTGGCTCTACGACATTGCCCAAGCTTTTGCTCATTTTTCTTCCGTCTACAATCCAATGACCATGAACGTTAAGGTGTTTGTAGAGAGGTAGATTCGCTGCTTTGAGCATCGTTGGCCAAAACACCCCGTGGGGTTTCAAGATGTCCTTGCCAATAAAGTGGTTCACGCCACTCCAGTAACGCTTTTCCAGTTCTTTTGATTCCAGAGCTGAATAATAATTTATTAGAGCGTCAAACCATACATAACACACGTGTTCTTCGTCCCAGGGTAGTGGTATGCCCCACGGCACTCGTGAAATGGGTCGGCTAATACTTAAGTCGCCGATTGGTTCTTTTAAGATAGATAAAACTTCATTGCGATAACGTTCAGGTCGGATCAGATTGGGATTACGTTCAATAGTTTCTCGTAGCCAAGGGCGATACTTTTCCATACGGAAGAAGTAATTTGCCTCACTGCGGTATTCTGGTGGTTGGTTGCTGTCAGGACATTTGCCATCAACAAGTTCCTTCTCGGTTACAAATCGTTCTGCGCCTACACAGTAAAGGCCTGAGTACTCTCCGTAGAAAATGTCACCATTGTCATAAACACGTTGTAGGATTTCCTGAACTACCTTTTTATGTTCCAGACCAGTAGTGCGCATGAATTCGTCATATTTGATTCCCATTTGATCCCATGTGGCTTGGAATTGCCCAGCTACTAAGTCGACGTACTCTTGTGGAGTTTTGCCAGCTGCAGTAGCTGCTTTTGCTACTTTTTCTCCGTGTTCATCCGTGCCAGTTAGGAAATAGGTGTCATCGCCTTTAAGACGATAGTATCGCGTTACTACGTCGACAAGGATGGTGGTATAGGCGTGACCTAAGTGTGGTTCGGCATTGACGTAGAAGATCGGAGTAGTTGCGTAAAATGATGCCTGTTCTGTAGAACCTGGTGAGGTTTCCCTCCTTCCAGACAAGGGTTTCGAAGTATCTTTCATGATCTCCTCCAAAGATAGGCATCGTGATGCGCGATGTCCCTATGCTCTAAGAATAATTTAGCTACCTGCCTTGCACTAGACTAGGCCTTCTATCGCCAGGGAGTATAGCAGACGAGATTAACCTGAATAGTTGGTTTCTTTGCGAGAAACCCGATTGGGTTAGGTTGTTAGGTTCGAATTATAGTTGTAACTTTGACACATGTTTTTGTTAAGGCAACATTAATTCTAACTTTCTACAAACCTATCTCCGGTTTTGCTATTCAATTGAAAAGTTGCCAAGAATTAGCTGTTTTAACTTGCTTTTCGGCATTGTGATAGATGTCTAGCGATCAGTATTGGGACCAAAGTAATGAGTTCCGCAGGACCCGTCTTCGCACTCCTTGTTTCGCCCAAACCAGCGGTAGCGGTTTCGAGCAATCCAGGCATAGGTTAAGTCTGCTAGTTGATGGAGAAGGGGCAGATTGTAGAACCGTCGTAAAGGCCAACCAAGCCAAGGGGTACCAAGTTCTGCAAGTCGAACTAGTGCATCCACTCCCCCACGAATGGCTCCATCCCTATCGACGAGAGTAATTTCTCTACGTACATCCTCTGGCGTTAGTTTAGGAAAGCGATATGCGAGACTCTGGAGTGGGCCAACTTCTACTTGTCCGCGTCCCAGGCGGTACATGTTTAATGCTTGGGCTCGACATAAGTTGCAAGCTGCATCGTAAAGAATAATGGGGTCTCCCACAAACCAACATTATCAAATACGGAGTTTGACATGAGTTGCTACATGTCACAAGGGATGGACTCGCCTCCAAAAGTTTGATGGTGCCGTTGGGTTAATTAGGGTACTTTTCGGAAACTTAGGCTTTCCAACCTAGCTTATAGAAGGTGTATGTTGGGTGTATATAGACTCTGTGATGTACTAGCTGAGGAGTCTTCTGATACTCTAGAGCGTTATGGCCAAGAATAAGGGGATTACGCCGCAGTCAGAGGATTTTAGTACTTGGTACAACGAAATTGTCTACAGGGCCGACCTAGCTGATCTGTCACCTGTTCGCGGTTCTATGGTGATAAAGCCTTACGGTTATGCCTTATGGGAGAATCTCCAGTTGCACCTTGATCGAATGTTTAAGGATACAGGTCATCAAAATCTTTATTTCCCAATGCTTATACCCATGTCGTTTTTCGAGCGAGAAGCCAAACACGTTGAAGGGTTTTCGCCTGAATTGGCGGTGGTCACTCATGCTGGCGGCAAGGAACTTGAAGAGCCGTTGGCGATTCGGCCTACTTCAGAGACGATAGTTGGGGAGATGTATAGCAAGTGGATTCAGAGCTACCGTGATCTACCGCTTCTTTACAACCAGTGGAATAACGTCATGCGTTGGGAGCTCCGTACTAGGCCCTTTCTCCGAACGACTGAGTTCCTATGGCAAGAGGGGCATACTGCCCATGCTACGGCGAAGGAGGCTCTTGGTGAGACTCATAAGATGCTTGCACTTTATGCTGAGTTTGCTGAGTCCTATGCGGCAGTCCCAGTGATCCAAGGGGAAAAAACTGAAAGAGAGCGCTTTGCCGGGGCGGAAATGACGCTAACAATCGAAGCCATGATGCGGGACACTCGGGCCCTCCAGTCGGCAACCAGTCATTACCTGGGTACTAATTTTGCTGAGGCTTTTGACATTACTTTTAATGACGTGGATAATAACCAAGCTTTTGTACACACCACTAGTTGGGGGTTATCTACCCGCATGATTGGGGCAATTATTATGACCCATGGTGACGATTCTGGCTTGATTTTACCTCCGCGTTTGGCGCCACATCAGCTTGTGATAGTACCTATTTTCCGACGCAATGATGACGAGATTAAAAAGAGGGTGCTTACGGAGGTTGAGCGCCTTGCGGAGGGACTTAAGGAATCAGGTGTTCGTGTTCACGTTGACATGCGTGAAGGAATTAGCCCGGGCTGGAAGTTTAATGAGTGGGAAGAAAAGGGTGTGCCCCTCAGGCTCGAGATTGGGCCTAAGGATTTACAGAAGAACACCGCTTTGCTAGTCGACCGGCTTTCTGGGGAAAAACGCGAGGTGCCATTCGGAGCGCTTTATGAGGAGATCCCCGTGGAACTCAATCGTTTTCACGAGGCACTTTACCAACGGGCGCTCCACTTTCAGAAAGAGCACACTTTTGAAGTTAATACGTTCGATGAATTTAAGGAGCATATAGAGCATGGCTGGGTCATTGCTACCCATTGTGGGGACCCCGAAAGTGAGCGAGCTATCCAAGAAGAGACACGAGCAACAGTTCGTTGTATCCCTATCGATGGACCAACTGCCGAAGGAACGGTTTGCATACACACCGGGCGCCCATCTGGTTATTCTCGTAAAGTTATCTTCGCACGAGCTTACTGATTTTCTGGTTCCCTGGGGTATTAACGAAACCGTTTTGGTTTCATAATTAATCAAAATTGATGGTTATGCTTATTCTCCAACGTAGGTTAGCCACTCGTTAAACTCTGGAACGCCTCCACAAACCACATCCAGGTACACTTTTCTCATCTTTAGTGAAAATGGGCCAGCTGCACCAGAACCGATTGGCCGACGATCAATCGAGGCTATTGGGGTAACCTCGGCAGCTGTACCAACCATGAAAAGCTCATCGGCTGTGTAGAGCTCGTCTCTGGTTGCCATAGTGCTCTCGACCGGGACATCCATCCAGTTTGCAATTCTAATTACTGAGTCACGGGTAATTCCTCGAAGGTTTACAGAGTGCGAGATCGGCATAAGGACACCATTTTGGTATAAGAAAATGTTCTCACCTGACCCCTCAGCAACAAAACCTTGACTGTCCAAGAGTAGCGCTTCATCGAAGCCGTTGTCTCGAGCTTCTTGGTTAGCTAGGACTGAATTCACATAATTTCCACCAACTTTTGCTTTAGTGGGCATGATGTCGCCCGAACTTCGCCTCCAACTTGAGGTCATTAGGGCTGCACCTTGCTGGACCGCTTCTTCACCTAAATAGGTACCCCATTCCCAGGTTGCCACCATGAAATGTACCTGGTTCTGACCTGGGTTTACTCCGAGGGACTCAGCTCCATACCAGATGAGAGGGCGTATATAGCACGATCGTCGGTTGTTATGGCGAATGGTCTCAATAATCGCTTGCTCTATTTCCTCTGCAGTGACTGGTGGAATCATCCCCATGATCTTTGCTGAGTCTAGCAATCTCTTGGTGTGTTCCTTCAGTCGAAATACTGCTGGACCATTAGCTGTTTCGTACGCACGGATACCCTCGAAAACACTTGTACCGTAATGAAGGGCATGGGTCAGAGCTGATACCGTAGCTTGCTCCTGAGGAACGATTCGGCCGTCAAACCACACATATCCAACATCAAGCACAGCAGAACTAGAGGGGACCGATTTACTTTTCACCTCCATGGAGGGCCTCCTGGGCGCGCGCCTTGAAACACAACATTTGTAAGGCCGCGGTATTTTCTCTGACTAGCATCATAACTAACGCCTTCACCTTAGCGCACGTAATTATTTTAAACCAAGTTCAGTGTATTTTTTGGAAAGGCCTCTATGCTTCGGTAGGGGAGTTAAACTAGGGATCGTGAATATCCTCGTAACCGGAGGAGCTGGTTATATCGGTAGCGTAACTGTTGAGGCGCTTATAGCCCGCGGTCACGATGTGACTGTATTAGATAACCTCTCGACCGGCCATCTTGGGGCTATTCACCCTCAAGCAACTTTTTTGAGAAGCGATTTACACAATGTCAGGGAAATTAGCAAGGCAATCCGGTTAGGTGGTATTGATGCTGTTATTCACTTTGCAGCTAGTTCCCTTGTTGATGAGTCTATGAAAGAACCAATCCGGTACTTTGACAACAATGTGGTGGGGACAATATGTCTTCTCCAGGCTATGCTTGAACAGGGAGTATCTCGCTTTGTTTTCTCGTCAACTGCGGCGCTATTCGGGACTGGTGGATATAACCCGTTACGAGAAGAAGCTCCGAAACAGCCGACGAGCGTATATGGTGAAACTAAGCACTTGATTGAGCGTATACTGCGATGGTTACCTCAGATTAATGATCTCGGTTACACGTCGCTTAGGTATTTTAATGCGGCTGGTGCATCGAGTACCTATGGAGAAGATCACCGACCTGAAACTCACTTAATTCCGTTGACGTTACAAGTGGCTATAGGTAGTAAGAACTCGATCAACATTTATGGCCAAAACTACGATACGCCGGATGGCACTTGTATTCGTGATTATGTGCATGTTCTTGATTTGGCTCAAGCCCATGTGCTGGCTATTGAAGATGTTAGACCTGGAGAGGTTAAGGCCTATAATGTGGGCAACGGTACCGGGTTTTCAGTACAGGAGGTTATACATGCCTGTCGCCACGTTACTCAACATCCGATTCCAGTTCACTTAAAACCACCGAGGGTTGGAGATCCCCCATTTCTTGTTGCTGACTCTTCTCGTATTAGGAGTGAGCTTGGATGGGACCCACATTTTACGGATTTGGAAGGGATCATTATCTCGGCTTGGGATTGGCATAAGCGGCATCCAAGGGGATATGGCATCGATTGAGTGTGGAAAAACACACCTCAAGGACGGTTGTAATTCAAGGTACAGTTGTATTATTGCGATGTGGGGTTTAGCGAGAGGTTTTTAAAGGATCTGTAAAGGTCCAATAAACGCGGATTCCATTCAAGATATGCTACGCTATCGCACGTTTGGAGAGCGTCATGAAACGAAATTTCCTGGTTATTGTTGGGTTGTTGCTTATGGCAGGCCTGGGTCTTTCTCAATCCAGCTCAACGATTCGAGGCGTTATAAAGAGCGAGAATCTTCTTCCTGAGGGGACTCGGGTGGCTATTCATGTGGTGGACAATAACGGTGTCTGGGGATACGAAGTAGCGAGCGTAGCACCAGTCGCTGGTACATTTAGCATTGAGGGGTTGCCTGTCCCTAAAGAGGAATTACGGCCTTTGCGTAGCGGAACAGTGCTCCTTCCTGGCCTCCAAAACGAATACCGGATCGGACCTGAAGACGTCAATTTTGCTCTTGGAAGAGTCAACATGTACGTTGATAACAACGCTAATCTCTTATTTGACCGTGGGGGAGTTGACTCCTTTTTCATTGGAGTTTCGAGTTTAGAAGAACCTGTCGGCTTCTTTTCTTTACTCTATTTGGATAAGGCTGCAACTATGACAGGCTCAGGAGTCGAGCTAGCTTTGGAGCCTGGTTGGAACATCTTCTCGGTGCGTTTTCCCGAAGGCCAAGGGCCAGAATATCGAACCCAAGTACTTGTTGAGGATGCTGTTTTAGACGTCTTTTTACCCTAACTGGTTGGCCACAAATACCCTTGTATAGGTCGTTAATTTGGTATTAAATTTCCAGGTAGTCGACCGCAGGGCCAAATCTTGCTCGTCGCTGGAACTTTTCGGCGAATTTCACACCCGATTCACGGCCTTGTAAAGATGCTCTTTGCAAAAATTGTTCCTTAGAAGATGGCCACTTATAAAACTCTTGATAGAACTGGAACAGTTCACCCACAAGTTCGACTTCATCTTCGATATTAACGTGCACGTAGGGACGTTTTGATTCCGAGGAAGGGTATTGAAAAAATTGGACAGGTTTGCGGTGAGGTGAAAACTTCTCTTCTTCTGGTACTCCCTCATTCAAGATCTTTGGAATTCGGGCAAGGGTAATTGCGTCGAAAGCTATTTTGGCAGTCATGCGGTGATCAGGATGAGGATGATCGTCACTCCAAGTGATGATCGCATCAGGTTTGAAAGAAGAATAAAACCGTGCAATCTGAAGGGCTTCTTCTCGAGCACCTGTCATTCGGGAATCACCCATGTCGAAAAAATGACCAGCACCGCCGATCTTTTCCGCTACCCAGTGTCCATGTTCATGACGAATTTTACGGACTTCGGGGTCGGTGTGGTTAACGAACTGGCTAGCCATTTCTCCGTGTGTTGTCCAGATCAAGGCCACATTGTCGCCCCTTTTTGCATGCTTGGCGAGAGTGCCGATGCAGGATAGCTCGTCATCTGGATGAGAAAAAACTGCTAAAATATTCATTGTTTGACCAGTTTACATTGTCTAAAAAACCAGGGATTGTAAACAGATGACTTGTATTAAGCCAAAAGCATACTAACTAACACTTCCAATCAGGGGTGGTACGATTGCCCCGCAACCTTAGGTTAAGGTGCCAGGCGAATAATCTGTCCGGTTAATTCTGGCTTCCTCGTAATTGGTTGTAATTTTGACGTTGCGATGGTGCAAACGATGAAGGTTTCCCGTCTCATTTCAATTTCACCCCTAGCGTGGGTTGTTATTGTTGCTACTACTTTGGTGATGCTCCAGGGAGCTCTTGTGCGGGCGACCGGTTCTGGTGCTGGCTGTGGAAGCCATTGGCCTACCTGTAATGGCAATGTAATCCCATTAACCGGGAGCGCCGAAACTCTTATGGAGTATAGTCACAGGATACTTTCACTACTAGTGCTTGTGCTCGGAGTGCTACTGCTTGTGAAGACTTGGAAATGGCGTCATAGTCGACCTGGTTTATTCGTATTTGCAACGATAGCTTTTGTGTTTTTAATTTTCGAAGCATTGCTTGGGGGCGTAACAGTGCTTCTTGGTCTTACCGGTGATAATACCACCGTGGCCCGAGGGATCATGGTGGCTTCGCACCTAGTTAATTCACTCTTATTAATAGGAGCTCTAACTGGGACTATTCTGTATGCTCAAGAAAAATCACCAATTTGGCCCCTTGGCATAAAACGACAAGGGGTTTTGGCTTCGGTCATAGGTTTAGGTCTTATAGGGATGTTCATTCTCATGTTTAGTGGTGGTATTGCCGCCATGGGGAACACTATGTTTCCTACTGAATCTCTGGCAGAGGGATTAGCAGCTGATTTCACGGCTTCCTCTCACCCACTTATTAGGTTGCGTATCCTGCATCCAGTTATAGCAGTTGGGGTTGGCATCTACCTATTTTTGAGTTTGGGACTTGCGTGGCGGATCAAACCAGTTTCCCAAGCACTTCGTTTAGTGCAATATCTATGTGCCGTATACGTCGTGCAACTTGTCATTGGTGCTGTTAACGTCACTCTGTTAGCGCCGGTAATACTTCAGCTTTTGCATCTTACATTTGCTATTCTGGCGTTTGCACTCCTTTCAGCAGTTTTTATTGTCGAGTTGGGGTTTCCCGCAAACAAGGCAGTTGTCGGCCTTGGCAAGTGGGCGAAGACAGAGAAGCGTGTCTGAGATGTGTCCCAAGGCTCCGCTAACTAGAGCTAATTGGCGAGACTATATTACTTTAACTAAGCCTAGGGTCATTAGTCTCCTGCTTTTTACGACCGTAGGTGCAATGTTTATTGCAGCCCGGGGATTTCCAGGTTGGTTACCCCTTGTAGGGTTGTTGATAGGCGGTTATATGTCGGCCGGTGCAGCAGGGGTCTACAATATGATTTACGATCGCGATATTGATGCAGGTATGAAGCGGACGTCCTTGAGGCCAACCGTCACAGAAATGGTTCCAATTTTTAATGCACTGGTTTTCGCGATAATCTTAACGGTTGTTTCTTTTATATTGATTGCCTTATCAACAAATCTACTAGCTGCGATCCTTTCCTGGTCCGGAATTGCTTTTTACGTAGTCGTATACACTATTTGGCTAAAAAGGAGTACTTGGCAAAACATAGTTATTGGTGGAGCTGCTGGCTCAATACCACCGTTAGTCGGCTGGGCTGCCGTCACGGGTGAGCTTAGCCTGTTAGCCTGGTGCCTTTTTGCGCTAATTTTTGTTTGGACCCCAGTTCATTTCTGGGCGCTTGCACTTATGATTAATGACGACTACACAGCAGTTGGAGTACCTATGGCTCCTTCCGTTATTGGTGTGCGGGCAACGGTTCTCCAGATGATGATCTACACCGTGCTGACGATTATCCTGACAATTATTCCGTTTGTTCTTGGTGAATTAACCTGGGCATACTTGGCTATAACTTTGTTGTTAAACGTTTTACTTGTTCATCGTATAGTTAGGCTTTGGCGTCAGGCCAAGCTTGGTACTAAGATTGACAGGGCTATAGCTCTTCCCGTTTACAAGTATTCTATGATCTATCTAGCCCTAATCTTTTTAACTATGTCCTTAGACCGGATTCTACTTCCAGTTTAACTGGGTTGCTGTTATGTCGTATCGTTTCCTTCTCTCTTTTCGTTGGATTGTTCTGCACTTGGTTGTGACACTCGTGGTGATTTTGTTTGTCAACTTGGGATTATGGCAGCTGAGGCGGCACAATCAGGTACTAACCCGGAACAATTTGATTGTTTCACGCATTGCAGCCGAACCTGAGTTATACGAGGTGATTCTAGATCGCTATGATCTTGGCGCCTTACCGGTTGATTCTGGAGCAGCTACCTACCGTCGTACTGTGGTTACCGGTTACTTTGACTCAGAAAATGAAGTTCTTCTCCGGTCTCGTTCACGGGATGGAGAACCGGGGTGGCACGTTCTTACCCCTTTACTCATGAGGTCGGGACAAGCCCTTCTTGTAGATCGTGGTTGGGTCCCGTACGAACTAGACGACACCGTGCTTGAACGAGCTTTTCCACCCATAGACAGGGTAAATGTTATTGGTACCCTCATGCCCGGTCAGATACCACGTGGACGGTTTTCAGCGCGTGATCCTCCTGAAGGTGAACTTGAGGCGGTGTTTTGGGTTGATTTGTCGCGGATTGAGAAACAACTCTCTTACGATTTAGAGCCCCTTTACCTAGAGATGGCTACTCAGGATCCACCCCAAAAAATGTTGCCTCTGCCACCTAAAGAGCCAGAATTAACTAATGGTCCGCATCTCGGATACGCGATTCAGTGGTTTGCTTTTTCTTTGATCGTATTAGTGGGTTATGGGGTGTTGATCCGGAAGACCTAGAAACTTCAGTATTAGAGGTTATTTGGTTGTTAGGGTGGGAAAAGTGAGTACGAGTTTCTACACAGGTATTAGTGACGTCCTGGACCTAGCTTGTTTTGATCCCCAAAGCCTCGTCCAAAGTAGTGAGAGAACAAGAAGTCCTACGAATTGATCTATTGCCCTGGACCGCCACCGATCTGGCCGAAAACCTGTTACCAAATGTAAAACATAATCAGGTAAATTCGTAACGACCTACCGTAGGTTACGGATCCTGTGAAAATAGCGACCTTACGATCTAGAAGATAACTTTGTGTCAAAGTTTATGCGTTCGGTTCTTAATAACGTTCTTCTAGTGCCATCTCCTCACCCTAAGTCCTGAATCAGGTAGGGTCATTTATCCCGCTGCTTTGTTCACCGCTTCAGCTAGAGTGCCCATTAAGCTGTCGAAAGGAGAGATGAACTTCGCCACGCCTTCGTCCTCGAGTTGCTGGGTGCATTCGTCAAGATTTATACCTAGCCCTGGAAGTGTAGCTAAGGCTTTGCGTGAGTCATCAATACCCGTTTCCATCCTATCCGCAGGCTCACCATGATCCCTGTACGCATCAAGGGTGTTTACTGGAAGAGTATTAACTGTGTCCTGACCAATTAGCGGTTCGATGTACATTACGTCTGCGTAATCGGGATTTTTAGTACTTGTTGAGGCCCAAAGTAAGCGTTGTGTTGCTGCTCCAGCATTAGCAAGGGAGCTGAACTTTTTGGTGCTAAAAACTTCCTTGTATATTTGGTACGCTTCCTTGGCGCTAGCAATTGCGATTGTTCCTCTTAAGGCAAGGATATCTTTGGCAGACATACTATTTTGTTGAGCAGCTTTCTCAAGCATGGGGTCTAGCAGCACATCAATGCGGCTTAAAAAGAAACTTGCTACCGATGCAACCTTTTCGACAGAATGTCCTGCTGCGTGCCTTTGTTCCAAGCCAGCTACGTATGCCTCAGCAACCTCGCGATAACGCGGTAGGCCGAAAAGCAGAGTCACATTCACGTTAATACCCTCTTTTATGAGGCTAGTTATGGCAGGTAACCCTGCAGCTGTACCCGGAACTTTTATGAAAACATTTGGCCTCGCTAGCCTGGTCCAGAGATGACGTGCTTCGCGGATAGTGCCTTCAGTGTCGTGGGCTAGGTGCGGGTTTACCTCTAAGCTTACGTAACCAAAGCGGCCACCACTGGCGTCGTAGGTGGGGCGAAAAAGATCCGCAGCTACTTGAATGTCCTCAACGACAAGGTCTTCATATATATCTATTACTTTCATTCCATCCTTAACCCGTTTAGCGATAGCATCGTCGTAGTCATTAGTTTCGGCAATTGCCGTTTGGAAGATTGCTGGGTTTGAAGTAACACCACGCAAGCCGTCACGATCGATTAGGGTTTGCAGAAAGCCATCAGTAAGCATGCTCCTGCGGATTTCATCCATGTACACGGATTGTCCGTAGGTCTGTAGAGCCTTTAGTGGGTTCATTTAATATTCTCCCTCGTTACCAATGTCGATTTGGGGCTAATTTGCCCAGCTGGCGACATGTTACTCCATACAATACCGGCTGTGGCGACCGAGGTGCGTTACAGATACACCAAGGACTTGTCTCAAATATAAACTGTTCGAATATTTTGAGAGCAGAAAGTGGTGATTTAGATGTCGAGTTGGTATAATCTAAATCTCAAATAATTGCGTATTTGAAGGCTATTGGCATACATAAAAGATCGGGATTACGTCTTTCGTGGAGATCTTTATTTTGCACCTATAACTTTGACTTCGTCCTACTTCATGTTCAGAAGAGGTAGCCCTAGGTCTCATAATCCTGTAATAGTTTAGCGTCCTCCATAGTGTCTACATCCCACCCATTTTCAAGTTTTACGGCAGTAACCGGTTTTTCTGGTCTATCGAGAGATTTAGCTCCATTCTCTCCCCGTAATTCTAGGAGAGCAGAAAAGTAGGGGCGGGCTATAACCGCGGGAGCCCCACGGACGCCCTGATAGCAAGAGAGCACAAGTGGAGCTCCATTTGTTTTATGGGTTTTTAGAAGGGATCTAAGGTGGCTAGTTGGGACAAAAGGTTGATCAGGCAAGATCACAAGGATTGCCTCAACTTCTGGTTCTAGGTTTCTTACAGCTGTCCGGAGGGATGAGGACAAGCCCTCGGTCCAATTCGGATTTTCCACAACAATAGCCCCAGAACATTCAGCCTCTCGTCGGTAAATATCACCATAAGCACCAACTACAGTTAACACTTGATTAGTTACGCAGGAAGCCCGCTGTATTGCGTTCGCTAGCAATGTTTTTCCACGGTGCTCAAGCAAAAGCTTTGGTTGTCCCATCCGCCTGCTTTTCCCTCCAGCCATTACCACAGCAGTAATCATCGGTCCTCCGCAAGGCAATTTTTAAAGATTGGCATGTTTTCAAAATCATAGGTTGAAATGTACATATAGCTGAATGGAACAACAGTATTAATGCTAGTAGTTATTGAAAGGTGCCCTAGGTTTCTAGCAAGGGGGTTCAGCCGTACACGTTTAGTGTCCTGGTGTTTAATGGTTTTCATAATAAAACGAAAAAGCCTCCAGAATCCTACCGTCTTAGCCTGTTACTCACTGCAGTCGATGGATCCACGATATTCTTTTGTCTCCAGTACTGGCTGGCAATTAGTTAGTATATATAAGTCGATGGAAAATCTGAACACTTTGGTGAAGATGGATAAATATAAATATTTCTGGGAAATTATCAATAAATTGGTTCTTAATATGATCATTTACAGACGCCTCCGGTAGTAGCATGCTTTTGAGGGTTACTCTTTGGACTAGACTTGTTAGCGGAGGTTTGCATCGGGAGTTCATATGATCGAAACGTTTAGATTGATTGAGCAGGCAAAAGAAGCGGTAGATGAAGGGTATAAGGTTGCGATGGCTACAGTAGTGGCTGTTGAAGGTTCCGCGTATCGCCACGAGGGTGCCAAGTTAATTATTTTTGACGAAAGGCCACCCTTAGGACTCATTTCAGGTGGTTGTCTAGAGGGAGAAGTTGCGGCAATTGCTCGGGAGGTCTTTAGGGAAGGGCAGGTTCAGCGTGAAAGTTTTGATCTTCGAGAAGATGAAATTTTTGGCCTTGGTTCTGGATGTGGTGGCGTAATCGACATCGTCATAGAAGAGCTTGGCCTAAACAATGTCTTTGAGTTTTGGAGTACTGCAGTTATTGCTCGGCTTCCCGTTGTGCGGGTTCTGATAATTTCCTCAGAACGCCAGGATGTTGTACTAGGAGAGGACCTTATCATTGTTGATGGGGAGGTGCCTGTTGGAAGTCTCGTTGATCCTATCCTCAAAAAATTCGCAATGAAGACTGCCGAAGACCTTCTTTCTCAGAGAAATCCAGAAACTAAATCGGTAAACATAAATGGTGTTGAGATGTTGTTAGACGTTACCCTACCGCCTCCAGAATTTACTTTGTTTGGGGCGGGATTAGATGCCCAACCAGTGGCAAACTTGGCGAGACGCTGTGGTTTCCAAGTTACGGTTGTTGACCCTCGTCAGGACTTCTTGAGTCAGGACCGTTTCCCGGGTGCAACTCTCATCCAAATTCACCCAGTTGCTTACCAGGAGCAACTAAACTTCGGTTGCAACACTGCAGTTGTCATTATGAATCATCATTATGAGCGGGATCGTCATGCTCTTCGCTTCGCCTTGCAATCGAGAGCGCCTTATGTTGGCGTACTAGGACCCAGTCATAGGTTTCACAAACTCTTAGAAGAGCTCAAAGGTCAAGGGTTTGTGCCGACTAAAGAGCAGTTAGATAAGGTTTATAACCCTATTGGACTAGCTATCGGCGCTGAGGGCCCAGAGGAAATTGCGGTTAGCGTTGTAAGTGAGGTTCTTGCTTTTTTACGTGGGAAAAAGGGCGGCATGCTAAGAAAAGCTTTTGAGTAATCAAAACTGGTGCGGGTTCCTGATCAACATTTAATGAAGGGTATCTGTGGCTCCACTAGGGTTTAGGTTGTTCTGATGCCACTATCACAATTTCTAACACGTACATACCTCCGTTACGGTCTGAAATGTAAATCCAAGGCTCTCCCGGGACTTTGTGTACGCCCCAGATATCCTGGTCGCCACCGTTGCTCAACCGAAAAGAGGGCCCGCTGGTCCGATATCGGCTAATCTCTACTGGTTTGTAGGGATTGCTAATATCTAAAACTACGAGACCTTCGGCATACCACGAGATATAAGCTAGGTTATCTTCGACGATTACGTTATGACTTGAGAGGATACCTCGTGCACAAGTATTTGTGTCAGGATTAGCACTGCACTCGGTGTTGAATGTCGAAGCTAGAATAGGAACCCTTGGATCAGTGTAATCCCAAATCCTTACACCCCCCCAACCGTTAGGGGCTGTCTTAACTCGTATAGTGGCCCCAGTAGTACCCGGAGTTAGTTGGTTAATATGTTTGACTCCACCGAGAGCAAGGCCTGCTCCGTGATTTACAAAGACTGCAGGTAGATTAACTTGGTTTCTAGCCCCCATTGTGATTGTTTCGGCACCACCAGTTTGATGGTTGAATACGACTGCGGCAGTGTATCCAAGGTTCAGCGCCTGGTCTAGTTTTGAGGAAAAGGAACATTCACCTCGTAGAATTAGGGCTACTTGCCCCTTACTAGTTGGTTTGCTCATAGAATCACAACCAAGGCCAAGGTAGACGGTTGGTCCTGACAATGACTCTTCTGGAAGTGTTTTTATGCGCCGAGTGAACGTCCCCTCTACAGCTGGGTATGATTGAGCTTCTTCCGTATTCATAATTGTGACTTCTGTGCCGTGGGAATTAAAGTCTTCTGCTCCCTCAACTACGATCCGGCCATCGTCAGTCGGCCACACCGAATGACTGTTGACTTCGCCGTGGCCACTGTCTAGTTCAAGTGCCACTGATAGTACTTGTGGCTGAGAGAGGTCTGCGAGGTCCAAGAGAATCAGGCCAGCATCCCAGTGAGCTAGGTAAGCAAGTTTCCCATCAGGTGTAACGTAAAGGTCGTGCAGGTTTCGGCCTCGCATTTGCCCAAAACCTCCCGCTAGATAACTTTCTACCTCATTTATAAATTCCAGATCACTAGTTGTTTCCCAATTTACATATGGCCAACGTAATGCTTCAGCACCGAAATAACCGATTCGATTGACATTACTAGGGTTGCTAATGTCGAAAATTTGGAAAGATCCAATAGTTGTATTGACTTGTGAAGCAACGTAGTCACTTCCTTCACGGTGGAAAAGATACAAGTTGTGCACTCCCACATTAGTTTCGCCGACATTAGTGCGGGAAAACTTGTTGACTGAATTGGTTTCCACGTGGGCTAAGTGTATGGGTAGATGCGGATCGGACACATCGTAAACTTCGAACCCGCCAGGCCCTCCTGGCTCACAGGACTCATTTGAATGTACTAGGCGCACCCCGCCCACCATGGCAGCCACCTTTACATCGTTGCTTCGGCTACCCTTTACAGAAGGAAGAGCACCAATTCTTTGGGGGTTTTTAGGATCATCAACACTGTAAATTTGAATTCCTGAATCATCTACTTCACCAGTACCACAGTGCCTTTCCGATGTTCCCAGATAGGCGACTCCATCATGGGTCCAAACATCGGTATTGCCCAGGGGTATAAGACGTTCTGCATGTCCTACAAGTTCTAAAATCATTGTTGAATTGTTTCCCGGTCCATTACTTATGATGTTGTTCGTGGCTTTGGCATAAGTAGTAATCGAGAAGCAGATTAGGGTTATGAAGGCAAGTATCAATACCAAAACGAGATTGACCCGTAATTTCGTTAATAACGAATAGTTTGGGGTTACGCGAAGCAGAAAATAGGAGACTATGTAGGTAGGATACTACTCCTGCTCACGTTTCTCGGCCTGTTGCCCATACTTCGTTACCGCGAAGCTCAAGTCGTATACGAGGTAAAGGGAGGACGGCCGGGCCACTTAAAACCTTTCCTGCTTTCCCTGGGTCAAAGACACTCAGATGGCATGCACAGGTTAATGCTGGGCTGTAGACCCTCTGGTTAAAAGCTACGGCTATGGATTCTAGATTCCGATTCAGATTTACTAAGCACCCTTGGTGAGTACAGATGCGGCTGAAAGCGATTAGGTAAACCCCGTCCTGAATTTTGATCCCACCTGGAACTAGTGTAGTCAATCGTAATGCGATAGATGGCACATTATCAAAAGTGAATCCCTGTTCACTCCAAGGTTCTGCAAAATTTGACAGGTCGGAAACAAGAACTTCCGGACCTTCATCAAATTGAGGGCGCTCTGCAGGTCGGCCTTTATTGAAGTGGACTCTGTAAGCCCGATAAAATCCGTAGGTTCCACCTAAGAGTGCAGCTAAGACTGGGAGCCTCCACAACCAGGAAATAAACCACCGCCTTTTCTCATCGATCGGTTTATCTGAGCTGGGCTTAAAAGCGTCAAAGTTTTTGCTAGCATTCTTTTTTCTCATGGAGTGGTCGTAACTCCCTTTGCAACCCTATTAACCACGTAATCGACAAGTGTTTCAATGTCTGAATCCGATAGCTTTAAGTCGAATCCTGGCATAAGATTGCGGCCAAACCGGATGATGTCACGCACGTTGGCTTTCCGTTCGGCATTTGGGTTGTTGGCCAGGGTGGTTCCTGAACCACCCTGGCCAAATGAACCATGACACGTTGCGCAGTGGCTTTCGTAAAGTTGCTGACCTGAAAATGATGACGCCTCGAGCAGCATCTCTGCCCTAGCAATAAGATCAGGGACTGGTCCAGATTCAATGGCGATTATTAGGTAGGATTCCCAAGTTTCTATAGCTTTGGCAAGGTTTTGCAGGTTGAAGTAACAGTGACCTAACATTAGTAGGCTTTCAGCGTCAGCTTCACCAATTGTTGTTAGGCGTTCCAACAGAACAACGGCTTCTTGAAGTCTGCCTGACAGGAAAAGAGATTGGCTAGCTCGCTTAAGTGCAAGTGGCTGGTCAGGATTTGATTCAGCCAATATTTGGAAATAGGTTTCGGTTGCGAGTAACTCATTGTCATGATTCCAGAGAGCTTCTGCCAAAGCTAGTCGGTTGCGTTCACTCGGGTTTTTTAAAGCCGTGGCATAAAGGGGTTCAATCTCACTTAGTGTTTCAAGACGAGCACTTATGTCAGACTCATCTTCTCCTCCTGATTGAATTAAAAACTCCTGCCATGCTTGCCGGGCCTTGGTTAATCGTCCTAGTGAGTAGTAGAGCTCTCCTAGCGTGAAAAGGGTTTTAAGGTCCGTGGGTTCTACGGCTCTTGATAACTCTAATAGGTCAGTAGCGCCTTCTAGATTAGTTTGGAGGGTTAGGAAACCAAGGCGGCGGTATGCAATAGCTGGTACGGGCAGAGAACCATTAACTATCCTTTGATATATTTCTCCTGCCTCAACAACTTCACCTAGTTGCCAATAGGCATCAGCTAACGCTAGGAGGTTTTCGTTATTAGGTTTCTTGGTTGCTGCTCGTTGTAACTGCTTGATGGTACGACTTGCTTCTAAGTCTTTATCAAAGAAGGTGGTGATAGAAGAGTTTCCTACCCGGGGAAGCACAAACGAACTTAGGGAGGCTGCGCTCGCTACAACAAATACCAACAAACTTATCAGCACTACCGGGGGACGACTTGAGACTGCTATTTGGCGAGAGGTCTGCGATCCGTCCAGGTCATGTTCTCGGGTATCGAGTGCCCGAAGGACTAGAGTAGCTTTTGCTTCGTAACGAGCTCTTAGGGCATCACGTTGGCTTTTAGGAAGATCTTCGCGAGATTCCAGTTCTAAGATGGCTTGGAAAAGAGCATCCCTTTCCTCTTCAAGATCTTGGAGAACAGGGTCATGAAGATCCGGTAAGGGGTCGGATTGATTAGAAAAGATCATTGGTAGGGCTACGTAAGCAGTAAGAATTACCGTGAACAAAACCAGGAGGATTTCGGTCATCTCCGAGCCTCCTCAACAGCCTTTCGTACTCTATTGAGATTGGCGTTATCAAGCTCAATAGAGTTTTTAGCAACGTTTTGCCATCGACGGAAGGAAACCGCTAGAAAGACTAAACCTAATAGCGCAGCAAGAATTGGTAGGAGCCACAGCATCAGATGTACTCCCCGTTTCGGGGGGTCTAACAAAATCCAGTCGCCATAACGAGATTGAAAAAACGCGAGTATTTCTTGTTCACCTAGCCCCTGTTCTAGCTGTTCTTGAATTTTCCATCGCATTTCTATTGCTATCTGTACAGAGGATTCCGCCACGGATTCGGCTGTGCAAACTGGGCAACGCAGCTTGCGCCCAATGTCGAACACTTGCCGCTCGAGCTGCCTAACAGAATCCATTCGAGATTTAGCTTCTTCGGACTGCACGCTGTCTGCAATTGCCAATCCACCAATTACAGCCAAAAGGCCTAAAACCTGCCGCACAGAATTCGAGAGGTGCCTCATCGGACTAATTTTCCAATTTGATTATCAAGGGTAATTTTACTTAATGGGCCAGTATGTCGGTAAATAACTAAGCCTTCTGAATTTACAAAAAAGGTCTCAGGAACTCCGAACAAGCCATAATCGATACTCAGGCTGCTTTGGGAGTCAAAAACGTTAGGGAACCCAAGGGCGAACTGGTCGACAAACTTCTGTCCTTCGTCACGCCTACCGGGGTCCTGTGTTTGGACTCCCACAAATAGAACTTCTGTGCCGTACTTACGCCAAGCCGTTGCTAATGCGGGTGCCTCTTGAAAACAGGGTGGGCACCATGAAGCCCAGAAGTTTATGACCATTGGCTGGCCCTTATGCTCGGCTAAAGAAAAGTTCTCACCCAGGTTTTCCGCAAAACCTTTGTGTAAGGGAAGGGTGAAGTCCGGGGCGTGCTTACCGATAAGGTTCGAGGCGATTTCGCGGTCGGGCTTTCCTCGAAGTAACCCAAATAAGAATAGAGCACTCAGAACACCCGTGATTGCCACGATAAATAACCAACGAGTCATGGTTTCAGCTTTCTCGATTTTTTGCGATGATTACTCGTTTCACCTGTTGGGTAAAGAGCAAAGCCTGTCCCTAACACCACTATTAGGCCACCGACCCAAATCCAGGCAATTAGTGGGCTCTGTATAGCTCGGATTACGACAAAGTCTGCATCAGGATCAATTGTACTAGCGATGCTTAGATAAAGGTCGTGCTGAAACCTGTAAAGCACAGCTGGTGAAGGCACTAGTTGGGAGTTCTGGCCAAACATATTCAATCGTGGTCTTAATGTGGCTAACCTTTTTCCGTTACGCTCAATTAACACCTCAGCACCAGCACTGATTCCCCTCGGGGTCCGTCTCATGAAGTGGTCGATAGCTATTAGTTCATATGCCTGGAAAGGTACAGCGGTGCCGAAGTCTAAACGGACCTGTTCATCGATACGGAATGCTGAGCTAGCCATTACCCCTAAGGACACTACGACTATGCCAAAGTGCACAATCATGCTGCCAAAGCGTCGACGATTTTCAAACGGATAACTGCGCAAGATAGCCACGATGGGCTGTTTAGATATTTTTGCTCGTGGGACGATCACCCCCAAAAGCAATAAGACGAGACTAATAATGTTGTACCCTGCCAAACCTAGGGTCAGCAGTGGGTAGACACCTCGGAGGCCTAGCGCGAATCCAATTAACCCAACAATAAGGCCGCCACCTATAAGCCAAGTTAAGTTAGTCCATAATTTTTGATTGTTGGCACGGCGCCAAGGTAATAGCGGCCCTATGCCCATTAGAAAAAGCACAAGCATCCAAAGAGGGAGAGTGACCTGATCAAAGAAGGGTGCGCCTACCGTTACTTTGTTCCCACTTATTGCTTCTACGATAAGTGGGAACAAAGTTCCCAAAAGGATTGTAAAGGCGATAGCGAGGAAAAATAGATTGCCAGCCAAGATACTACTTTCGCGACTTACGGTTGCATCAAGTTCCGCCCGATCTCTAACTTGATCCCATCGAAGAGCAATTAGCCCAAATGCGGTAATTACAACAACCACAAAGAAAACAAGGAAGATTGGGCCGACTGGTCCATCCCCAAATGCGTGAACCGAAGATATGATTCCAGATCGGATCAGGAAGGTGCCGAGGATTGACAGTGCAAATGTCAGCGTAATTAATAGTGCGTTCCAGGCCTTCAGCATATGGCGGCGCTGTTGCACCTGCACGCTGTGGATGAAAGCGGTGGCCGTTAGCCACGGGAGTAAACTCACGTTTTCGACGGGATCCCAGGCCCAGTATCCGCCCCAGCCAAGTACTTCGTAACTCCACCAACCCCCGGCAATAACACCTGCCGACAAGAATCCCCAGCCTGTAAGAGTCCAGCGACGTGTCTGCGTCATCCATTCGCTACCAGGATTTCGTACTATTAGTGCTGCCATGGCATAGGCAAATGGGACTGTTAAGCCAACGAATCCCAGGTATAGCAGGACCGGGTGGATCGCCATCATCCAATGATTTTGGAGCAAGGGATTGGGGCCAGGACCGTCCAAAGGCGGTAATGCTAGTACAACGAAGGGGTTTGCTGCGGTTGCGACTACCCCAAGGAAGAACACCTGTACCAATTGCATAATTACAAGGGCCCATGGCCGGAGAGTATTTAAGGGTGCCGTTACGGCAAGTATCGCGCCGTAGAGTGTAAGTAGCCAAGCCCAGAGTAATACTGAACCCTCGAGAGCTGCCCAGAGTGTGACGACTTTAACCCATACGGGGGAAGCTATCCTAGATTGTTCAGCTACGTATTGGACACTAAAATCATCACTGAGTAGGGCAGCCTCCATAAGTACGATAGCAAGGGTTGTAGCTAGAAAGGTGGCTACAGCAGATAGGCGGGCCGAGGTTTGTAAGCGTGCGTCGTGACGTAGGCAGCCGAAAATCCCTGCTATCGCACCGTACAAAGCTAAGGCGGTAGCTAGTAAGGTGCTTCCAGAACCGAGCTGGCCTAGGTTTATTTCAAAAAGCTGCACATTACATCACCACCTCGGAAGCTCTTAGTTAAGCGAGTCTTTTAAAGCTTCCACGTCGATCGGTTGTCCGTCATCTGGCGCCTGATACACTTCCGTGTGTTTGACCAGTAAATTATCACTCATGAACACACCATTTTGGAAACTCCCCTCGATCACTACGCCACCGTTCTCTTTGAACATATCGGGAGGACTTCCAGTATGGTTCACCTCGTAGCTTTCGATACCGTCACTTACAACAAAGATTAACTGAAGGTTACTACTATCAAAAGAAGCTGATCCTTTCTCCACAATTCCTGCGAGGCGGATCCGGCGGTCAGCGTATTCGCTGGGTCTTTGGGCATACTCATTCGGAAGTACAAAGTAAACTAATGATTCGTTCAGAACTCGGTAGATCATGAGTCCAGCAGAAACCAAAATTACTGCTGCGATTAAGTAGTAGGCGGTGCGTTTCAATCGTCATCCTTCTCAAGTTGGTTACCCCGCCACCGCAAATAAAGCAGGTAGGCGCCGTAGGCGAGGACAAGCTGTGACCAGGCAATAATTACCCATCCCCAGCTAGACATGTATGGTCTCTCCATCAGTTTCATTCAGCGTTTTGTCCTTGTGGCGATTTTTTTCTATTCTACCCACGCGTACCCGCTCTAACAAAAGATACAAGAAGCTGAGTGCCGCCACACCAGTATTGAATAATAGGATTCGTAAGAATAGTGGTTGCATGGTGACTCCTGAACCGTCAAGATTAATGCTCTTGGCGGGGTGCAATGTGCGAAACCACTCGGCACCTAGATAGTTGAATGGCAGGCTCACCAGCACTACAAGCATTATGACGGCCGCAACCCGGCCACGACGCTGGTTATCCTCAATTAAACTCCTCACAACGAAATACCCGACTAGTAAAGCTAGCAGTAGAGCAGTGAGTGTTAGTTTTGCGTCCCAAGTCCAGAAGACTCCTAGAGTCGGCTTGCTATACGTCATGCCCCCAACTATTGTAAGGGTGGCGAAAAGCAATGCCCCTTCAGCACTAGCTGTCGCCCACAGGTCGTACACTATTCTTGGTTTCCATAGGAAAAGCGATCCGAAAAATGCGCTCAAAAATACTGCTAGAAAGCATACCCAGGCCACTGAAACATGGGCATACATTATTCGGATAAGATCACCTTGGTTTTCGTCAGGAGGACTCGTAACTAGTGCAAGATAAATGCCGATACCAAACGCTATAAAAGTTAAAGCACCTAGTATATTTAGCCACGGCGTTGGTCTCATAATCATGTTCAATGCAACTCCTAGATTCCTGTAAGATGCCCTAGTTAACGGTGTCGACATATATAAATGGGTTTAATCGTAACCGTTCTCAAAAGAAAATATTACTCCTCTATTATGAAGGGAAATAGAGCAACGCATACTACAAGATAAATCAGGTCAAAACCCAGTATCAATTGTACCCAAGAACTTGCTAGATCAGGGTTTCCTTCTCCTAAACCAAATATTGCGGAAGTCGCTCTCACAGCTGCCAAAAGAATAGGAACTATTACCGGAAGGGTTAGTACCGGTAGTAACAGTTCTCGGGCAGGTAGCCTAGTGGTGAGAGCTGCATAAAACGTAGCGATGAGTGAAAAGCCGAACGATCCTACAGCTAAAGTAAGCAACATTAATAACCAGCTACCTCTTAGACTCACGTCAAATAGGAAAGAGATTACCACTAGAAGAACAACTCCCAGGACAAGCATTTCTAACCAGTTAGCCAGCAACTTGCCAATGTAAATAACTGACCGTGGGATCGGTGAGACCAGAAGTTGCTCGAATGAGCCGTCTATAAGTTCGGTTTGGTAACTCTGGGCTGCCGATATTAAACCAGCGAAAGTGAGGGCAACCCAAAGCATGGCTGGTGCTGCACGATGTAAGTCTTCTGGCGCTGGTCCGAGGGCGAAGGCAAGTATTAGCACCGTGATGCAGGAGAAAAAAATCATGGCAATGATAATTGATTTGCTCCGAAACTCTTGCATTAAATCCCTCCGTGCTATGGCAAGAGCTAATGCGAAATCAGACATGATTTACCTTTGAATCTCGGGTGCATAGCCTTCCGTTGACCAGTTCCAAGGTTGCTTCATTAGGAAAAGGTGAATCCTCAAGAGCATGCGAAGTAAAAATTACCGTTTTTCCATCTTCAAGCGCATCAAAGAGCAGATTATTGACAAGCGTCGTGCCTTCCTGATCAAGGCCTGCATACGGCTCGTCTAATAACCATAGGTCAGCCGGGATGAGGAGGAGCCTGCCAATCCCCAGTCGCTTTTTCATTCCTGTGGAAAAGGTCCTTACGGTACGATCTGCTGACTTTGTGAGGCCAATCACCTCTAAGACCTGGTTGATATCCGGTATCGGGGCCCCGTAGACCTTTGCGCTAAAGCTAAGGTTTTCACGAGCAGTTAGAATAGGACTGTTCCCACTAGCAGAACCCAAATACAATAAGCGTCTACGGGCCTTGTCCGCTTCGCCAACTAGGTTTGCACCATATATAAGTCCAGTTCCTTTGCTTGGCTGGAGTCCTGTGGCGAGAATTCTTAGAAGAGTGGTTTTACCTGCACCGTTCCCACCAGTAATTCTTAAGATCCGTCCTGAATTGACCACCAAATTAATGTTGACCAAAACTTTTTGGCGACCATAGCTGCGATATAGGGAGTTCAGTTGGACAGCGGGTAAGGTCACAGCCTAGATATCAACCATTCAGGTGTGAGTCTTATGAGGAAAGTGTTCAGGCGGGTAAAGTTACCACTAAGCATTAAGAGCCCTGCAACTACCAGTAATGTACCAGCGATCCGCTCCAACGCAACTATGCGTCGGCGCAATTGTTTTGATAATTGCATGAAGCGGTCCATGATTAGGGCGGCCAGCAAAAATGGCAATGCTAAGCCCAGTGCGTAGCTACCTAGCAACAATACTCCCTGAGTAAGGGTACCCACTGTTGCGGCGAGGGTTAGTATTCCGCCTAAGACTGGTCCTATGCATGGGGTCCAGCCTGTTGCAAACGCCATCCCCAGAAGCATTGCTCCCCAAGGGTTTCCAGCTGTTTTAGGGACGCTAGGTCGCGTGTCCCGATAGATCCAGGCGAATCGAAATACGCCAAGCATGATCAAGCCGAAAAAAATCATTAACAAGCCACCCGTTATTGACAGGATAGTTTGGTTAGCTCGGAGTAACGCTCCAAAAACACTTGCCGAAGCCCCAAGTGATACAAAAATGATGGAGAATCCAGTTGAGAACAACAGGGCATTACGAAGTATTAGTACTCGTCGAGCCTGGGAGCTACCTCCCACGTACGCCAAGTAGGAGGGTACTAAAGGTAGGACGCAGGGTGACAAGAACGACAAAATTCCCGCGGCAAATGCGATTGACAAGGAAGGGATCAAGGGGATGCCACGGTTGACCGAGCAATACTTACCATCACGGCATTATGCCCGACGAGAAATCATTAAAGGAGTGGATCTTAGACATTTCTTGTTCCAATACAAATCTCCTGTGTTGGATTCGCCCCAAGCTTAAAGTACAACGAAGCAAAGGCAGAGTGTTGTTATTGAAGATTGTTCGGGTCGGAGCCTCAGAGAACGTAACGGCTATACGGTAAGAAATAGAGCCCCGATGATTTTAGTGTTTTGGGGGAGTCATATTCCAGTATCTATGTGGGGTCTATCGGTCTAGAGTAAGGGTTTATCAACTGTACATAGAGTGGTGGCTTTTTTGGGCTGTCCATGGGATTATGTAGTTTGAGTTCGGCCAGGTTGGTCCGAGATTAATCATAAAGGTGTCGTTATTTGGCTAGTTGGCCAAATTGGGTAAAGTTCTTGGGCCTAAAATCAAACAAAGCCGGATTTTACTTTTTATATCGCGCCAAAGCTAGGGGGGAAAGCGTGTTTATGATGATAGATACAGGCAGCATGATTATTTTTGCTGTGACTATGGTAGCAACCCTACTGGTGCAAATGTATCTCAAAAATACGTACAACCGGTGGGGTAAAATTGCGAATACTGCTGGACTTACCGGGGCTGAGGTTGCTCGGGTCGTTCTTGACAGTAATGGGCTTGAAGAAGTACCTGTTGAGAAGGTTCGGGGAGTTTTAACCGATCATTATGATCCTTTTAAGCGTGTAGTTCGCCTCTCAGCTGTTAACTACGAACAGGCCAGTGTTGCTGGTGCTGCGGTTGCGGCGCATGAGGTGGGGCATGCCATACAGCATGCAGAAGCGTATGGCCCGCTAAGGTTCCGTAGTGCATTAGTACGTCCTGCAAATATAGGAGCCCAGTTTGGTCCGTGGCTGCTAATTGGGGGATTTGTGCTCAATATTGCTAATTTGGCTCAGGTCGGTATATTACTGTTTGCAGCTGCAGTTCTCTTCCAACTTGTAACGCTACCAGTGGAGTTCGATGCTAGTCGTAGAGCGCTCAGGCAAATGAATAATCTCGGGTTGGTAACTCAAAGAGATGCAAACGGTTCAAAATCTGTGCTTAACGCTGCTGCACTTACTTACGTCGCTGCTGCAGCTGCCTCCGTTGCAACCCTCCTCTACTACGTGATGATGTTCTCGGGCAGGAGAGATTAGATACGAAGGTCCCAGGGTAACTACTTCTTTGCAGGGGAATCAACCTTACATTTTTTCAATCTTGTTTATGTGGCCGGCGAATCTCGTTCCAGGTGGTAATTTAGGGTATGGGACGAGACTTGACCAATAAAGTAGCTCTAGTAACGGGTGGTAGTAAGGGGATAGGTTTTGGTATAGCCGAAGCTCTTGTAGATTCTGGCGTGAATGTTACGATTACTTCTCGGTCTAAATCTGAAGTGGAGGCAGCAGCAGCGGGACTCAATGCTCGGGGTGGGGGTTCAGTTCTGGCATTGACTTGTGATGTTCGCGATTTTGAAGCACAACAAAATGTGGTTACCGCAACAGTGACCACATTTGGTGGGCTCGATGCGCTGATCGCAAACGCTGGTGTAGGCATGATGGCTCCAGTAGATCTTCTTTCCACGGATGACTGGCACACCATGATTGATACTAATCTTACGGGAGTGTTTTATAGCGTCAAGGCTGCCGTTGAGGATTTGAAAAAGACTCGTGGAACTATCATTACCGTAAGCAGTTTGGCTGGTACCAATTTTTTTGCTGGCGCTTCTGGTTACAACGCAACCAAATTTGGCCTCACGGGATTCAGTCAAGCTATTATGCTGGACTTGCGTCGTTACGGTATTAGAGTTTCAACCATTATGCCTGGAAGTGTTGCTACTTCTATGGGTGGCCGGCAGTCAACTGAGGGCAATGAGTGGAAGTTGCAACCAGAAGACATGGGTGAGATGGTCGTATACCTTCTCTCTACTAATTCTCGTAACTTACCTAGTAAAATCGAGGTCCGCCCTAGTTTCCCTCCTGGGACCAGTTAGACTAGTGAAATTCCTAGGGTTCTACTGGACCAGATGGCAATCATGTATGAGGACGGAGACTATAAAACACGATGTCTAATACTGGAGACTCCATGGGGCTATCGACTGACATAGCTACTCTCGGCGGTGGATGCTTTTGGTGCCTTGAGGAGATTTTCAAGGATCTGAGGGGTGTAGAAAGTGTTATTTCAGGTTATGCCGGGGGTAGCGTGAAGAATCCGACCTATAAAGAGGTTTGCACAGGAACTACGGGTCACGCCGAAGTGGTCCAGATTGTGTTTGATTCCAAGGAAATAACCTTCAGCGATCTTGTACGTATTTTTTTCGTTATTCACGACCCTACTACCCTTAACCGACAAGGTGGAGATGTTGGGTCCCAGTATCGGTCAGTGATATTAACTCGTAATGAATCCGAGGCCAAGGTGGCCTATGACGTTATGCGTGAAGTTGGGGAGCAGGGCCTGTGGTCAAATCCAGTCGTTACCGAGGTAACGCCACTTGATAATTTCTACCCTGCAGAGGCGTATCACAAGGACTACTTTGTTAACAATCCGGATCAGGGTTACTGTCGCGTAGTGATAGCTCCCAAGGTATCTAAGTTCCGTAAGGAGTATTTAGAGTACCTTAAGAACCGTTAACCACTTGGCTCAGGAGGCGGTTTATTTTCTTTTTGATGCTTCCGTGACGGATACGCACTAATTTTTAATCTAGGCGGTTCTTCCGCCATCCACCGGAAAATCGATGCCGGTTATAAGGTCTGCAGCATCACTAGCCAAAAAGATGGCCGCATTGGCAATATCCCGCGGTTGTGAAAAGCGTCCCAATGGAATGGATGCTTTAAACTTGGCTCGATTTTCCGGTGTGTCCTGACCCATAAAATCAGCTATGAGTCCAGTTTCTCCCATAACTGGGCTGATGGCATTGACGCGTATGTTGTCCTCAGCTAGTTCCAAGGCCATTCCCTTGGAGATAGTGTTGACGGCACCTTTAGTGCCCGAATACCAGACCAGACCTGGTCGTGGGCGCATGCCAGCGGTGGAAGCGATGTTGAGGATTACCCCGTACTTCCGTTGGCGCATAAGAGGGATGACGGCCCGGGCCATATGAAAGATCGACTTTACATTAACCGCAAAAATACGGTCGAAAGTCGCCTCGCTCACCTCTAGGAGTGAACCGTTTGGATGGGTTGTACCAGCGTTGTTGACCACTATGTCAGGCACCCCGAAGGTAGAGACACAGTGCTCTACCAGGGCAGAAACCTGAAGCCCTTCAGCAACGTCACATTGGAAGGTCGAGGTCCCAGCGCCCAGGTCTTCGGCCACGGCTTGAGCGTTTTTCAAATTTAAATCAGCCAGGACGACCCGGGCGCCCTCAGCGGCGTAAGCCTGGGCAATGCCCGCGCCAAAGCCGTTGCCTGCGCCAGTGACGATTGCGATTTTATCGGTCAGTTGCATCATTTCAGATCTCCTAACTGAAGTTGCAGGGGTGGGTGAAGCAGTTCTAGGCGTCGTCAAGTGCACACAACGCCACTTCAAAGCTTAACAATCTCATGGCCGGGTTGAACTACCATCAGGAAGTCGCGTCTGAGTCCAGGTTTCCACAGAGTCCTTGCAAGGAAATTTAGCGGCAAGACTCTCGTTTACATCTATACCCAGTCCTGGTATGGCGTTGGGATACATGTAGCCGTTTCTAACCTCGGGCGTACCAGGGAAGATTTCGTAAACAATTTCTGGAAATTGACACCACTCCTGGACGCCGAAATTATGTGCCCACAAGTCGAGATGTAAATTTGCGGCATGACCCACTGGAGAGGTATCAGCAGGTCCATGCCAAGCAGTTCTAATGCCAAACATTGAGGCGAAAGCAGCTACTTTCCAAGCAGGCGTGATTCCCCCCATTTGACTTACGTGCATCCTAATGAAGTCAATTAATCTTTCAGTAATAAGGGGTTGCCACTCACGGGGATGGTTGAAGAGCTCGCCCATCGCCAAGGGCGTGGCTGTCTGTTGGCGGACAAAACGGAACCACTCAAGATCTTCTGGTGACAGAACATCCTCAAGGAAAAAAAGTCGAAACTCCTCAACATCTTTAGCAAACTGGACACCATCCACGGGAGCGAGTCGCTCGTGAACATCATGTAAAAGTTCGATGTTATCGCCGATCTCGCTTCTCACGTGCTCAATCATATTGAGAGTGTTGCGGGTGTAGCTACGTGGGTCAAAATAGGCTCCGCTCTGGGCCCCTTCAGGTTTAATTAGATCGGAAGCCTTCCCACCGTATCCGCCCATCTGCACACGGACGAAACGATAACCTTGAGCTACTAAGGCTCGTACTTCTTCAAGGACTTCATCAGGAGAGCTACCGTTGGCGTGCACGTACACGTGTGCTGCCTCACGACTCTTACCGCCAAACAATTCGTAGACTGGGAGGCCGGCTATTTTCCCTTTGATGTCCCAAAGAGCTTGATCTACACCAGAGATAGCATTATTCAACACTGGTCCATTTCGCCAGTAGCCGTGCACCATCATCATTTGCCATAACTCTTCAATTCTGGATATTTCGCGGCCTAATACGAACGGCTTTAGGTGGTGCTCGACGGCTGCCGCTACGGCATGGTGTCGTTGGGTAAAAGTTGCACAGCCAACACCGCAGAGACCCGGTTCTGACGTCAATACTTTGACGACAACAAGCCTAGGTAGGCCAGGAGGTTGCGTCAGGATAGTCTTGACGTCGCGTATTGTTATCGCATTAGAAGACAAGAAACGCTCCCAATTTGTAGGACAAGAACTTCGGAATCAAGTCGGAATGTTTCAGGGCCGGGTACACGAAACTACCACATCTTGATACCTTTTCGGAGAGATTCAGGGTGAAATTAGAACCAACTAAAATCTCTGTTGGTTGCTTACGCTGACTTTTTACCATTATGGTTACTAACGATACTGGTTATAGTTTTTTTGCGTAAAGTAAGGAGAGTAGTGAGAACTGCTTGGAGAGAGTTAATAGCACACGGAAGAAAATTAGGATTGAGTTGTACTTGGGCAGAAGCTAAGGAGAACATTTATGGGAAAATTTAATGGATTGGGACTACATCTAGGAAACCTATCTCGCCTTTCCGATGCTCAGACACGATCAATCAGCGCAGAGAACCCCACAGGTGAGAAGGGTAAGGGTGGCATGGCTCACGAGGGATTTGGCGCTAAAGCTGCCACAGATCTAGGGCAAGGCTGGAAAGTCTCGCCAGCAGTTTGGATCGATCCACATTCCACCTTTACAATTGCTGAAATAGACGGTCCAGGAGCTATACAAAGCATTTGGCTAGCTGGAGATCCAGTAAGACGTGAATGCATATTACGGATGTATTGGGACGACCAAAACCACCCATCAGTTGAATGCCCAATTTCTGACTTTTTTGCAGTCCCTTGGGAAAAATTCTGTCAAATTAATTCGATACCAGTATCGGTCAATCCAAATAATGGAGTTAATTGTTATTGGGAAATGCCATTCCGCAAATCTGCACGCATCACGATTGAAAATCGTACCGACGAAAAAGTTGCTTGTTATTACCAAATTAACTACACCCTGACAGATATCTCTGAGGACGTAGCATATTTCCACGCGCAATTTCGCCGCTCTAACCCGCTTTCCTATAAGGAGGTTCATACTTTGATAGATGGAATAGTGGGAAAAGGACACTATGTTGGAACCGCAATTGGTTGGGGGGTGCACAACAACGGCTGGTGGGGCGAAGGGGAGATTAAGTTTTTCCTAGATGGTGATGGTAAGTTCGCTACCATAGTTGGTACTGGCACCGAAGACTATTTTGGTGGAGCGTATAACTGGGATGTCGATGGACGTTACACACCGTATTCGACCCCTTACTTGGGAATGCAGCAGGTTAGTCCCGGGGGTGAGGCGTATAACGCTGTTCAACGTTTCGCGATGTACCGATGGCATGTGATGGATCCTATTCGCTTTGACGAAGATTTGAGAGTAACAATACAGGCACTTGGTTGGCGCAGCAGAGCAAAGACTAGGCACGGTAGTACGAAGACACTGCAATCGATCGAAGAGAGGCAGAATGATCGCCGCTACTTACCATTGCAAGATGACATTTCTTCGGTTGCGATTTGGTACCAATCGCTGCCAACTAGTCGGTTTCCGCCGCTAGCATCTAGAGAGTGCCTAGAAATCAATTAGCTACTTCGTAGATTCTAAAGCGCCTGTTGTAATGCAGGGGTTATGCGGTGCTTGGCGTTCGCATCGTCTACCCAGGATTTGATTGGTTAGTTTAACTTTCTTGTCAGCTAGATCGATCAATCTCCATGTCTGCCAGGTTATTAGGTATGCTGCTTTTGACGATTCCTCGTCAAGGGAGTATTACCATGGCCTCCACAATAATTGTAGGCGACGGTCCTGCTGGGCTATCCGCCGCTTTATTCCTAGCCAAGAACGGACAAGAAGTTACGGTTCTTGTGCAGGACAAAACACCAATGCATTACGCAAAGATACTCAACTATTTAGGCATTCTCGAGATTACTGGTAGTGAGTTTCAGAAGATTGCCAAAGAACAAGTCTCAGCATTTGGCACCATTCTTTCAGATTCCCCTGCCACTGCTATAGAGAAGGTTCAGGGGAGTTTCAAGGTAACTTCCGAGGACGGAACCGTACGACAGGCAGATTATCTTGTGCTAGCAGAGGGTAAAGGTGCAGATTTGGCCGAGATTATGGGTCTCCAGAAGACCGAGCACGGCGTCGCCTCTGACGAGGACGGTAGGACTTCAATAGATCGCCTTTATGTCGTTGGTCGTGCTACTCGCCCCAACCGTTCGCAAGCAATAATTGCAGCTGGTCACGGTGCGGCCGCTGCTCTCGACATTCTAGCTTCCGAGGCAGGAAAGGATTTTCTCGATTACGACTCGGTCGATTGAGGTTGGAATGAGCTTGTGTATCTGGCTAAATTGATTTTCTGGGCTATTTGTATTGCCAAGTTATTTTTCCAAAGGCAGTACTGCTAGGGTTGCTATACCTGTCGCTTTACGAGCTTAAAGGCCACATCTGGTCCGTGCCCCAGTTGGTGTGCGAGGCGTACCCATAGTTTTGCTAAGTGTTCCAGCATAGCTGCGGCATCCAGCCCGCCACAGTCAATAGCACGAAAGCCTAGTTCCTCTGCAAGAGTTGAAGCTATAATCCGGGCTTCAGGGTCATCACTGCACACGAACATGTCGATAGGATGGTCGCCATACATGGGATTGCGCATGTTATCGGCCCCAGTAGCGTTGAATACCTTAACGACTCTGGCTGTGGGTGCGGCTTCTTCGACAGCACGAGCGCCTGACTCCGCAGTTGGCGACTCACGAATTGGATTAGTTGCGTCAAGAAGAATCTTGCCAGTTAGGTTTCCGAGGCTCCGGACTATTCCCGGAGTCTTTCCGAAAGGGGTTGCAAGGACTATGATTGAAGCACTAGCAGCAGCTTCGATCGGCAAAGCGATTCGTCCCCCAGGGATTTCAGATAATAATACTTTTGTCCGTTTGTCGAATGGTCTGCGACTGCCAAAAATAATATTGTGACCCTCTTTTGCCCAGCCACTGCCAAGTGCACTGCCCACATTCCCTGTTCCGATGATTGCAATTTCCATGACGCCTCCCTGTCGAGGATTGCACAACTGTCCAAAAGTTCTCGCAGGTGCTACCTTAACCTTATGATGAACTTAGTGGGAGGCGGGAGTCACTTTAGTTCTCTAAAGGTTGATGGCCTGGGCCGAGGTCGAACAAGATAATGGGACCTGTGCTTACTAGTCTTTGCTACATAAGGTGCGATGGTAATACCCTTATGATCAACAAATTACGCGGTTCCCAACGTGGGATGTGGAATGGCTTGGGGGGAAAGTTCGATCCAGGAGAAACTCCAGAAGACTGTGTAAGGCGCGAGGTTTTAGAGGAATCAGGTTTGACTCTTGGTAAGGTGAATTATCGAGGCCTTTTGACTTTCCCTGCTTTCGCGGATAAAGAGGATATATACACTTTTGTTTTTACCTCCGAAGATTTCCGAGGCACTCTACGTGATTCTTCGGAGGGACGACTTTTTTGGGTACCAGATAAAGACGTCATGGGTTTGAATTTATATGAAGGTGATCGGGTTTTTCTGAAATGGTTAAACCAAGAACGGGTCTTTTCGGCTCGTTTGGATTATAAACAAGGGAGTTTCACTGGTTACGAAGTAGACTTCTATCCTTCTGGTTTAGAAGAGGCGTAGCTGTTAGTTGAATTGCGCAAACATTCTGCAAGTCGAGATTTCACCACATCAGCTAGTCGGTAATCAAAACCCAAATACTCAGCGAGTAGGTATGTCATCTCTGAGTGTTGTTGTCGCAGAAAGGTTACGGTTGCAGGAAGATCTTCCGTCACATGTCCACCGAGGTGAAGGAAATATGGCAGCGCTATGATGCGTCTAACGCCTCTAGACACTAGATCATCTGCGGCGTCAGGAATAGTTGGTTTATTATTTTCCATATAACCAATAGCAACTTCAGAAAAAGTTTTTCGAAGGGACTCAGCAAGGAGTTCTATTGGTTCAATTACACCGGTTTTCGGGGTGCCATGAGCCATAACCAGCAACCCCGTTTCATCTAGTGGGTAGTCTGCGAGTGCAGTTATGGCCCTGTGTTGAACAAGTTCTACAAGGGAAGGGTGAAAGCCGAGGGCGCCTGTGATTAGGAATTTAAGGCCAGGCCTTGTGGAAACCGCTTCTTTTATTAGACGGGGGATTAGTGTTTGGCTAAAGTATCCGTCAATAAGCAAATAAGGTTGGACAATTATTCTAGTAGCTCCGAGGTGAGCACACTTTGCAACTGCTTCGGCGAAGGTTGGACGCGAATAGTTGATGAACCCTGCTTCAACAATAGGGGAGGTTCCCTCTTCCCTAAGGATGTCAGCGAGGCGCACCATTGCTTCTCCGGATGCCGTAATAAGGCTCCCATGGCCAGCTAGTAGCGTTGCGTCCATTAGCGCCTTAAGGTGTCGTTGCCCTGGTTGCCCCAATAATGGACATCCGCTTATCGTGAATGAACCAGTCGAGAGTTGGGTGCAGGGATACCACCTGGCCTATTACTAGGGTTGCAGGGTTAGCTAATTCTGCCTTACGGGCTTCTAAAGCTATGGTTTCTAGCGTCGCGACCACAGTCCTCTGTTCACTCGTTGTCCCCCAACTGATTAGGGCAGCTGGTTCTTGCACAGATCGGCCATGCTGGATAAGTTGAGTAATAATGAATTCTAGTTTTTTCACTCCCATCAGGACCACCAGGGTGTCTGTAGCTGTTGCGAGAGCTGACCAGTCAACATTCCGTTGTGCCCCTTGGGTATTTTCTGCCTCGTGTCCTGTGACGATGGCTATCGAAGAAGAGAAGTCACGATGGGTCAAGGGTATGCCTGCATAGGCTGGGACAGCCACAGCTGAACTTATTCCTGGAACCACTTCGAAAGGGATTCCAGCTTTACAGAGAGCTGAAGCCTCTTCGCCACCACGGCCAAATATGAATGGGTCGCCACCCTTCAGGCGAACAACGTTCTTGCCGGTTCGAGCAGCGTCAATCAGCAACTGGTTAATTCCTTCTTGTGATTGGTTTGGTCGATTTGGGTCGTGTTTACCAACATAAATCAGTTTTGCCTTTGGATTACACTCTCGCAACAGAATAGGATTTACTAGTCGGTCGTAAGCAACGAGATCTGCTTCATGTAGTCGCCGAAGCCCTTTCATGGTTATTAGCTCAGGATCTCCGGGTCCCGCGCCCACAAGAGAGACAAGACCCATAAGATCTATTGGTAGTTGATCCGATGAGGTTTCCTTAGCCACAGTTCACTTCGTGGGCTTCCCAAGTTGGGCCATTTTTCCTCAATTTGAGGATAATTTCGCGCAGACGTGTTTGGGCGTTATCAATCGATAGGTGGAAAAGCTCGTCCATTGTTTGGGGATCAGTTACTTCCTTCCAGAATCGACGTCGGAGATGGCCGCCGAGCTTTTGAAGATCACCCCGCAGGGGTTCTGTGATACTAACGATGCGAGAGTAGCGTGGTGTCCAATGCTTTCCGAGTTCGTCTAACATATGCATAGCGAGGCTAGGGTTAGTTCCACTAGTCGAGACGCTTACATGTAAATTTCCATGCCGTGCAGTGGCAGGTGTTTGGAAATTACCCTTGCGTTTGGAAGAAGCTACGTTGATGAGTATTCCCAATTGCTTTGCTTCAAGGGCGACCCTACTATCCACTTCAGAATCAGAGCTCGCAGTAATTGCGAGAAAAGCACCATCGAGATCGCCAACCCGGTAACTTCTTCGTTTATGGTGTATCTTCCCCACAGCACTCCATTTGTCTAGTTGAGTAGTCAAGTTAGGGCTAACTACTAGAGGCTTAGCGCCTCCCTCGAGTAGACCTAGCACCTTACGCTCAGCAATTTTACCCCCGCCTATCACCACACAGCGAATCGCCGCCAAGTTTGATAGGACAATCGGATAACTAATAGTTGGCTGCGCGGCTTTACTCATCTACGGTACCTTATAGCTTTAATAAGGAGGAAAAGTCAAACTCAATCAAAAGCGACTTATCGATAAAAACAGTAAACAATAGTGTAGTTTACATAGATCACCAACATAATTTGGGACTTGATGAAATGTGTGCCACCAAGGGCTAAATACACGCTTTGCGACTAATTGATTAAGCATTTGACTATACTTGACTCTTTTTGTAAACTACTATAGTGTTAATGGTGCGAAGTCCGGCGGAGAGTTTGATGCAAAAGTGGAAATTGGAGACGGAAAGTTGTTAGAAGAACAAACTACTAACCCAATGTCTTATTTGACGAAAGGCTCCACAGGCCAGGAAGTTCCGCAATGGGGGGAACGAACCCACCCGCAGGCTGTTATTGCATGGGCATTAGCTCGGTATGGCCGGCATGGCCTCACGATGACTAGTGGGTTTAACCTAAATGGAATTGTTTTGATAGACCTCGCTGTCGATGCGGGTTACTCGGGTGAAGTAGTTTTTGGGGATACCGGCTACCATTTTCCTGAGACCCTTGCTACACGTGATAGGGTTGCGGCGCGTTACCCGGATCTTCAATTCGTGACACTACAAGCAAACCGGCCCGATGACCGAATGTTTGCGACTGATCCAGACCAATGTTGCCGTCTTAGGAAAGTAAATCCAGTAATAGAGTACATGGATCGTAAGAAGCCCACGGCCCTTTTGAGTGGTAGAAGTCGAGACCAAAGCAACACTAGAGCTTCGCTTGATTTTATTGAAACTGGTCCTGATAGAGATTCTATAAATCCATTAATTCATTGGGACCGTGCGGCACTCGAGTCGTATGCCAAGGTTCGCGAACTCCCGTTGAACCCGCTTTACGATCAAGGATTCTTAAGCATAGGCTGTGCTCCCTGCACTCGGGCTGTAAGGTCAGGAGAGCATCCGCGGACGGGACGATGGCCTGGGATGAAGAAGACTGAATGTGGCCTTTGGCAAAGTAAGACATAACTGATAAGGAAAAAATGCAATATAATTAACCGAATTAGTCGAAAGATCCCTTTTGGCGGAGAATTTGGTCGCTTCGCCGTTATTCAAGTCGGAGGTCGTGAATCATGACGACATGGAAAGATGTACTTAAGGATCGTATGCCTTTAGATTGGTCCGAAGAGATAGATCTCTTTGAGGGGCAAATGGAACTTCGGCGTCAGGATCGTTTTGACGAGAAGGTATTTGCTGAAACCCGATTACGTAGAGGGGCTTACGGCCAGCGCTATGATAACGGTCATCGTCATGATGGATCTCTGACACGGCAACTTGAATTTTCCGAAGCTCCCACTAAAGGCCCTGAGACTGAATGGCATGCACCGGGAATGCAACGTATTAAGGTGCCGTTCGGCGGACTAAACCCTGAACAGCTTGATGTTTTGGCGGAGTTAGCAGAAGAATATTCTGACGAGATTTTACACGTTACTACCCGCCAGGACATACAACTTCACTTTGTTCATATTGAGGACACCCCGGATTTAATGCGGCGACTTGCCAGTGTTGGCATAACGACGCGTGAAGCTTGTGGTAATTCAGTTCGTAATGTCACGGCATGTCCTCTAGCCGGTGTTTGTCACTCTGAGACTTTTGACACCACACCTTACGCTAATGCCTTGTTTGAGTTTCTATTGGGTCACGACGATGTTCAGGATTTCGGCCGTAAATTCAAGCCTGCCTTCTCTGGTTGTGAGCACGAGGCTTGTGGTTTAGTCAAGATGCATGACATTGGTTACTTGGCACAGATTCGTGAGGTTGAGGGAAAACCTAAACGGGGGTTTAGGTTTTACGTAGGGGGTGGGCTTGGTACCGTTACGCATAACGCTAAAATCCTTGCTGATTTTGTTCCTGAAGAGGAGTTTCTACCTTTAACCCAGGCTATATGCCGGGTATTTGCTCGTCTTGGTGAGAAAAAGAATCGTAATCGGGCGCGGATAAAATTTTTAGTGGCTAAACTCGGGATTGAGGAATTTTGCCGACTCGTTGAGGAGGAGCGAAAAGCCCTCCCTCATGACCCGTCTTGGACTAATTACCTCAGTAATTTAAACGCTTTTGATGAGAGCCCTAACAGAAGCCCTAGTGATCTGGCTGAAGGTCCACATCCGGACGGTTTTAAGTCGTGGTTCGCGACAAACGTTTACCGTCAGCGCCAGGATGGCTACGCAGTAGTGACAATCAACCTTCCGCTTGGAGATTTAACTTCGGAGCAGGCCTGGCAGCTTGCAGATGTCGCCCGTAACTACACCCCTGATGCAATGCGGACCACGGTGGAGCAAAATATTGTTCTTCGATGGGTGCCTGAAGGAGACTTGGTGTCCCTATACCAGGAGTTAAGTGAGATTGGCTTGGCAACTCCTGGGGCCGGAACTATAGTTGACATAACATCCTGTCCTGGTACTGATACTTGCAAGTTAGGTATCGCTGCTTCTAGAGGACTCGCAGCTGAGCTTCGTACTCGTCTTGCTACTCAAAACGCTAGCTTAGATCAAGCGGTCAAGGACTTGAGAATTAAGATCAGTGGTTGTTTCAACTCTTGTGGTCAACATCACGTAGCTGATATTGGTTTCTTTGGGAACAGCCGCCGTCGGCAGGGTCGTCTAGTTCCCCATTTCCAGGTTGTACTTGGTGGAAAGTGGAAGGAGAATGCAGGAGCTTACGGATTGGCCGTCGGTGCGATTCCGTCAAGGGCGGTTCCGAGTGCTCTTGACAGTATTACTAATCGCTACGCAGTAGAAAGAAATGTTGACGAGTCATTCCAGGACTGGGTGACCCGGCTGGGTAAAGTTGAAGTTAAGGCCATGCTAGAACCGTTCACTGAGGTACCAACGTTCGAGGAGGACCCTGAGTATTTCAGAGATTGGGGCGATCCACGGGAGTTTACTTTAGGAGACCTTGGGGTAGGAGAGTGTGCCGGAGAAGTAGTCTCGCTTTTCGCCATTACTATTGCTCAAGCTGAAGGTACTGCTTTTGATGCACTAATTGCTCTAGACGAAGGCCAATTTGTAGAGGCCGATGATAAAGCCTACAAGGCAATGATTCAAGCTGCGAAAGCTCTGGTGCTTGCTCAGAACCTCGATGTGGGAGATGAGCCAGATAATGTAGTTTCCGAATTTCGAGATCGCTTCTATGATACTGAGCTGTTTTTTGATAGATACGCAAAGGGTAAGTTCGCCCAGTACTTGTTCCGGCGACATGAAAATCAAGACGAGACCAATTCAGACTCCGCCAAACGGCTGGTTGAGGAAGCTAACCTTTTTATAGAGGCAGCTCATGCTTGTGAAGCTCGCATCGCTGAGGTGGCCACACCCAGGTTGCAATTGTGAATCAAAAAGCTGATCTAACTGTATCGGGCGAGATTGGGCAAGACTACCTTCCGCACCGAATAAAAGCTAAGGCATTTTTCCAAAATCCAGTTGATCCAGAATCAGTCATTCCTATTTTTAATCGCTGGATCAGTGACCGTACGCTCGAAGGCCATTTGATGGTTGATATCGCAGATTACCGTCACGTACCTAATGGGCCAAGTGTGATGCTTGTTGGTCACGAAGCAGACATAGTAATTGATCACGGCGACGGGCGTCCGGGCCTTGCGTATATCCGCAAGCGCAACTGGCAGGAGAAAAATAATGGCCAGAGTGATGCATTGAGCTCGCGTATCCGGATTGTTCTTAACTGGCTTGTCAAAACAGCTAAAGAACTGAACCTAACAATAAATTCTAACGAGTTAAGCCTATGGTTTCAGGACCGACTTTTCGCCCGTCAGTTGGGTTTAGTGCCTGATCTAACAGAAGCTATTAATCAAGAAGCTTCTATAGTTTTGGGTAAAGGTCGTGTTGAGGTAGCACCTATTCAGATAGATACTCGGCGTGCTCTCGGATTTAATGCAAGGTTAGTTGAAACTAACTAGAGGAGTACCAATTAACCTGTTCCCAAATTTTGACTAGCTTCTTTAATCAATAGGGGTTGATAATTGCTGAGTGGTTTAGGTAATAAACTACTTTGGGCAAAATAGGAATCTTCGAGGGTTTACCCGGAATTTTTCGGCTGGCGCATCGGGAGTGTAATTCGCCCATACAGGAGTCTTGCAAACTCCAAGTCGGTGCGCTAAGATTGCGAGGTTGCCCGCTCAAAGGAACCACCCTTTGAACTACGTTTTGCTGGGCTATTACAGGAGACATAGACATGAGGTACAACAAAGGCGCTATTTTGCGCTCAATTGAACAACCTTCGTTGCGTTCAGATGTTCCACAATTTGATTCCGGTGATACTGTTCGTGTGGACTATAAGGTTGTTGAGGGTTCACGCAGCCGAATTCAGGCTTTTGAAGGTATAGTAATTGCGAAAAAGAATGGTAAAGGTGCACGTGCCACCGTCACCATCCGAAAGGTGTCTTTCGGCGAGGGGGTAGAACGAGTTTTTCCTTTACATTCCCCCCTTATTGACAAGATTTCGATCATCCGTCGTGGCCGTACTCGTCGTTCAAAACTCTATTATCTTCGGGAATTACGGGGTAAGAAGGCTCGGCTTCGTACCGATGTTGGCCGTCAAGAAGCGGATCGCGCTGCCATTCGAGTCTCGCGCAGTGGAGATTCAGTCGCTGAAAAACCTGTTGCGGCTGAACCAGAAGATGTTAATTCTGAAGCTGGTGAAGCGTTAGCGGAAGAATAACTTCTTGAGATAAGCTCAAGGGGCCGCTTAGATTGTTTTAGATTCAGTAGTACCGGGGGTCTATATTCCCGTTGCGGGGCCGTGGCGCAGTTGGGAGCGCGCCTGAATGGCATTCAGGAGGTCAGGGGTTCGAATCCCCTCGGCTCCACCACAAGGAAAAGCGTTGGTGACGCAAGGGAGATCCTCGACTTCATGTCGAGGATCTCCCTTGCGTCCTTGTCTGCTTAATTGAGCGAAGCCCCCATGTTCATGATGTGAGCGGCCGGTACGTTTAGTTAAATGTGGAGAAGTATTCCTCGAAAAACCGTTCGGGGCTTACGCTGGATGCTACCTCATGTTGCCCTTCCGGATCTTCGTCAAAAGAAGTATGTCCCCTCAGTCTATTGCTTTCTAATTCTACTTCTACATTGCCACGTGTGAATCCACAAATATCCGCATTGAAAATGCAAACCGCTGCCAGAGGGTCATGAAAAATAATGGTGCTGCGTTCTCCGAAATTGACCTCGGCCATGTCTAAAACCGGCCGGAGGATTTCGTGATTTCCACTGCGTTCTCTTAGTTCGCGTGTTGTGAGTTTAACGCGTTGGGTCATATCAATGCCGACTGAGCGATGAACGGTGACCTTTTGCTGATACACAATTCCCGTTGCGAAGGGGTCGATGACGGCATTCATCTCAAGGGTACCCCCGTCGACGATTATCTTGGGATATGGAGGTTCAAATGCGGACTGGTTTTGCTCTTTTGTCTCTGCATAGTTAATCCATGGCCGAAACTCCCATTGAGAGAATTTGCCACCCATGAGATAGAGTCCCTTCAAGAGCGACGGGATTTCTGGGTCAAGCAAGAATAGTCGAGCGATGTTGCCCATTGGAGCAATGCCCAAAAGGGTGATTTCGCCTGGGTTCTCCCGAATCATTTGCCTCATGAATGTAATCGCTTCGTGCTTGGGAAAGTTGTGGCCATGATTCCACTGCGATAAGACTGTCGCTTGTGGCACATATTTTTCGCGTTGCTCGATCAGAATGCAATCTTCAGCACCGGGAAAAATGGGGATGTCATCCATACCCGCAACATGACATATAGCGCTTGCTAGTTTTGCTCTGACATCAGCTTGACCTGTCACCGTAGTTATTCCCACAAGTTCGCAACGGGGATGACTCAGCAAGTAGGCCAAAGCCAGCGCATCATCTATGTCAGTACCGATGTCCGTATCTAGGATAATCTTTTCCTTAGTCAATGTAATGATCCATTCTAGATAGCTTTCTTGCCAAATAAACAAGACGTGACTTTAATGGATGATTCTCAAAGCCCGATCATGTTCCATTGCAAAAGCGATTCGAGAGTACCATACCTGATATATGGCGCTAATGGCTTAAACTCAGCGGTTTTGACGGCTTAAATTTAGTGATTGGGAACATACTCAGATCCTTTATGCATTTTGAACAGGTCGAGTCAAAATCCGTTGTAGTACTTTGCTACTAATGGCTATTCCGTAACAAAGGTTCTAATTAGAATTAGATAGGATTAACAGCGTATGATGTGGCTAGAGAATCAGGAGGATCATGACAAAAACCCAGGTAGGTTTCGAACACAATTTAGAGGAAAAAGCAAGTGAATTGATTGAGAATGGCTTTTGTGTTTTGAAGGATATGTTAGATCCAGATATTCTCAAGCTTACTCGGGAAGTTTCTATGGAGGCAGTAGCGGCGCTATCGTCAGAACAGCTTGAAGCAACCCGTACCCCAGGGACTCTCATTAATTCGAATAAACATCCTGGTCTAGCAGATTTAGTTGGTAATCCCAAGGCACTGGCCGCTCTAGAGGCTATGGGTTTTGGGGGTAGTAAATTTTGGAAAGCCGTGATAATTAGCAAGCCAGGGCCAAGTCCGAGGCTCTACTGGCATCAGGACTGCATGTGGTGGGACGATCCACGCGCTTACAGCGACTATTCCCCTATGATTTTCCTGATGTATTACCTGGATGATACGACCCGTAACAATGGTTGCTTGCGCCTTATCCCAGGTACTCACCGGAAGTGGCACTCCCTACACGGGACGGGTACGGCTCATACGCCCGACATAAATCGGGGCGATGACATGAACGACCCACGCTTCGCTGATTACCCTGATGAGGTTGACGTGCCTATTAAAGCTGGTGATTTGGTCATCGGTGATGCCCGACTCTTCCATGCTACTCACGCCAACTTGACGCACGAAAATCGAACTGTGATCACCATATGGTTTCATCCGCTATTCGAGGACTTAGCAGAGGAAACCCAAAGTTGGATCCATCACGCTTTTCATAAAGATCATTCGGGTTGGCCAGTTGAGGCTCTGGATAAGGTCCAACCAGTGATCCCTGATTACCGGGGTACTGTTGAGCCGCCTGAGTTTAATCGACAACCTGACAAAGGTAGGCTCGGACAGAAGGAATAGTTACTTGTAATTTCACACAGACAGAATGTGGGATGTGAAATGGTCTTTCACGGGTCCCGCGACGAGGATTTCCGGAAAAGTCACTCTGATTGATGAGCCTCCGGCTTAATACCCTTTTGAAAGGCACCGAAACCGAAAAATGAAGGCTCGTACTTACCCACGGTATCAACCTGACTTTGTGCCGGTATGGCATTTTCTAATCGTAAACACCAGTAGCAGGCGTTCACGAGCATGCGCCGTAAGTCCACACTTTGCAAATCGATCGCTGCACCTATCGTCGAGCAAATGACACGCATCTTTTCTTCTTTCCCCGCACAATTGATTTCACGCGTCCACGCTATCGGCATCATGGGTTCGTTCTTACTGCCCTGGATTGGTGCAGAATTAGGGGCCATTCCTGAAAGCACTTGCCCCCAAAGGAGGACAGTGGCGTCATCTGGTAATTCACTAATGCCGTAGACGTCACTTGGCCCAAACACATCATGAACACCCCGTAAAATTGGATGGTCTAAAACATCCTGGTTAGGAATACCACGTGTTGCTTCGTGGGCATGATGGCCGTGATGGGAAACCCAGGTTTCGCCCAATATCTGCCTGCCAAAACCTCCAGGCCAGACCTTACTATCCATACTGTATTTTTCATAGGGACTGTTGAGATTGCGCTCGTATCTGAATGCGTGTGTAGATGTGCGGATACCAATGATCGGTTTACCAGCATCAACGTGATCAGCAATATACTTCATATCAGAGTCAGGAAGTTCGCGAAAGCGTAGTAAAAGGACCAAGAGATCTGCATCAGCCACGTTAGAAAGCCCTGGAATATGGGTCTGCTCTGCAGGATCAATGGTTCCAGTGTCACGGTTAATAGAAAACAACACTGTGCACCGGAATCCGTGATGCTCCGCGAGTACTTTACCTAGCATAGGAAGAGCTTCTTCTGACCGGTATTCTTCATCCCCAGCAATTAGGACAATGTGTTTCCCGTTGTCATCGCCCTTCGTGTTTTCGTAGACAACCCACGGGAAATTATTGCCTTTTCGAGTTGAAATTGTGTTTAGTGGGCGCTCTGGATTCATTGAAGTTCCTCCCCAAAGAGTTGTAATCATACTTCGAGTCAACTCGAATGCTAGAAACAAGTGGCCTGGTGCACCTCAAGTGTATTTTATTTGAGGCGGTCTAGGCCCAAACGGTAAAGACCCTTGTCAGAGATTTCTTTTGACCTTTTTACTAGCTCTTCGATATCGTCTCTAATGGAGAGATGGCAACCGCTCAATGCATCCGCTTTGCCTGACGCTAGCTTTACCGTCAATTCTGCAGCTCGTTGGGGGGGATTTGCTCCCTTTCTAAGTTGCTCAGCAAAGGCCCCGTCGAGCCATTTATCGTCTGCACCCGATTTAACTAAGCCTTGCGGCATTGCTGTATGCACAAGACCAGGATCAATTGAGAACACGGTAATCCCATGTGGTTCAACTTCCATCGCAAGAGCTTCGCTAAAGCGGGTGATGGCTGTCTTGCTAAGTCCGTATACAGACATCCATGGGCGGGCTTGAAGTGCAGCAGCACTACTTAAATTAATAATTCTTCCTTGGCCCCGCTCGACCATGCCATTGAGAACCGCTTTGGAGAATAGGAATGGTCCACGGATATTAATATTAAGACATTCCCACCATTCATCAGAATCAAAACTAGTGTCCCAAATGAGACCGGTCGGACCCATAACTCCAGCGTTGTTTACCAGAAGATTAACAGGACCCATAGCTTCCTCGATTTCCGAAACTGTACGCGAAACCTGCTCTTCGTTAGTAACTTCTGCGAGGAAAGGAACGGCGGGCGGCCCCACCTTTTCAGTTAGCCTAATCGTTTCAAAAAGGTCAATTTCGCTTCGCGCTAAAGCCGCTACCTGGTACTTGGCTGCTGTAAGAGAAATGGCTATTTGTCGGCCTATGCCCCGACTGGCTCCAGTGACAATTGCGACGCCTTTGGGTTCTGTAATGATCATCGGTACCTCCAAATAATATCTCCTGGCTGCCTAAAGAATCACTAATCAGTATTGCCCAAATAGTCCTGTTCCGACCACCCGGGTTTTTGTCTCGACGGTAAAAAGGTTGAGATCGACTCGTCTCATGGTGATTCTGGGCGGTAGATGTACCTACTTGAACTTGACGCGATCCTAAATTGATCTAGATTTGTGATAGTCATTCAATTAGTTACGTAACGCCTACCTCTGCTAACCAACTATCTAAAACTCTAATGTTTCCTAACGTGTCATCCCAAGACATGGCGGATGCTTGCCGTGCATCAAGGCATTTGGCTACTGTGTCTGCCTCATAACTAAACAGATCCCGATCAGCCTCAATCTCGATTCGCGTTGGCCTTGACCCATCAGGCCTTTGAATAAAAATATACGAAGGGGGAAATACCGTTTCAATCGGCAACGCAATCTCTGCTGTGCGGCAAGGAGTTGAAGGTAACCAAGGATCCTCCAAAGACAGTATCCCTTCAGACCCGTAAATAACTGTACTGGACGGCACATGGCACCCCATGCCAGCAACGATTTCTGCCACCAAACCATTTTCGAACTTTAAGGCACCAACTGCATATAAATCTACCCCTGTCGCCCCGATTTTGCCAGATGCCTTAACCTCAATCGGATTAAGAAAGGGTTTACCTGCTGCTGAACCAGCTATAAGCCTGGTCATCGAAGTGGGGTAACAGCCTACATTGAGGATTCCACCGCCACCTAATGCCTTATCGAAAAGCCATGATTTCGAATCGAATGGCAGATTGAAACTAAAAGCAGAACGCACCATAAGTACCTCACCAATAGTGCCGGACGCAATAAGGTCTATAAGGCGGTTTATCTGTGGGTGACAACGATACATGAATGCTTCCATAAGGAACACATCATTCTTGTTTGCCGCATTGATCATGGTTTCTGCTTGTTCAGCGTTCATGCCTATTGGTTTTTCTACAAGTATGTGTTTACCCGCTTGAGCCGCAGCAACGACCACTTCAGTGTGAGCAGCATGGATAGTCGAAATATAAACTACATCGATCTCATTATCTGCCAACAGATCGTTGTAAGAGTCGTAGCGAGTGGTGCACCCAAACAAATCACCTAAAAGGTCGGCTTTGCCTGGAGTCTGGCTCGCGATAGCTGCTAAACGCCCTGTCCGAGAAAACTGCAGGGCATTACAAAAAACGCGAGCAATGGATCCGGCACCAATAATTCCCCAATTCAGCTTATCTTTTGACACGTTATTACAATAGCGTGCAGAGCTATTCCCATAGTGTTCATTAGCCGACGTATCGTTTCTGAGATGATATGTGATTTGCCTTGATTAAGGCTTATTCTCATCACGCATGTTAGGTTTTCTGAAGTAAAAGTTTACCTACTGATGCACCTGAGGCTTGAATTAACTGTCTAGATCACGTACACTGCTCACGTTCCAATAAAGTCTATTTGGCTTTTTTGTGACCCGGGTGTATGCCCGGAATTAATTGCGATCGCCTTAGGTCGATCGGTTAGGAAGCAGAAAGATGGCAACAGGTAAGGTCAAATGGTTTAGCAGTGAAAAAGGCTACGGATTCATCGAACAGGATGATGGTGGCAACGACGTCTTCGTACACTTTTCTTCGATTCAGGGCGATGGATATCGCAACCTAAACGAAGGTGACGAAGTCACATTTGAGGTCGAGCAGGGCCAGAAGGGTCTACAGGCAACCCAAGTGACGGTCACGAACGCCGCACCGGGTGGTGGGGGCGGCTACTAGCTACCTGCCAAGACCACTAATAAGGTTAAAAACTAAAGACTGAGCGCCAAGCGAGAATTTTGGCCTCAATCGGTTTACGTTAGCCAGGTGCATATCTAGTCAGAGTATTTGTCTAGTGAACGGCTGGCTATGTTTACTAATAAATCTTACTAAAACCGATTGTTGGGTAGAAATACTAACAGCTTGTGACTACAGGGATTTCCTCTGACGTTAATCTTATTGCTGAGTAGTGACCGTTAATTCGCACTTTGAGCTGGGTATAGCCAATTACGCTTGGGGTGGGGTTGATGGCAATATCGGTAGTGCCTGCTACCACCAGAGGAGCAGCTGTAGGAAGAATTGTGTAAGTCACCTCCACGTTTTCCGGAGAGTAATGTACATGGGGCGCGTCTGGATAAAAGGTGGCTTCTCCGCGAATTTGTCCCGAAAGGACACCTTCGAGGAAAGAGTCCCAACGGTGTAGCCTTCCGGTATAATTAAAGTTGTACGTGAGCTCCGTGACACGATCGTCACAGATTACGGATTCGATATTACCGTCGCTATCAGCGTCGAGTTGGTGGTTCGTCACGTAGGTGGCGTGCGTAATAGAGACCTCTGATTGAGGATCAACCATTACTGCTAGTTCGCAAGCTGTTAGAGCGCAGGTAATGGGCAGGCTGAGGATTGTCATCCAACGTCTATTCACATTTCGAGAGTAGTTGATTAAGTCGGTTTATCTGTGAGGATTAGCTTCATAGAACCTTTATTTTTGCATAGAGATTACGGTAAACGTATTCGTGATCGGCAGTTTTGGGTTTCTATTCTTATTTGGTTGATTGGTTATAGGTCGGGACCAAATATTTGTATTAAGCAGGGGAAATGTTCGATCCTTGGCTGGATAAACATTGGGCATTGTGTTCAAATCACAACGGCGGGAGTGAGTACGGTGGAATCGAAAAGTATAGTTTTTACTGGAAAAAAAGAAGCGGGTTCCTGGATTTTGGAAAAGGTTTCAGCGCTTCCCGATAAGGGCTTCTTGGTAGGTAGTGGGAAGAGTTTAATCAGTACTGGCGGGAGAGTATTTGCTTAAAGGGTGATTCTGAAGAAGGTACGCATTGGTCCTATTTGGTTTGGCACCCTTTTGTCCTGGCTATATTAACGTCGGTGTAGTAGAGCAGGTTGGGTCAGCTCTTGAGTGAGAGCCTTAAGCTAGTTATTACAACCCAGAAAGTTGATAGTTCTTCGCTATGTAAGGCTCCCACTCGGCTGGTACATCCTCTTCTAGGAAAATCGCTTCGACCGGGCAGGCAGGAATACAGGCTCCGCAATCAATACACTCTTCCGGATGAATATAGAACATTTCGTCGGTCTCATATATGCATTCAACGGGGCAGACGTCAACACACGACGAGTCCTTAGTGCCTATGCAGGGTTCAGCAATAATATGGGGCATGCCGCAGTTCCTCCCTAGGGTGTTCGGAACGTACTATAGAAAATCTTTGCGGTGAACGCAAGAGTGCGCTAGTACTTTCACAGTGCGGAGTAGGTTCCATTGGATACTGAAGTTAACATTTTTGCCGTAATGACATGCTATCGAAGGTTGCAATTAGATCTGTTACGTACCAAGGCGATTCACCACAGTTTAATGAAAGATTAAGGTCAAGTCGTATTAATGATTAGTCATCTAGATAGTCTTCAATATAGTATTGGACTATTTCATCAAGAGTGGACTCCCGAGGTAGTTCTAGACCAATAGCTCGGTCGAACGCCGCGTCCTGGGCCCACCCAGCACAGATAGCTTCTATGAAGGGGTCAGGTTGTACCGAGATCTTCCCTAGGCGTCTATGACCAGCTGTACGGTTTAAGGCGTCAATCATATCTTGGGCCGTTACTGTGAGGCTCGGTAAGCCGATCGCCCTATCTGTACCTAGGCTGTCGCCAGGCACTTCGTGTAGAGCTATGATCCCATCAACAATAGATCGGTATCCCAACACTGGCATGATTGTTTCTGGAGCCACAGGTAATACGAAGTCTAGTCCCGCGAGAGGTTCACGAAAGACACCACTTACAAAACTAGATGCAGCTGCATTTGGCTTCCCTGGTCGGACAATGACAGTAGGAAGCCTAGCTGTTCTACCATCAAAAAATCCCTTCCTGGAATAGTCGTTGATTAAAAGTTCACAGATAGATTTTGTTACGCCATATGTGGTCTGGGGTGTTTGTTTGGTGTTGTCGCTAACAATTGACGGCATGGTGTCACCACCGAAAACTGCGATCGAGCTAGCGAATACTAAGCGTGGGCTGCCTTCTTGAGCTCGGAGTGCCTCGAATATATGCAGGGCCCCGTGTAGGTTGACGCGAATTGCCAGGTCGAAGTCTTTCTCACCACCACCACTTACGACCGAGGCTAGGTGGAAGACAGAAATGTCTTTTTGGTTTATTAGGTTGAATACTGTTTCGCGGTCGCTTATGTCGCCAGAAATGAATTCAACTCGATTATCAAGGCCGTCTGGCCGAAATTCCGGTACTGTTTGATCAAACAACAATAATCTTTCTATCGGTTCCTGATTTCCAGAGGGTCCAATTAGAGTCCCGCGGTTTAAAAGGTGGCGAGCCAATCTCAATCCAACAAAACCAGCTCCTCCTGTAATTACGACTTTCATCCCAGACCTCCAGAAAGAATCTATTATTTAGTTTTTACGGCGACCGCGAACGCTAGGACGCCAATCGCTGGTATTGTTACATGCTTACAAGCGAATCGGAAAGAAACAGTAGATATTACAAGTGGTCATGCAACTGCCTAAGGTTACCCTCAATACCGGTCCTGATCAACATTAAATGACTGCTACAAGGTCAACATCATACTTAGGTTTTCGGCGCAACAGACCAAAAAACTAGGTGGAGATTTAATTTATGGTTAGTTCTTTGCATATTAATAATATTTTGTAAGGCTTTGAGATAATGATTTATCTGGTGAAAGGTTTTTTCAGGTTTGCCAAGCACTGACCTAGCTATAGCAGGCATATTAGGGGTTACGATTGGAGTGACCGTGTTGTTCGCCGTCATATATCTGCTCAGCTAACAGTATCTGTAGTAGCAACAGGGTGTCTGTCAAAAGGGAGTTGAGGTGAAAAATCATGAAGGCCATCATGGTGATGTTCGATTCGCTCAATCGACATATGTTGCCACCTTACGGGTGCGATTGGATTCATGCGCCGAACTTTGAGCGATTAGCGCAAAGAGCAATTACCTTTAATCGATCTTATGTTGGCAGTATGCCGTGTATGCCAGCCCGGCGGGAACTTCATACGGGACGCTACAATTTTCTCCATCGAAGCTGGGGCCCACTTGAGCCTTTTGATGACTCGGCGCCAGCTATTTTAAATGACCGGGGTGTTTACAGTCACCTTATTACTGACCATCATCACTATTGGGAGGATGGTGCTGGAGCGACCTATCACAATCGCTATAGCAGCGCCGAATTTGTTCGTGGTCAGGAGGGTGATCTTTGGAAAGCCCACGTGGATCCGCCAGCACCACCTGTTGTGCCTCGTGGATTCAATAAACAACTTACTGAGCCTGACTCCATGCAAGTACAAGATTGGATTAATCGCAGTTATATGGATACTCCAGAGAAACAATCTCAGCACCGAGTGTTTGACTTGGCCCTAGAGTTCCTGGATACGAACAGCGAAGCGGATGACTGGTTTTTACAGGTTGAAACCTTCGATCCTCACGAGCCGTTCTTCACCCACTCGAAGTACGAGGACCTCTACCCACACGACTACGCAGGACTTCTATTTGATTGGCCAGCCTATTCCCGTGTTACTGAGCCGCCGAAGCAAGTAGAGCACGCCCGGCTAAAGTATGCCTCGTTGGTAAGCATGTGTGACGAACAGCTCGGAAGAGTTCTTGATGTCATGGATCAGCAGGAGTTATGGAATGACACCATGCTGATTGTATGTACTGACCACGGGTTCCTTCTGGGCGAACATGATTGGTGGGGGAAGGCGGTTATGCCGTGGTATGACCACTTGGCTAATACCCCGCTATTCATATGGGATCCCCGAAGTGGTTGTTGCGGTGAAACCCGTGAAAGCCTAGTCCAAATTATCGACCTTCCGGCAACCCTTCTTGAATACTTCGGGGTACCCTGCCCAGCCTCGATGCAGGGCAGACCCCTTCGCTCTACACTCGAGAATGACACGCCTGTTCGAGAGGCTGCTCTATTTGGTGCCTTCGGGGGGTACGTCAACTGTACGGACGGCCGATACGTCTACATGCGGGCTCCGATCAGTAAGAATGAACCGATTTATGAGTACACCTTGATGCCGGCCCACATGAGAAATCCTTTTTCTGTTGAAGAACTACAGGAGACAGTCATAGTTCCACCATTTGATTTTACCAAGGGCTGTCCTGTCATGAAAATCTCTGGAAACGAAATCATAAAATCAAAGTCATTTAAGACATTGCTATTCGATGTCGAGAAGGACCCTGGTCAGGAGTGGCCAATCAAAGATCCTGTAGTGGAGAAACAGATGATCAGCCACTTGTTGCGACTTCTTGACGAGACGGATGCCCCACCGGACCAATTATTTCGACTTGGCCTGAGCTAACGGCTTATCCTGTGTCTCACCCTGGCAACAAGAGCGGTGCTGTTTCATGGGTCAAAACCGTGATATATCTGTTTCCTGAGGTATCGTAATTTTCTGCTCTATGCGATCAACAAGCAACTGTTGATCGCATAGAGTCCTGGGTTTGTTGAACGATTATCCTAATGAGGAGTACTGGATCGGACTTTAGGATGTGTTGATCTTTACCCCTAGGAACCAAACCGTTCAAACGAGATTGATTCTAGCCCTGAGGCCTCACGCCAATCATTTACCCATGCCTGAGCAGTATTCTTTAAAACCATGCCATTCCGGGCAATCCCTCGAGCGTAGCTGAGTTTGGGATTCACTGTCCCAGATATAAGAGTCATATCTTCATCTTCAATAATTTTGTTTGACCAGGGGAAATTACTGTAGCAAATCCCAGCAGCTAGATAAGGATATCCATCGGTTAGACCCATGTTCGACCCATTTTTGTCAGTTAACTCGAGTCCATCTGAGTAGAGTGGAGTAGGGGTACCACTACCTGTAATTGTTGCTACTTTGAGGCGATTGGATAGACGGCGGAACTGGAAAGTTTCCCCTCGACTAACTCGGCCCATGGCCCATAGTTCTAGGGTTGCGAATTCTGCTTGAGGGTGCATTTCAACTTCTATTTCTTGTTGAAAGTCGCTTCTAGGGTAAGGGATGGTGAGGCCAGGGTACAGTTCCAGTCGGGCATCCTCAGCAACATGGATGCGGAATCGTTGTGAGGCCTTTTGGCCTTCAGGCATGCTATGAAGTTTAGTAGCTGATTGATTCACGACGACCACGTGAGCACCGGGGCCCACATTGAACTGGATGTCGTAGTTGTCTTCAGCCATAACACCTGGGCCGACGTTAAGAACCTGTACCAAAACACCTTTTTTTAATGGAAATGGCCGCACAACCTTTAGTGGAGCACTATAATCCTGCTTGCTCAAGTAAGTACCACCAACCTTTTTATCGAAATTAAGATGTAGTTTTACTTGAGGGCTTCCTTTTTTCTGTGGTGTTCGGTGGAGTTGTATCAGCTAGAGACCTCTTCGAATAGCACTTCTTGAGTAATCCAGTTAATGATTGTATCTACCCCTTCCCCCGTCTTGAGGTTGCTGAAATATTGAGGGCTATCCTTTCGGAGTTCTCTAGCATCGTGTGCCATTACCTCCAAGTCTGCTCCGACGAAAGGAGCAAGGTCAATTTTATTGATGATCAGTAGATCGCTGCGGGTTACGCCAGGACCTCCCTTACGAGGTACTTTGTCTCCGCCTGAGACATCGATAACATAAATACTTACGTCCACCAATTCAGGACTAAAGGAAGCTGCAAGATTGTCGCCTCCAGATTCTAGGAACAATATGTCTAAGTCAGGAAACCTGTCCTGTAAATCACCTATGGCTTCGCTATTAATCGAGGTATCTTCCCGGATAGCAGTGTGGGGACATCCGCCGGTCTGGACCCCTCGGATGCGCTCTAGTGGCAGTGCACCGGATCGGCTCAGGAATTCAGCGTCCTCAAAAGTAAATATGTCGTTCGTGACTACGGCAAGGCTGTATTGATCTCGTAGTCTTTTGCATAGGGTGTCGAGTAAGGCTGTTTTGCCCGAACCAACTGGCCCACCAATACCAATCTTCACTGGACGTGTGCTCGATGATGGTTTCATTCAGTCGATACGATATCACAGCCCGCCAGGACGACACTTCTAGCATCTACAGGGTGTTCCAAAACACCCTTAAACGACACAGGCGGATTGGCACTTGGTTTAATTGCTGCTGGCACGAACCTTAAGTTATTCGGTCGATTTCCTAGGACTGAAATAACCGAGTGTGAAGGTAGGCTTGTTGGTGGGCACGAAGGTCGATTGCTGGGGTTGCGGAAAAAAAGGAAGCCTTGGGATCAGCAAGAACGCGAGTAATAGCTTGACTAAGCTTTGGTTGTAGCATAATAAGTATCTCCTGAGCTTGTTCAGGGCTGAGTGACATGCAACGTGTCGCTGCACTTAGGGATGATAGTAAGGTGTTGTGGCCGAAGGCAAGAACTAAAGCTCGTTGTTCAATGCCGAGACGTTTTCCCAGGATGCCAAAAATTATTGCTTGGTGAGGAGCATCTAATCGAACCAGGTCTTCTGCGATTCCGGGGAAGAGCCTGATGGCAAGCTTTAACAGCCGCCGACCTAGGCTAAGGCTAGATTGGCGCGGACCAGAAATAACCTTCCATGAAGATAATTCTGAACAGAGCGATTCTAAAGCGGCAGTGTTTTCAGTATGCCAAGCCAGAGCCGTAGCGGCAAGGTCGAGGCGTCCCCAACCCACCTTGATCTGCGCTTCGAGGAGCGAGGCTAAACCCACGGCATCGAGACCTTTTTGGGCGTAGGTTTCTAACCCGACTGAGTGAGCGAAGGAGCCTATTGGAAATTGCGAATCGGTAATTTGGAGGAGCTTGGTTAGGGCTAGGTCATCCATATTTTTAGTGACTGTGTTCACCAGGGGCATTACCAGTGAAAGCTCGTTGTTCTTGTCGCACCGGAATTTCTTCTTTTGCTAGCCTCTGCGCTAGTGCGTTGTCCCAAAGGGTTAGGATTTTTTTCTCCTCAATGACGATATCTCTATGAAGATTTCCGACTAAATAACCGATTCGTGCAGCGTCCTTGCGATTTCGAGGTTCCATAACCAATACTTCTTCTGTAGCTGCTTGTACGATGTAGATGCAATTTTGTGTTTTGTGCAGCACTTGTCCTACCTGGAGCATTGTCCCAGTTGGGAGCTCAAGGGCCAAGTTGATACCATCTGGGGCTACTACTCGGCGTCTAACCCGCTGTCTTTCATGTGAGGTCATGTACAATTCCACAATCTTTAGGTTTGATGTTTCCCCGGTGCTGATAGGGAGGTTGCTAATGCGGAATATAGGGTGTTGGTCGGTATTAGGCATAGATGAAATCCCACTTGGTCCGGTTAGAAGAGGAAGTACCGTTGGGCAAGAGCTACTTCGGTGGCTGCTTTGCTTCGGACCTTTTCCCCGTCGATGGTAACTTCATAACTATCGGGGTTGACGGTAATCTCAGGGAGAGCATCATTGTGAATCATGTTAGCCTTCGTCAGCTTCCGGGTGGCAGTCACTGGGCGGGCTTGTCGAGTCAACGAATTTGGTAAGGATCCTTTCTCGATTGAGGTGCTTGAGACGAAGTGATAACAGAGAGTTGAAGGGGATTTACCAAGGGCACCGAACATGGCGCGGTAACGGACCGGCTCTGGCGTAGGAATAGAGGCATTGGGGTCACCCATAATGGAAGCAACCACGAAACCACTCTTAAGAATCAAGTCAGGTTTTACCCCAAAGAAAGCTGGGTGCCAGAGACACAAGTCCGCAAGTTTTCCAACAGCTATCGAACCAACATCACCGGAGATCCCATGGGCTATTGCTGGATTTATAGTGTACTTTGATAAATAACGTTTGATCCGGGCATTATCGTTTCTAGTGGAGTCTGGAGTTAATGGTCCGCGTTCAAGTTTCATCTTGTGAGCTGTTTGCCAGGTGCGACTAATTACCTCACCGACTCGACCCATTGCTTGGGAATCGGAAGCCATAATGCTAATGGCACCAATATCGTGGAGTACATCTTCTGCAGCCATTGTTTCTGGCCGGATGCGAGATTCAGCAAATGCCACGTCTTCTGGAACATTACGGCTCAAATGGTGACAAACCATCAGCATGTCAAGGTGCTCCTCAAGCGTGTTGATTGTATATGGCATGGTGGGATTAGTTGATGACGGAAGGACGTGAGATTCCCCTACAGCCTTCAAGATGTCCGGGGCGTGGCCACCACCTGCACCCTCACTATGATACGTATGAATGGTACGTCCCTTAAACGCCGCAAGGGTATTTTCTACGAAACCTGACTCGTTAAGAGTATCTGTGTGGATTGCGACCTGAACGTCATAGTTGTCGGCCACTGTGAGTGCTACATCGATGACTGAGGGGGTAGTTCCCCAGTCCTCGTGTAACTTCAGTCCTAGCGCTCCGGCTTCAATTTGCTCTACCAGCGCCTCGGGGCGCGAGGCGTTACCGTTTCCTAGGAAACCAAAGTTGAGGGGTAAACCCTCGCAAGCTTCGAGCATCCGATGAAGGTTCCAGGCGCCTGGTGTACTAGTTGTCGCTTTGGTCCCTTCAACAGGTCCAGTACCGCCACCAATCATGGTCGTTATGCCACTGTATAGAGCTTCATAGGCCTGCTGTGGGCTAATAAAGTGGATGTGTGCGTCGATGCCTCCCGCAGTTAGAATCTTCCCTTCTCCAGAGAGTATTTCGGTGCCTGGCCCTATTTCTAGGCCAGGCGTGATTCCATCTTGGATGTCGGGGTTACCTGCTCGTCCAATGCCGCATATGCATCCATCGCGAATACCGACGTCCGCCTTAATAATCCCCCAGTGGTCTATGATAATTGCACGGGTTATCACTAAGTCGGGAGTGCCTTCAGCCCGTGTACGCTGGGACTGCCCCTGCCCATCACGAATGACTTTGCCTCCCCCGAAGACCACCTCCTCGCCATGAAGTGTGTGATCCTCCTCAATTTCTAGTAAGAGCTCGGTATCACCCAGGCGAATTCGATCTCCTGTTGTTGGTCCGTAAAGCCCAGCATAAGCAGAGCGCGAGATTTTCACTTGATTTCCTCGATATAACCTTGGTCTCTAGCCAGTTTGAGGGCAGCATCCTTTTTGTCAGCAAGGCTCCCTGAAACTAGAGCATTCATGCCGTAAGCTATTCGGTTTCCCCCAAAAGGAACTAGCAGGATAAGCCTGCCCTCACCGGGTTCAAAGCGTAATGCTGTACCGGCAGGTACATCTAAACGGTGACCGTAGGCCAATTCTCGATCAAATGACAAGGCAGCATTAACCTCAAAGAAATGCGTGTGGGAACCAACTTGGACTGGTCGGTCACCTCTATTTTCGACTCTCAAAGTCAGGCACTCTTTTTCTGCATTAAGTTCGATTTCACCATCTTCGATCAGCCACTCACCTGGAATCATTAAGGCTCCTTACCGGATTGGGTCATGGATAGTCACGAGTTTGGTGCCATCCGGAAATGTGCCCTCCACCTGAATCTCGGGGATCATTTCTGGAATTCCCTCCATAACGTCATCACGAGTTAAGATTTGAGTTCCGAAAGACATCAAATCAGCTACGCTTTGTCCGTCTCGTATTCCCTCTAGGATCTCTGCTGTGATCAACGCTACTGCCTCAGGATGATTGAGTTTTAATCCTCTGTTCTTACGCCGCCGAGCTACCTCGCCGGCCGTAAAGATCGTGAGTTTGTCAAGTTCTCGTTCGGTCAGTCGCATTGCTAAAGATCGATACCTTTCGTTAGCGGATTACGTTGAGATGATCAATACAGAACGTACCATATGCTTCAATTGTTTATGGTAAGTATCAACTAATAATTTACAAGCTTAATGGTGTTTCAGGAGTGGGTGGGTCAGAGGAATACGCACCCCACACAGACTGGTCAAAGTTAATTACTGCACCAGTCATCATTCCCGCATCATCTGACGCCAGAAACGTAACTGCACGGGCGACCTCCTCAGGCGTAAGGAGCCGTTCGAATGGTTGTTTTTGGCCAGCCTTTTCTAACCAGTCCGGTGGTGCACCGTGAAACTGACTTTGGACTTGATGTTCGCCTTCGGATGCCATCCAACCAATATTTAGTTGATTGATGCGAATTTTGTTACGTAATACCGCGAAGGCGCTATTCCTGGTAAGAGTTGCTAGGGCACCTTTAGAGGCACAATATGCTGAGAGAAATGGTTGTCCTGCCAGCGCAGATGTGGATCCGATGTTGACGATAGAACCCTCGGTCTTTTCTCGTAGCATGATTTTTAGGGAGTCTTGCATGAGAAAGAATGGCCCTCGTGTGTTTACTGCGAACAAGCGATCGAAAAGTTCTTCACTGGTACTAAGTATGTCCCCACGATCTGTCAATCCGGCAGCGTTGATCAGGACATCGATGCGGCCAAAGTACTTATCAGCAGCTGCTATCACATTTCTACAGTCAGTAACTTTAGCGAGGTCTGCTGTTACGAAATGAACTAGACACCCAGTTTCATTTTGTATAGAATCCGCGATTATCGTACCCTTTGAAGTACTTCGACCGCACGTTACGATTCCTTTAGCCCCTAATTCAGCAAACTTTCTGGCAATAGCCGCACCTAGACCCTGCGTGCCACCAGTAACTACAGCAAATTTCCCATCTATTCGGTTCAAGTTTATTCTCCTCTTAGGAAAATTATTGAAAACTTGCGGCAGGCCCTGCTGCCTATTACTTACTCGAGATTTTTCGGAAACATGGTTGTCGGACTTGACTTTTCATCGTCAAGTTACGTTAGGTGAATAAGTGACTCGTCTTGAGCGTCCAGCAATCTATTTTAATGCCTACACTCCAATACGTTGTCGGGCGCGGATTTCCTCATGATCTTTACGCGCTTTCCGTACTTCTTCTCGTTTACTTACTTCGGGCACACCGACATCCCAAGATGCACCACCTGGCACCCACGAAAATGCGTCTGTCTTGATTGATACAACGGTTGTACGATCAGTGGTTTGTGCCCACTCCATTGCTTCTTCAAGATCATTGAGGTCAGAACAATGCCGAGACAGGGCTCCCATTGATTTGGCGTGGGCCGAAAAATCAACCGTAAGAGATCGTTCGACTTTACAGTCTTTGAGCAAGTTGTTAAATGACGTACTACCTTTTGCGTTTTGTAATTGGTTAATCGATGCAAAACCTTCATTGTCGCAAACCACGATTATCATTTTGTGGCCGCTGAGGACAGAAGAATATATGTCTGAGTTCATCATAAGGTAAGATCCGTCTCCTACCAACACGATTGGTGTACGTGTTTTATCAGCCATTGCTGCCCCCCAACCACCCGCAATTTCGTAACCCATACACGAATAACCGTATTCGCAGTCAAACGTTCCAGGAGTCTTAACCCTCCAGCCTTTCACTACCTCTCCTGGTAGGCCACCCGCAGCGGTGATCAAAAGATCTCGGTCTCCTACTTTTTGGTTTACCAAACCTATAACTTGCGCGTAAGTAATTGTCGAACCGGCTTCTCGGCTTTGATGTTGGTCAAGAATATCGTTCCATGATGCAAATTCACTGCGACCCTTCTCTGCCCATTTTGGGCTGGCCTGCCAATTACCAAGCAGCTGGCCCAACTCTTTTATGGTTTCCAAGGCATCACCGACTACGGCTAGAGCACGGTGTTTAGATGCATCCCAGCGAGCCGTGTTAACGCCGATGAAATCAGCATCATGTGAAAATACAGTCCAGGATCCAGTGGTGAAATCCTGTAGGCGCGTTCCTACAGCTAGAACTACATCAGCTTCAGCAGCCATAATGTTTGCTGAACTAGAACCGGTGACGCCTATCGGACCGATATGCATCAAATGATTGTGCACGAGCGTCCCTTTTCCAGCTACAGTTTCGGCGATAGGTATGTTGTGTGCTTCGGCAAACTCCGCAAGTACACTCTCAGCTAGAGAGTAACGGGTACCGCCACCAGAAATAATAAGGGGCCGCTCTGCAGTTTTTAGTTTTTCTGCTGCCGCAAGTAAAGTTTTTCGGTCAGGACGCGGCCGGGTTATAGAATGCACGGTTTCTTCAAAGAACTCTGCAGGGTAATCGTAGGCCAACTCTTGAGTGTCCTGACACAGCCCGAGGAACGCTGGGCCGCAATCGGCTGGGTCAATCATTGTGGCGATAGCCTTAGGCAGGGATGAAATAATTTGTTCTGGATGAGTGATCTGGTCCCAATAGCGGGATACTGCCCTGAAGGCATCATTAACAGAGGTAGTTGGGTTTCCGAAGTGTTCTACTTGCTGGAGTACTGGGTCGGGTCTACGATTAGCGAAAACATCGCCGCTCAAAATCAACAGTGGTAACCGATTAGCGTGTGCAACACCCGCGGCAGTCACCATATTTGTTGAACCTGGGCCGATTGAAGACGTGGCAATCATTATTTGGCGGCGTCGTTTAGCTTTGGCAAATGCAATTCCGGCTAGTGCCATGGACTGCTCATTCTGCCCCCGCCAGGTTGGCAGGAGATCTTTAACTTCTTCGAGCGCTTCGCCTAAACAAGTTACATTGCCGTGACCAAAAATTCCGAATACACCGGCAAATAGAGGTACGATTTCTCCATCAATTTTAATGAACTGATTGCACAAATACTTTACTAGGGCTTGTGCCATGGTCAAGCGAACTGTTTCTCTGTTCATTATTGCCTCCTTTACATGGTTTTCAACCCATGTGTGCATACTTATTAAAAAAGTTTAAACTATTTCAGGTCAGTATTAATGCTTATGCAAAGGGGACAGTAGGTTCTGGCTTCTAAATTATATTGATTTGCTAATCAACCTGATCGTAATCCTCAGCCTTGCGCTAATTTGGGTATAGGGATATTTTTGGTTACTGTGAAGGAATTACCGTCGACGGAATCTAACACCCTAGTGGAAAATATTAGGCCTTTTGTTGATCTACTTCAAAGTAGCCAGACTCTGGTTTTGAGTGGCACAGGGATAAGTACCGAGTCCGGTATCCCAGATTATCGTGGAACGCAATCAGTAAGTAATACGCAAAAAAAGATTTATTACAGAGAGTTTTTACTCCAGGCGAAGGTTCGCCAGCGTTACTGGGCCCGGAGCCTATTCGGGTGGCAAAACATGAGCTCTTCTGTTCCCAATAGTGGACACCAGGCATTATCCCAGCTAGAAAGTGATGGCTTTATCACGGGAATATTGACCCAAAATGTTGATGGTCTCCACCAAGTTGCTGGCAGTAAGAACGTGCTTGAACTCCATGGAAACTTGTCTTTTGTGAAGTGCCTCAAATGCGGTGTTGATGAAACCAGAGTGAATCTACAGAGGCGTCTAGTGAAGCTTAATCCCCATATACAGTTGGATTGGGTCAATATTTATCCTGATGGAGACGCAGAAGTCGCAGAAGACTCGACCGATAACTTTAACGTACCTGGGTGTTTACAGTGTGGTGGCCTACTAAAACAAGAAGTTGTTTTTTTTGGGGAGAATGTGCCAAAGGGTAAAGTTGATTTTGCGCTAGAGATGTTGGAACAAGCTGGAAGCCTTTTAGTAGTTGGTACTTCTCTGACAGTATTTTCGGGATATCGTTTTGTTTCCAGAGCTCGTAAGGCGGGAAAGCCGATTGGTATTATTAATATGGGTTCGACGCGTGGTGATTCGGATGCCCTAATTCGTTTACATGCGCCTCTTGGCAAAACGCTAACGGAGTTAGCCTTATTGTGCTCAAACAACAGGTAGGTTCGTAAAAAACTCAAGCAAAGCTTAAGTACGTTAGGACAATGCGTAGTAAATTTTCAGTTAGCTGGTTCAGAAAGGGAAAAGGCTACTGAAAGACCTTTCTTCGAGGCTTCTCGTGCTTCGATAGGGGCAAAGTCCAGGGCTAGCACTCCTCGGTATGCCCTTTCGGCACCCTTTCGGTTGTTGGTTAAGTCGCGGAGCTGACCCAGTCTAGCTAGGAGGTAGCCCGGAAGGAAGTAAGGTTGGCTGAAATCACCGTGACTAACTGTTTCAAGCAATTCAAGTGCTTCTATAAGGTGACCATTTGCAAATAATATATTTGCTTCGTGATAGCGGGCCTCGGGAACTCTAAGGTCACGAAGTTTATGAATGACGTTACCTGGTTCTGGAACGTCAACCTGCATAGCGAAATCTAGGAAACTTCGCTCGCGGGCTTCGTCGTTAGAGTTTGTTTTTAGGAGGTAAATCTTTTCAGCCCGGTCGCCGATAGCAGCGTCTAGAGCTGGGAGATGTTCTGCACTGGAGAGAACTGTAACCCGTTCTGCGTCTAGGGTAAGGATACGTTCAGCTGCCAGATTGCTTCTTTCACCGATCCAACCAGTACTAGGACCGTCACCAAATTCTTTCTTGAGACTATCTTGGTGTTTGCTGAAAAGCGGAAGAACCTCTTTTTGGATGCGCTCAAGGGTAAGGGAAGTTTCAAGAAGTTCTTTGAGGGTTCTTAGTGTCGTATCAATCTCCATCAAACGGGCATTAAGATTTGGAAATGACGAAATGTATTTGCGGAAGTCCTGAGTAGCTGTTGGGTCGGGTGAAGCAACGGGCACAGCGTGAAAAGGTATACGCTGGCGCGAAGTCCAAGGCACAACGGCAAGAGGTAGAGCAAGTTCAGGAGTATCTTGCCATTCTGGTCGGTTGAGAAAATCTTGTTCTATTGCGGTTGTTAGGACGGCATCCGGTTTAGAATCAGCGACTAAGTCCCGCACATGAATAGCATTGTAATTTGGGTAACGAAGGTGGAACGCGCCCATAAGAGGAAGCAGCGTGATCTTCATAGTGCTTATGGTAGCCCGATGGTCGTCGTAGTAGGTGAATATTAGAGACCTATCACACTAGAGATCGAAAATGGAGGTATTCCGATAGTGAATGTTTCGGTCTTTTTTATTTGGCTTAATCGGGTGCAGTTACGTAATGATTATCAACAGGTCGCATACCGAAGTATTAGTCCTTAACCAGAATCTTAACTTTATCTGGGGTTCGACAGTAGATGAAGGGCTCTGCATTGTTGGTGACCCACAAAGTAGCTTGAAAAGTTCCAGGGACGTCTGCAACAAAACTGGTTTCCGGACCTGAAGGGTTCTTTAAATCAGTATTGCTATTGTTGGGATTATTGAGAAATGAAAGTTCCCAGCTGTAATTTAAAGTTGTCCCATTGGGATCTACCCGACCACTATTACGAGTCGGATGATTACCTACAAGTTGAACAACACTGTCAACCTCTACCGTCTGATCAGGACCAGCGCACTTGGTACCTGCAACTCTTTTTGGGGCTTCTCGAATCAATCCATAACCGAATAACCCTAAAGCAAGGGCTAAACAGGCAATAGTGGTCACTATAACCACTACACGTTTCTGGGAATTTGATGAATGCGTAACCAAGTTCTTAACAGGTTTATATAGCGCTTGCAAAATGTCAACCCAAAAAACTTTAGAAGATATCAAAATCTTTTGTCACTCCGAAGGGTCACAGTCTAGAACTCAGGAGCTTTTAATTGAAGGTAATTTATCTCAGCAAATAGAGGGCGCTAGCCATAGCTTTTCCGAAGAAAAGGCGATGGGTATCAATACGTTAATGCTAAGTAGTCAGATCTATAACGTCTGGTCCTAAACCACTCTGTTCTAGTAGATCTAAGTATTCCTGATCAGAGAGTTCTGTTTTGCCAGAGATGGCTAAAAAGGTCGCCTCAAGGAGATTGGTGGCTAGGCTCCGACCATTATATCGGGGCGTGGTAGTTATTAACTTAGAGACTCCGCGTTGCCTTAGCATTGCAACATCATCAGCTGTCGTTGTGTTAGTCAGGACTATCTTGCCACTAAGATCTTCAGGAGCGTATCGCTTCAGGAGCAAAAAGTCACCCGCAATGACTTCGGCTTGGTCGAAATACCTTGTTCGCCAACCGATTACACTGGTTTCTTGGCGGTTACCCGTGGGATAGAGCCAGCTAATTGGTAGGTTAGTCACCACAGGCCCCAAGAGGCTCGCCATGGTACGAAGAGCACCAAGGCTCTTTAATACGACTGGTAAGCCTAGGATAAAGATTAGGTCGCCAAACACAATATCGGCCCCAGCTTGGGTAAGGGCTTCTGCCATTCCGTACCGATCAGTTCCTGAAAGCATCAGCACCTTCTTGTTGCGCCATAACATTGCAGGATCAAGTTGCTTAACTACTCGCCGTTCAAGGGTGTTCTTAAGTCCAGCTCCACAAACAACTGGGGTGTTTTGCGCATTACGGGCTAAACGGACGCTATCGCGAATATAGTATCGCCGCTTTCCAGCAGTCACAAATAAATCAGTTCCCCCTAGGCCTATTGCATCGACTTTACCGTCAAGCTGACGAATTTCAGCTTCGGCTCGAGTCAGATCACCGTCTGTCCCACGCCGTTCGATGGCGATCTTATTCCCTAACAACTCTGCTTCGATCGTTGCGTTTCGAGTGCTTGAGCCAAGCGAAACACTCACCACAGTTTTTTTGTCAGTCACGACTTCAGCACCTTCTTCAGTTTACGCTCCGAATTGATAACGCGATCACCTCATTAAGAGTATATTGGCAAATCTTTGTTCGTGCGTAGAATTTCGCGTGGGCCCGTATTATTGTAGGTGAAGCTTTGCTGCACCACGTGAAGTACCATGTAAGGAGAAGTGATGGGAGATATGCGTCTAAACAAAATTAAGGATATTCTGCCTGAGTACGGATTAGGTACTGCTCATGTGGTTCAATCAGGTGAAAAAATAGCTGTAGCTACAATTGAAAAGGCTTACGAAGAAGGGATTAGGCTTTTCGATACTGCCCCGCTTTATGGCACGTCTGGCTCTAATCTGGGAACTGGACGATCAGAGGCTGCGGTTGGTCAGGCATTATCTGCCGTACCCCGCGAAAGTTACATTCTTGCAACGAAGGTAGGCAGGCGAGGAGAAACAATATTTGATTTTACTCGCGATGGGATACTTGCCAGTGTTGAGGAAAGCCTTGAACGACTTAAGACTGATGCCCTAGACATTCTCCACATTCATGATCCGGATTTGGCCAATTGGCCAAATCCCTCCTCCCAGACCCCGATATACCGTCAGGTTCTTGACAAGGTTTATCCAGTTGTAGACGAGTTACGTAGCCAAGGAGTGGTAAAGGCTATTGGCGCTGGGATGAATAAGTGGGAGATGCTAGATGATTTCGCTAAAAACGGTGATTTTGACTGTTTCTTGCTTGCTGGTCGGTATACACTGCTGGAACAGACCTCCCTCGACTTTCTTCATAACTGTCTTACCAGAGGCATAGCAGTTGTACTTGGCGGTGTTTTTAATAGTGGAATTTTGGTGCGGGACCTCGTGCCCGGAGTCACGTACAATTACGAGGCGGCTTCCCAAGAGCTCCTGGGTCGAGCTCACGCTATCGCTTCTATATGCCAGCGTCACGGGATATCTCTTCCGGTGGCGGCGCTTCGGTTTGTAACCATGCACCCGGCAGTAACCTCGCTGGTCGTGGGGGCTGAAAATCCATCAGAAGTCAGTCAAAATCTTGCAATGCGATCAACTAAAGTACCGGCTCAACTATGGTGTGACCTAAAGAATGAGGGACTCATAGAAGATAATGCTCCGGTTGACGGAAATTTGTGTTGAGACCTATTGTCAGGCAAAGCACTGAAGCCACTCTTAGTTAGTCAGATTTAGAGATTCGCAACCGAGGTTGGGAGGATCATCCTAGGATGAAAAAATCTGTTTCTAGCAAAGCTAATTTCCATGCAAATCAATGGAAAAGGCGAGACCTATAAACGGAAAATGAGGAAGCCAATACAGTCGAATCTAGTTTAAGGCGGTTAGGGTCAGGAACCCACCTGACCACGAATGAGCATAGCTAGCTCCTTTGATAAAATCTCTGTACGATTGCCAAAATAGACATGAATGAGGCCCCCGATGGGTTCCGTTTTTCTGACTTGAATACGTTGTCCTGGGTGTATACCAAGTTGTGCTATGTAAGTTAAGACGTCTGGTGCCTGAGTCATTAGTCGAGAAACCTCGAGGATTTGGCCAACCTCAAGTTCAGCAAGCGGGGTGTTAGGAGTGTTTGGGAAGTCACCCGCTGGCCCTGGTATTGGGTCACCATGTGGATCGTGGGTCGGATGCCCTAATAAATCGGCAAGGCGTTCAGTAAAGCGTTCACTTACAGCATGCTCAAGGCGTTCTGCTTCTTCGTGAACTTCAGCCCAGGTGTACCCTAGGTGTTCAAGCAGAAATGTTTCTATCAGACGATGTCCCCGTAGAAGTCGCAGTGCTCGGCGGGAACCAGAGGGAGTGAGGCGTACTCCGTGATAGGGTTCGTGCTCGACGAACCCTAGGTCTTGTAATTTACCTAGCATCGATGAAACAGAAGGTGCTGCCACATTGAGTTGCTCAGCAAGGGCATTAGTTGAGGCAGATGCGTCCTTGGCAATCAACCATATAGCTTTGAGGTAGTCCTCTATGGAGGTAGAAACCTTCATGCGATCGGCCTTGGACATGTACAGAGAATACCAAGAAGTTAACCTTTTCCTATCAACAGGGTTTACAGTATTCACTATGAACCTTGTGCAGTACCAAGATAATTACAAGCGTGCATTGGCATTAGTCGAAGGTGAAAGACTAAGAAATTTGACGAGATTTGATCGACTTTACGATCTTGCTTGGGCCGCGATTGAGACAGGGGTGTCTCTTTGTGATCTTATTAAGGAAGTAGTAAGTGACGATTACATAGATTATGAAGCGATGATTAATTCCAGCAATCTTCTCCCTCCGATAGACCATGTTGACCCTGCTCACATGCTCATAACAGGAACGGGCCTAAGTCATCTAGGAAGTGCTGCAACACGTGATGTGATGCATTCTGATTTCCAGGATGATGCTGCCACGACTGATTCTATGAGGATGTTTAATTGGGGTATCAAGGGTGGTAAACCAAGTCCTGGTGAGGTGGGAGTTCAGCCCGAGTGGTTCTACAAGGGAGATGGCTCAATTGTGGTACCTCCGGAAGGTGAACTTGCCTCCCCATCATTTGCCCTTGATGGGGGGGAAGAACCGGAGATTGCTGGCATATATATGATCGGTCCTGATGCCACGGTCTACTGTCTCGGCTTTGCATTAGCAAATGAATTTTCGGACCATATTACCGAACAGAAAAACTATCTGTATCTTGCTCACTCTAAACTCCGACCCTGCTCATTCGGGCCCGAGATTCGTACCGGACAACTCCCAGGCAAAGTAACGGGCGTCAGTTCTATTGTGCGAGATGGAAAGGTAGTGTGGACCAAACCTTTCTTGACTGGCGAGGCTAACATGTCTCATTCCATCGATAATCTAGAACACCACCATTTTAAGTACTCGGTATTTCGGCGGCCGGGCGACATTCACATCCACTTTTTAGGCACAGCAACCCTAAGCTTTGCCGACGACTTTGTGACTTGCGACGGCGATCAATTTGTTATCGAAGCAGCAGCTTTCGGAAAGCCTTTAAGAAACCGTTTATGTATAGCTAAGGGTCAGGAATTTCACCGAAGGTTTTTGTGAGGATAGGTACACGAGATTAACGGAAGATTCAATTACCACGTTGCCCCAAGAACTGCTGCACTTCCGATTTTATTCGGGGCGTTACAGATTTTGCAAAGGACAGGTTTCACGCTATTTTCTGCATAGGCAATATAATCCCTAAAGGCCAGGGCTTAGCCATGGTAGTAATCCTTGCGATCTTTGGATTAACTAGTTGTGGAACAACTGTAAATGCAAACGTTCCGCTATCTGGCCACAAGGGTCCTGCTACCTTACGACCTTTCGAGTTTTCCATACTTAGCCTTAACGCCTTCTTTCTACCAAGGCCTTGGTTTCGTACTGACCAGGTTTCCCGGGCACATTGGTTAATAGGTCATCTTTCGGGCTACGACGCAATTGTTTTTCAAGAGCTATTTGATGATGAGGCTCGGAGGGTTCTTTTATCGGGAATAGCTGAAGAGTATCCCTACTCTACAAAAGTGCTTGGCCGTGAAGACACACTGATTCGGCAGGACGGTGGCGTTGTAATTGTGAGCCGCTGGCCTATTGAGCAAGAACAGGAAATGACCTTTGGTGCGATTTGCAAAATGCAGGACTGCCTAGCTGATAAAGGGGTAGTCTACGCTGAAATTGCAAAAGGAAGTAGAAGCTATCACCTTTTTGGGATTCATGCTCAATCTGACTTTAGGGGTAACTCAGCTAAAGTTCGAGAAGACCAGTTCCAGTTATTCCATTCTTTTGTAACTGCCCAGATGATTTCTCGTCAAGATCCAATTATCCTGGCTGGAGATTTCAATGTTGATTGTAACGTTGGTAGCGAGTTCCAACGGATGCTGGTTTTGCTCGATGCACAGGCTATAGATAGTTGTTCTGGTCTAGTTACCTGGGATGGAACCAACAATATGCTGGTTGATGGTGAAAGTCATCAGTTTCTTGATTATGTGCTGATTTCTAAAAAGCATCTACAACCACTAATGAGTCGCTTTGATGTGCTCCCACTAAGATCAGAGTTGTATGCCAAGCGTGACCTTTCTGACCATTATGCTGTGGCTGGACAATTTGTTTTTCACCCACAGGCCAGATAACTTGGATACCTTGCAGAGGCTTTAAGCGGGGCGTGACGAAAATCCACCATAATTTAGGCTGGTTGGTGTTTACGCCGATCTTGCATCTAAGTAAACTGAAATCGCCTTGCAACGTTTATTGACTATGTATCGTAATGCGGCAATGTGACTCTATCTAACAGATCTTCGACTAGCACTGGGCGTGTCAATGTAGTTGCAATTCCTGAAGAAGTCCCAGAGATAGGGCTGAATAACTCTCCCGTAGTGAAAAGGATAAGTCGATAGCTTTAAGATGAGAATTTAGCGCCGCTATTGACGCTAAAATACAGTGTGTCTCCAGTAGTCATCGGAATTGTGCTTATATCCACTATTTTCCACGTCAGCTGGAATTTGATCGCTAAGCAGGGTAGTTTTTCCCCGACCCTGTTTTTACGAATCCTCCTTTGTATAAGCGTTCCAGGGTTAGTTGTGGCAGTGGGAAGCGAAATATTTTCACAAGGCTTCCTGGCGTTTTTATGGCCTTTATTACTGGGCGCAAGCTTCTTCGAGGCACTATATTTCTTAGGCCTCACGGTGGGATACCGTGTTGGTGATCTTGGTGTCATATACCCAATAGCTCGGGCTTTGCCCGTATTGTTGCTGGGAGTTTTTGATATGGCCCGAGGTTTGTCACTAAGTGCGATAGATTGGCTTGGTTTGGGATTAGTCGCTTTGGGTTGCCTTGTTGTTTCTTTATCTGTTGGTAGCGCACGTGACGATACCGACTTTAATTTTGTGAGCCGTTTGTTTAGACGTGGTGTTGGCTGGGCAATCGTTGCTGCTTTTGGCACGGTGGGCTATTCAGCATTCGATAAGCTAGCAGCTGAAGCTATCCAAAGTGAATTTGGTAGTGGGTTGACTTCTGCCCTACGTTATGGCCTGTGGGAATTCTCGTTTACTACCGCTTTATACGTGCCAATGTTGATAATTTTCATTGTCATTAGCAAACGTAGGAACGGGGGGTCATTTGTCAGGCTTGGGAGTTGGGGGTCAGCATCAGGTCCACAGATGGTTAATTTCTGGGGGATTGTGGCTGCTGCCGTGTTGTTGTTTGTCGCCTATAGCTTTGTGTTGTGGGCTTTCCAGTTGACGGATCAAACCAGCAACGTGGTGGCACTAAGGCAGTTCAGTATAGTGTTGGGCGTCGTGGCAGGGGCAGTTGTGATGAAGGAGGAAGCGCCTGTGCTCCGCATAATTGCTGCCCTAATTATTACTATAGGAGTCGTCCTAGTGTCCTTGTGAGCGTGAATATGATAGCCGTCCCTTGGATACCACGAAAATGTACTCTTTTCTCTTGAGGCTACCCATAAAAACCTAAAATATTATCGGTTGCACCGTCCTTGCCGTCCTGTTGGATAGACTAAAACTAATTCACGTGGCTGGGCTGTCAACATCTCTAGTAGTTATTTTTATTCCGCAATATTTACCGGAGATGCTGGCGGAGTTTGTTACTGACTAGTTCGACAACAACTACGATCAACAGGAGGGTAATAGTTAAAGTAGCGACTCTTTCGTATTGGAAAGAGCGAATGTAAAGCTGTATGTAAAACCCGATTCCTCCAGCACCAACAAGACCAAGTATTAGCGATTCTCGGAAGTTAAGCTCAAGTCGGAAAAGAGTGTCGCGGATAAGATCGGGCGCCACTTGTGGGAAGACGCCAAACCTAACGCGTTGCAAAAGTGTTGATCCGGCACTGTCGAGAGCTTCTAGAACACCAGGATCAGCGTTTTCGAATGCCTCGGCGTAAAACTTAGCGAGCATCCCAACCGAATGAACTGTTATTGCAAGGACACCGGGAAATGGACCTAAACCAACCGTACTGACAAAGAATAGTGCCAGCAGTATCAAGGGCACTGAGCGGATTCCACCAAGAAGCCATCGCAGTGGCTGCGCTAACCATGGTGGTGAAAGGTTAGTGGCAACCAAGAGGGCAAGGGGAAAGGATAATAATACGCTGAAAAACGTTCCCACAAAGGCGATCTGAAGAGTTTCTAAGGTTGAGGTAAGAACCGTCGACATTACTGAAGTGTCAGGCGGGACCATCCTGCCTAAGAAATCCGACATTCGAGGCAGGCCTTTATATAATTTATTTAGATCAATCTCAGCTCCAGGTAAAGCCAACACCAAAAGGGTCACAACAATCCCTAGGAAGATGCCCACCTGGATCTTCCGTTGCCTATTATGGGTTTGAATTTTTTGTGCAAGCTCAGGCTTCATGTATATCCTTTTCGGGAAAGACCTCAACGGTTTCCTTTAGCGCCTGGTAAGAGATTGAGTGAGCGTGATTTTCTCTGTCTTTTACGATGAGCCCGCCATTTAGTTCGACGATACGATTAGCATGAAGTTTAGCTAGTTCGGGTTGATGTAAAGCCATGATCAAAGTAACATTCCTTTGCCGACAGGCATTTTCTAGGAGAGACATGATTTCTGCTGCTGTATTTGGGTCAAGATTACTAACTGGTTCATCAGCAAGGATAAGATCAGGTTCCTGAACAAGTGCTCGGGCAATCCCCACTCTCTGTTGTTGGCCACCAGAAAGGCTGCTGACGCGTTGGAGGGCGTAGGGTTCTAAGTTGACATCCTGGATTGCCTGATTAGTCCTTAAATGATCCTGATCATTAAACCCGAGAAGTAAACTTTTAAGGCTTCCCTGCCAACCTAGCCGTCCCCACAATATGTTTTCATACACTGTTGCTCGTTCCACAAGGTGGAATGCCTGAAAAATGAAACCGATACGTCGACGAATTGTACGTCGACGAAAATCACCTGGGTTTATTCGATTTCCAAAAAGATAGAGGTTGCCTTGATCAAAAGGTACCCACCCGTTAATGAGTCGCAAGAGGGTCGTTTTGCCGGAGCCACTGGTTCCGACGAGAGCGACCCTCTCGCCTTGCGTGATAGTCAGGTCAGGAAGAGTCATGCCAAAAGAGCTATTCGGGTAATTGACAGAAACACCTCCTAATAGCGATACGACGGGAGCTCCATCTGGGGCAGAAATGTCGCGACCTATTTCGGGGACTATGGGACTATGTTTTTGAACAGGGCTGTTTCTACTCAAGGTAACCGTACTTCCGGGCTAACTCCCGGACGGAGTCGTATGTGGAATCGGTTACCTTTACGTAGCCGTCATGCCCATATACGTATTGCAGTAGATGTTGGTAATCAGGTTCGTTAAGTTGCAACATCGCCTCGGTGAAGCGAGCAAGTAAATCCGGGTCTAAGTCTTGTCGCGCGACAACACTATGAGACGGGATCAAATCTGATTCTGCAATCCAGTCCACTTTCTCTAATTGCTCAGGGGTTAGTAGGAGCTCAGCGAACTGGCTTACTCCCGCTGCATCGACAAAGCCATTAGCCATGGCCTGAATAGCCTGCTGATAACCACCAGCGAAGAAAACAGCATCAAAGAATCTCGTCGGATTTTCTTCTGGGTCAATAAGGCCAGCTTGAGTGAAGACATCAAGAGGGTAGAGGTACCCTGACTCAGATATCGGATCAGCAAAAGCAATGGTTTTATTGCGTAACTGCTCTAGATTAATAATCCCACTGTCTTTGCGTACAAAAATTCTGCCTCTATACACTGGGCTCCCACGATAAATTTCCCCAAGGATCACTTTGACCCCTATCTGATCGTGGGCCAGTACGTAAGGTAGGCCTCCCATAAAAGAAATGTCGGCCTCGCCGTTACGCATAGCTTCAACAGCCGCAGCGTGGTCCTGTGAGACAAATCCTCGGACGTCTAAATCAAGCTCGGACTCAAGGTAGTGCGTAATCTTTGCAATATCACCTAGCAGCTTCTCAGGATTCTCCTGAGGAATAAAGGCCAGCGTTAGTGTCGATTGAGCAGTAACTAGACTCATAATGGTTATTAATGTGGTTATTAGGAAAGAGGCCTTAAGGAGTTTAGGCATGACGTTGGGTATCATTTAAGCTCCGGCCCGTAACGCTCCACCAAGTCGGAATAGAGTTGATAAGCATTGGAAGCTCTTTGCCAATCATTAATTAAAATTGCCTCCATTACAGCGTCAAGGGCATCTGCCACTTCATAAACTAATGGTGCTTGGTCAAGATCGACTAAGCTCGTGGCGTCGGCTCGAAGATCTGGAGCTACTGTCTTAATGAGGAGGAGAGCATGAAACTTGTCCTGTCGTGGAATTAGAATAGTATCAAGCGTTGTCGCAAAGGTCGTTAGTTCAGACCAAGCAAGTTTGAATACGGTGTTGCTGGAATCAAATATCTCGTACGGGTTGTCAGCACCACCAATCGCATTCAGGTAAGAGGTAAGATCCGTGAGCTGTCCGTCGTTTAAATCTAGGCTGTTAGTGTCGTTGAACCAATTTGCTACGTCACGCAAGGTCGCTAGAGAACCATTATGCATATAGGGGAAAGTGAAGGCACTGTTTAATAGGGTCGGAGTTTCAAAGAAACCATCAAATGAGACCTCCGAATCAGTACCTGGAGCATCACTAGTTTCTCTCCCAGTACCAATATCGTGCACTTGACCATCCTTGAAGGCCGAGTTAGGCATATGGCACGATGCACAGGAGTTTCCGTTAAAACCGTCAAACGGGGTTTGGAATATTACTTCTCCGCGCCGTGCAGATTCAGAAGCCAAATCGGTAAGGCTGCCATCAGGGTTAATCAGACTATTTGGTAGGAAATCGAATTCCTGTAAGTAAGCGATTAGCGCATCGAGCATGAAGGGAGTGGGCTCCTCACCAGAAAACTCATTAACTATGACGTTCCGAGTGAAGTCACGGAGACTGCTGAAACGGCCGTCGCGTCCGTAAGGACCTGTGAAGCGAAGTCCACGGAGACTCGGCGTATCCAAGGAATCTCTGCGCTGGTCATTGAAAATGCTATTAAAAAATGCTCCGTCCACGTCAAAAGCACCTGGTTGGTGACTGATCCCCGGGATGAAAGCTCGTCGGTTAATGTCGCTCCGATTGTGACAGGTCGAACAGGTGATCCCAATAGACCGTGCGGGTTCCCCAAAAATTTCTGGCGAGTCAAACAGCATGTCGCCGAATGCTACTAGTGGTAAGTCTATTTCGTCATGACCCTTCGCTTCAAAGTTAAGGCGCAAGAGTGGTAGGGGATCCTGGTCGTTTAGATCCGTCCCAGGTGGTAACACGGTAGGGAAGGCGCTTGAATCAACTGATCCAAGAATTGTTTCAGGAACGGGGGCAAATGTCACGCGATCAGCGAAGGAGGCAGGTTCGTAATTAGCTAAGAGGTAGTCTTTGATAACGTTGCTAGCTTTGTGGAAAGCTTCTGCCTGAGCCTCTACGGTTCCAATGCCAGCCACTCCTGCACTTCCAACGCTATTGGTCAAAGTAAGCCAAGAGATCCCAAGCTGTTTGTGTGAAACGGGATCAAGTTCCTGAAGGAAGTCTTGGCCAAAAGCCCGGAAGATCCTTTGAGCATTAAGGACGTCAGGTAATGCTGTCCCAGGATATTCTAGTTTTGACTCAGCTAGCGATAGGGTATGACGGATCAGGTGGGAGGTAGAACGGGTTGTGACCTCGAAAAAGGCTTGAGGGTCTCGGGAGGCAATAGCCTCAAGCAGACTGCCAGCATAGGGACTCCCTACTTGCTCGAAAAGGTCAAGAACACTCCCATTGCCGTAACCGAGATCACTCACAGTACCCTGGTATTCGTTTGCAACAGTCAACCAGTCTATCGGCGCAAGGTTAAGGAAGAACACCGCTCTTCGGTAGCTTGCAGCCGCTGGGTGCCAGGGAGTATCTCGAGCAATGTGAGCCAAAGCCACTACCGTTGTTGACAGCAAGAACATAGCGCAGAGAGTAGTGAGAACTCTAGAAAGATGTTGTTGACAAAGCCAGGCCCAAGCTTTAGCCATGCCTAATTATATGTTCAACACCGCCAAATTTCAAGGTACATAGGTAAAATTAAATTAGGTATTAGGGTACTAAATAGCGTTTAAGTCTCACTAAACTACTCGGTGAATTACAGCTGATGTAGATGTTATTGAGATTCAGTTTTCACTAAAATGTTTTGTTTCCATGTTGGGCTTCATACTGTCGAATAAACTTTGGTGAGTTAATTATAGAAAATTCATTGGTGCTGTGGGATGATGGGCTTATGCAAACTGTTTATGATCGGGATGGCTTTGAGGTTGTGCGGGGCGTTATTCCTGTTGGTGATCTTGAGCCGTTGCGTGATCGTATTAGTGATCAGGTGGGGCTTCATGCTAAGCAGCTTCTTGATGAGGGTAAGGTTGATGATCTTTTTGAGGACCTGCCATTTGGGAAGCGTCTTGCTGCTCTTCATGCGAAGAGTGAGTTGCCGCTTAGGCAGTGGAACGAACCTTTCTTTGGACCTGAACTTCATGCGCTAATTAATCATTCTGGTATCGCTGAAGCTTTGGAGCCTCACTTGGGCAGTAACGTTAGTTTTAATGGCGATTATCATTTGCGTCCGAAGTTGCCGGATAGCGAACGGACTGCTTTTCCGTTGCATCAGGATAGTCAGTATTACGGTCAGGCGTCACGGCGTGCGCATATCGTTACGGTGTGGATCCCGTTGGTAGATGTTGATGAGACCAATGGTTGTTTGTACGTCATTCCGGGGAGTCATGAGTGGGAGCTTTTTGGTAGTGCTCGTGATGAACTTGGGAACATGCGGTCTTTTGAGGATGTTGAGGCTCGTGGTACGCCGGTACCGATCCCGATGGCGTTGGGTGATATTTTGTTGTTTTCTAACATGACTTTTCATGGCAGTAAGGTGAATCGTTCTAATGGTGTGCGTTGGAGTACCGACATTCGGTATATTCGTACTCCTGGAACGTATGACGCCTCAGATGAAGTTTTGGCTTCAGAGAAGTACATGGTGGACTTGTTAGCAAAGAACGGTCGACATGCGCCAATGGTGGTCCGGGGTGACGGAACCTCATCCTCTTTCGATCAGTGGAAAGAGAAATCTGAACTACGGCAAACTGAGGCCAAAACCCGCCGCTCTCATTCCAAAACTACCAGTACTATCGGTGATAAAAGTTAGTAAGCATTATTCTTAGGGTCCTCAATAATCTTGTGCGCATAAAAACCACTGATTGTTCAGATCGGTAACATGGGTTGGTTAACGATTGGTGATCCTCTAACCATGCTAATTGTTACTGCAAGCTAATCACAAAAATCTATCTCAGATCTAAATTCTCACGTAGATTTTCGATTGGATATAATTTTAAGATCAACCGTACAAATTTACGATAACCGACTAAAATGGTAGCGATTTTAAACACGTTTACTGGAAATGGGAAGTTTTATCCAGCCCTGATATGATGTCGCCAGATGTTAAGGAGGGAACGCGCGATGATTCTTGAGGGTAAAACAGCTTTAGTAACCGGTGGTGGTCACGGCATAGGTCGGGGTCTCTGTCTTGCCCTGGCCAAAGAGGGTGCCAAGGTCGTGATTAACTATTCGCGGGATGATGACGCTGCTTCGTGGACTAAAAGCTTAATAGAACAGGATGATGGTACAGCTGTGCTTGTCAAGGCCGATGTAGGCTACACAGACCAGTGTCAGGAACTAGTTGAAAAATCTAACCAGGCGTTTGGACACATCGATATTTTAATTAGCAACGCTGGTATTGGACAACAAAGTAAAATAGTGGATTGCCCCGATGAGGAATGGGACCGCGTAATGAACGTAAATCTGAAAGCCACATTTGTTCTCGCACGAGGTCTAATGCCCGGCATGATTGATCGAGAATTTGGGCGAATTGTAACAATCTCATCTAATAGCGCTGCCACAGGGACCGCTGGAGCTTCTTTTGTACCGTACGCTACCTCTAAAGGTGCACTGGAAACACTTACAAAAGGAATCGCTGTAGAGGGCGCTCCTTGGATAACCGCCAATGCGATCTCACCAGGAGGCACCTCTCGTCAAATTGCCTCAGAGCGGGGCGAAGAATGGCCCCCACCACCAGCGATGGATGACAAGTTTTTCCTAGGTAGGCGTGTCCTACTGAATCGCATCGGAACCCCGGAAGACGTTGCTGGAGCCATGTTGTTCCTAGTATCGGACTCTGGTTGTTTCGTTACCGGCCAGAATTTGCATGTCAGTGGTGGCGTGGTGATGTAATGCTGAGACCTATTTAACCTAAACTGGTTTGTATTGATTCTTCTCCCAGTCTGCGGTAGCTTGCCACTTCTTTAACCATTGACCCCAACTCATTCGTTTCGCAGGATCCTCGCTTTGAGCAACAAAGACAGGGTACCTTTCGTTTACTTCTTCTCCCATTTGGTGCCAGTCAAACGATTGTCCGGCAGGAGAATACCTTAGGTCAATACTCCAACGGACAGTGTTCGTAGTGTTATTTCCTCCCGTATGCAGTGTCAGATTATTGAAGATAAGGACGTCGCCCACTGTCATGGGTATTGGGGTGACTTCCCCATAATCGTTGATTGCTCTGATGGGTTGCCATTGTCGATCATTGTCTCTTTTGAAGGGAATCGCACCGTGTCGATTACTACCTTTCACCAGTTTCAAGCATCCGTTGGTCTCATCAACATTCACGAGAGGAATCCAAACCGTTAGGACAGTCTCCGGGGGGTAGCAATTGATAGTAGTGTCCCGGTTATTCTGACCAAGAAAATAGGTACTGTCCTGGTGCCAACGCAAAGGCTTATCAGCTTTTCCCCTAGTCATACACCGTATCCAGTAGTCTCCATGACCGTTGACTTCTGGCCCTAGAATTAACCCGATCAATTGAGCCAAACGATCGTGTGTGTAGAGGTCGTAAATTGACGAACTAATTAAGCCCTGTCTCCCACCCCATTGAGAAGGTCGATCTTTAGGTTCAACTAACTGCTGGCTTACAAGTTCCCAGCGGGTTTCGAAAGAAGCCTCTTCATGAGGGTTATCGATTTTCCCGACTTCGAGTAAATATTGGACTTTCTGATCAACATAGGACTCTATTGTTTTACGTTGTGCCTCAATAGTTTTTGCGTTAATAAGCTGCGGCACGAGAAGATACCCATCCTGTAGGTACTGTTCCCGGCTGTAACTGCTGAGATTCATTACGGCACACCTCTCGAAACAGCTTACTTGCCTATACACTAACAGTAGTTTAGGCGTTATGTTGCCGGATCGACCATACTTGGTGGTCTCATATCATGTACGATTGAAACGTGAAGATCTTCCTCACTTTCCTAGTTGCTGTTGTAGCTGTGTTGTTATTGGTAAAGCTTATGGCTTCAATGATGGGTCGTATTACAGAGCGTATTTTGACAGGCCATTTTCGGGCTCTTGAAGCGATCGTAGAGCTTGACAAAATGCCTCAGGAATGGGGCGATGAGCTTAAGAAGATGGCGGAACAGGGTACGGTGCGAACTCGTCAAGGTACAAAACGTTGGGAGGATGAAGCTAAGCCATTTCTCATGAAAAAAATGAAGATATTACGGAACCATTTCGAGAAAAGCCGTTTTCTTGAGGGACCAGAAACACGGCAGATTCTACTAAGTTCACTCGACGAAGTACGTGACCGCTGGAATGATTCAGAGCTTTTAGAGATACTCAAACACTATGATTTAAAAGTTGACGGTTAGTAAAATACTTGCTCATAAGGCTCAGATTAGAGTAAATTTATTTTCGGGGGAATAGTTAATCTGCCGAAATGATACCCAATAATAGAAGTAAAGAAAAACCAATAATACAAGCGACCGGACTAACAAAGTATTACGGTGAGCATCTTGCTGTTGACGATATTACGTTTTCTGTGCGACAAGGGGAGATACTAGGGTTATTGGGTCCAAATGGTGCCGGCAAGAGTACAACTATAAGAATGATAACGGGTTACTTACGACCCACTGGCGGCAAAATTACTGTTGCGGGTAATGACATTTTGGAAGAGCCACTTGTTACCAAGCAATCGATAGGTTATCTTCCTGAGTCAGCTCCGGTATACCCAGAAATGCTGGCCTATGAATATTTGCGCTATGTTGCGCGAATTCGCAACGTCCCAGGAGAACAAATTTCGGATGAAATTAGAAGAGTAGCTGGTCTGTGTGGTTTGAATCCTGTTATGCACCAGGCGTTCACCGAGCTTTCTCGTGGGTACCGTCAGCGTGTTGGTCTAGCGCATGCAATAATCGGTGACCCCGAAATTCTTATTCTTGACGAGCCAACTTCAGGGCTCGACCCCAACCAGATTGTTGAGATCCGGTCTTTCATCAAGGACATTGGTAAAGAGAAGACTGTCATTTTCTCGAGTCACATTTTAAGTGAAGTGGAAGCAATCTGTGACCGAATAGTGATCATCCACCAAGGCAAGATTGCAGCTGATAGCTCACCAGCAGCGCTTAAACGTTCTATGCGTGGCAACATGGTACTTGTTGTTACTCTCGTAAATGCTCGGTTTCCAGACGTTCAAGCTGGCCTCGCAGCTTTGTCTGGCGTTTCAAACGTTGAGCGCGTAACCGATCAGGGTTCTGCGAGTGATGGGTCTCTTACCGTTCGAATTGTGTGTAACGAGGAATCACGACGAGAGGTATATCGCCGGATTCGTTCAGCTGATTGGATCATCATGGAACTTAGGGTCGAGCAGAACTCAATGGAAGATGCGTTCCGGGAGTTTACTGGCCATAGTCGCGTTAAGGGGAAAATTAATGGGCGTTAATCCTTTGTTGGTCTTCCGTCGTGAACTCCGCGGCTATTTCTTATCTCCAATCGCTTATATCGTTATTTCAGCTTTCCTTATTGTTATAGGTTGGTTTTTCTTTTCACCATTTTTTTTGGAAGATCGTGCGGATCTCCGTAAGTTCTTCTCGCTTTTGCCTTTAATTCTCTCATTCGTAACTCCGGCAGTAACTATGAGGCTTTTTAGCGAGGAATACCGTGGTGGTACCTACGAGATTACACGTACCCTTCCCATCTCAATATTTGCCACGATCGCGGGAAAATTTTTGGCTGCATTAACACTGATGGCCTTCATGCTTCTACCAACTGTTTCGTACGCAATTTTCGTTGCAAACATGGGTGATCTAGATTGGGGACCTGTGATCGGGGGTTATGTAGGCGCGCTTCTCCTGAGTGCTGCTTACACAGCGATCGGCCTTTTTGCTTCGTCTCTAACGAAAAATCAGATTGTAGGGTATGTGGTCGGGATAGCTTTGGCGTTCTTCTTCACCCTAATTGACCGGTCGTTACTATTTCTGCCAGGTAACCTTGCCGGTTTCTTTCAGTACCTTTCCGCTGATTTTCATTTCCAAAATGTTGCACGCGGTGTTTTTGATGTTCGCGACTTAATTTATTTTGTGACACTTACTGCTTTCGGTCTTTACGCCTCGTTATTGGTACTAACGAGACCTAGCTTTCGTGGTCAAGATCGAGTCACACTAGGCTTAATGATGGGAGCCCATGGCTCCTTTATCGCATTTTTTGTGGTACTTCATTTGGCTTCGGCAGGTTTTGGTGCCCGGGTTGATTTGACTGAAGACCGGATACATTCGCTTTCCCCCGTTAGCCGAGACACCATTGCAGCGTTACGCGAGCCAGTAACTGTACGAGCATTCTTTTCAAGTAATTTACCTGCACCGTTCAACAACGTTGAGCAAAGCCTGCGGGATCTTCTCGGTAGTTTTGCCCTTAAAAACCCAAAGAATTTTAATTTTGCGTTTCATACTATGACTAAACCTGAGGAATCCTTAAATTCAAGTACTGATGAAAACATTGGCGAGAACGAGCAATTAGCTTTGCAATACACAATCTTGCCGATACAAGTTCAACAGGTTGAAGCAGACGAAATCAAACTCATCAATGCCTATATGGGAGTAACGGTAATTTACGGTGATAAGGCCCACACTCTTGGGGCGGTTACCTCAACTGAGCAACTTGAATACGAATTGATTACTGCTATTCGTAAACTAACAGAGCGCTCTTCAGCGCTTCTGTCTCGCGACAAACCTATAAAAATTGATCTTTATCTTTCCTCGGTACTTGATGAATTATCAGAAGATTTTAGGGAACTTCGTCTGGCTGTGCGAGGCTTCGTCGACAAACTTAACCCTGATTATTACAACAAACTAGTTTTCGAAAATTATGACCCAACTAGCGACACAGCTGCTCTCGCCAGAGCCCGAGATTTAGGGCTTCCTGCTCTTGGAATTGGGAGGCAAGACGGTACTGGTGGAAGTGACGAAGTTTATGTAACTATCGTGATCGATGATGGGCGAGAGGCCGCCCGAATCAACCTTGTTCGTCAAGGGGACCAAGGGTTTGGCATTGTCGATGCTGGGACGCTCCAGCGAGAGTTAGAAGTCAATATAGACGCACTGCTTTCTACCCAACTAAAAATTGGTTATGTGGTGGGTAAAGGAAATCCACCGTTCCGTGGTTTCGGTAATGCTCCACGAGATTCAGTTGATGTGATACCTGACCTAGTTAACTTCCATAAGGTAGTGACACGTGAGTACGACATTGACGGGTTTTATGCTAATAACGGAGTGCCCGATGGCTTGCAAGCCGCTCTGCTGGTGGGACCTCGTGAAGAGTTTAGTGACTATGAGCTGTTTCAATTGGATCAGTATCTGATGCGCGGGGGCTCTCTCGTAATGTTTTTAGATGCTTTTGACTTAGCTGTCCAAGGGAACGCTTCGAGATACTTCCTCAGACAAACCGGGATTGAGAAGCTAATTGAGCATTATGGTGTGCGTTTGCTACCGGGCCAACTTTTAGACGAACGATCTTACGTGGTTAATGAAATTCAGGAAAACGGGATTGCGGTTCAGATTCCAATCTATGGCGCTCCAGATATTGGGAAGTCGCAGCTTAATCAAAAGTTTCCGTTTATGCGGAATATAGACAACATGGTTTTGCTGAATGTTTCCGCTCTTGAGCTCATAGAAGATTTGCCTGAAGGAGTTACTGCCCATTCGCTAATTTCCTCCTCACCAGACGCCTGGGTGATTGACGATCCTAGGTTTGCGGATCCTTTGACTGCCCAGCCACCAAGTGACGAACTGAAGTCACAATACGGGATAGCGTACTTATTAGAGGGTGAGTTTCAGAGCTACTTTGCTGACAGACCACTACCATCACCAATAGAAACAGTGGGCTCTGCTGGAGGAGAAGAAAGCGCGAAGAATGATAATCAATACCTCCTAGATGACGATCTTTTTTCCGCATACCAAGATTTTCTGCCCCGCGGTAGTGGAGGCAAACTATTTGTAATGGGATCTTCTATGACCTTTAACAGTTCTTTAATTGATGCCGAAGGACGTTCCCCCGTTGCTCTTTTTGTCCAAAACACCATTGATTTTATGAATGGTCGTGAAGGTGTAGCAGAAATGCGGGCTAAGGGTACACGTATTCGATCCCTGGACGAAACGACACCCTTCATCAGAGCTCTGACCAAGTACGTCAACATAGCTGGGCTACCTATCCTAGTTATGATCGCTGGTCTCATTGTTTGGTTTTTGCATCGTGCACGCAGACGAAGAATATACAGAATGTTTGCGGGTGATACTCGTGAATAGTGTACATAGAAGTTATCTAACTTCCATAATCCTTTTTAGCATAGCTAGTTTAGTGGTAGTTGCTTTCTTGGTTTTCCGTCCTACTGACAGGATTTCTTACGAACTGCCGGTTCTTAAGGATTTTGGACGCGACGAAATTAGCGTCATCACCATAGAGAGGACGAATAAACGGGTAAGTCTTACTCGCCTCGGGAACCAATGGAGTGTTGCGCCAGGTGATTATGAGGCCGACAGTACAGCGATAAACTTTGTCTTGGATACCTTGATGGATTTTGATATCACTGAGGTAGTTTCATTCTCGGATGAACCCAAACGCTATAATCTGGACCCAGACAGTCTACTTCGTGTCACAGTCGAGGGAAGTTCCGAAGTATTACTTAACATAGATGTGGGTAGTCGGGCTGGGACATTCGGACATACTTTTGTTAGGATTCCAGGACAGGATCAAATTTTTCAAGGTGTTGGTGACTTACGTAACGTGTTCGACAGGGACCTGGATACCTACCGTAACAAGACCGTAATGGACTTTGACCCAAACACGATAAGAGCTATCACTGTCACGCAAGTGCTGCCACCCCAAGAGCCCCGGAGAATACATGTAGTTAGATCACTAAATGGTTGGGAGTACCTAGAAAGTGAGCACGATTTAGGAATAGGACTCAACCCTCTTAATCCAGCAGAAATTGAATCGGCTCTACGGTTTTTAGGAGCTTTACCAGCGTATCGTTACCGGTATGGTGACTCCCCAACGGGTAGTCCGTGGTTGACGGTTACGTTAGAGGGTAATCAAACCTACACCCTAGAGCTTTTTTCTAATGAAGACAATGTATTCCCAGCTAAGAGCTCTGGATCCCAATACTGGTTCGATATGTTTGAATTCCAAGCAGACATGATTTCAAAACCATTCGGGTTCTGATAACAGATCCCGAAAACCTTTGAGGCCTGTGGGATAATAGGAAGTGAGTGTTGACACACAAAGCTAGCCTATAGTCTCGAAAAATCATCTGGTCAGTCCCGTAGGTACCTGTTAAGCAGCATTTTGAGGAGGCAACAATGGCGCTAGTCAGAATGGCTCAGTACGGTACAAAACACCCACACGCATCTGGAAAACTAAAGGCTATGTTGCAGGATCTTTCTATAGAATTAGTTGGGGTGTATGAGGAAGATCCCCAACAGCTGGCGAAGGTAAAAGATGAAGAAGCTTATCAAGGTCTACATTGGTACGAGGATCTAAGCGACATGTTAAGCGACTCTAGCATCGTAGCGGTGGCTGCTGAGGGCGCTAACCACGAAAATTTAGGTTATACAGAAGCCTGCATTGAGGCTGGTAAGCATGTCTGGTGCGACAAGCCTGCAGGTGAAGACCAAATCCGCTGGCAGCGTGTTGTGAAAAGGGCCGAGGAAGCAGATCTTCACATACAACTGGGTTACATGTACCGATACCATTATGGTTTTCAACAAATTGCAGGCTGGGCTAAAGCAGGTGTCCTTGGGGAACTTGTTGAAGTGCGAGCTCGGATCGGAACGAACACTCCAGCTCAGCATCGCCGCGAACTGAGTCGCTATCGGGGTGGAATATTCTTTGAACTTGCTGGTCACGCAGTAGACCAGGTTGTATGGCTTTTGGGTCGTCCACAAAAGATCACGACTTTTCTTCGTAACGATAGCCCCGATGTTCCTGGTTTTGTTGATAATACTCTAGCCGTTTACGAGTACGAACGTGCTTTTGGAATGATAGACATGTCTGCTCTTGAACCGAGTCCCCCAGCCAGACGGTTCGAGGTTTATGGCACACGAGGGAGTGCGATAATGCAGCCATTTGACAATGCCAAGGGTATTCGTCTTTGTCTGACGGAAGCACAAGCTGGTTTCGTTAAGGGTGAGCAGATAGTCCCCATAGAACCCCAAACCAGACAAGAGCTATATAACCGCGCCTTAGGCGCCTTCACCGGAACGATTTTAGGACAACAAGAGTCCGATCGGTCTTTTGACCACGAGCTAATTGCTCAGGAGACATTACTACGTACGACCGGGCACTTGACGCTATGAAACCTGCCTTAAGGAGTAGGTTACTGTGAGTCTTAATGAAGCGTTCAAGGTTATTGCGCATACTCGGCCCGAAGGTCGGTATAAGGGTGCTGTAATTGGTTGTGGTCGAATGGGTAGCACAATTGATGATGAGCACGTTGGGCAACCGAGCTATATTTGGCCGTGGGCTCACGCACCAGCAGTTATCGAGGCGAGAAACATCGATTTGGTGGCAGCATCTGATAGTGAACCAGAGAGATTAGTCGATTTCGAGAGACGTTGGAGTGTCAACGCAACTTACACAGATTATCGAGAAATGGTCGAGAAGGAAAAGCCGGACCTGGTTTGTGTCGCTACTCGACCAGCCCCGCGAGCCGAGATTGTGACTAACCTTGCTGAAATGGGAGTTCCTGCCGTGTTCGCTACAAAGCCGATGTGCTACAGCCTGAAGCAGGCTGACACCATGATTGACGCTTGTAAAAGCAACGGTACAGTCTTAGCCATTGCCAGCCATTTTAATTGGTACGGATACTATGATCGGGTTCGCGAACTAATTAAAGGCGGAGAAATTGGTGCTTTACGGTCAATGATTTGCCACCATCCGCACACCTTATCAAACATGCACAGTCATACCTTCGCGTTGTTTCGTCTTATAGCTGACTCCCCTGCAGACTGGGTATTTGGTCACATGGATGATGAAGAGCGCGCAGACAGCAATCAAGACCTTAGTGGTTCTGGTTACATAGTTTATCGGAACGGTATTCGGGCTCATTTGAACTCTTTTTCTGACCGAACTCGTAATTCTTGGACTATAGAATTCATTGGTGAGGCTGGTAAAATTGTTTCTCGCATCGAGCACTCTGAGTTCGAGCTGTGGGGAAAACACCCGGAAACCGGTGAATTAATTGAACGACAGTTTCCTGGTCCTTGGCACCGCCGTAGTTCATTGGTTGATGCTATTGAACAGATCTGTCGTTGTCTCGAGTCGGATGAAACGCCCTTATGTCCGGGAGAGTTTGGACGCGAAGCGCTGGAACTGGCTATTGGGATGCGTGAGTCGCATCGACGCGGTAATACCCGTGTCGATCTTCCCCTCAAAGACAGAACTCTCAAGATCGAAGCTTTCGTGTAGTTTCGGGGTAGATATACAGTTGTTTCTAGAAGATAATGACGTAGATTTAGTTGATCAAAATAACAGTGAATAAGGTGCAGTACTACTTAGGGATCAATACGGAGGCGATTGTGGTGGAAAAGTGAGCTACCAGAGGGAATTCGAACGCCGTTTACGAGTCGGTATTGTTGGTCTGGGCGGACACACCTATAGAAATTTGTTGCCTGCGATGCATTTCTTGCCAGTCGAATTGGTGTCCTTTTGCGACGTTGACTTGGATTTAGCAAAACGTACAGCAAGTGAGTACGGCGTACCATCCTGCTACGCTAATGCTGGTGAAATGTACGCGAACGAGGAGCTTGATGCTGTTTTTATGGCTGTTTCGCCACAATTGCATCCTGAATTAGTATGCCAAGCTTTGGAAGCCAGTCTTCATGTTTGGACGGAGAAGCCTCCAGCTGCTAGATCTTCGGAAGTAGAGGCCATGATTGCTAGTCGAGGTGATCGTGTTGCAGTGGTGGGGTACAAGAAGGCTTTTGCACCAGCAACCCGAAAGGTACTCGACTTATTGTCCGACAAAGAAATCGGGCCTCTAGAAGGACTTACTGCTGAGTATCGAATGCATCTTGACGCGGATGCTAATGAAAAACTACAAGGACGAAAGACGATGAACTGGCTGGCGAACGGTTGTCATCCACTGTCGCTAATGGTTGCTGTAGGAGGAGACGTCGATGCTGTCACTATGCACCTCAGTAAAAACCGGAGTGGTGTGTGTGTACTTGAATTTAGCAGTGGCGCGATAGGTACGCTTAATTTGGTTTCAGCCAACTGGAGTTACGAACGGTACGCTTTTTGGGGCAAGAAGTACATCACGGTTGATAATGGTCTTACCGTTTCACTTTGGCGGGGTGTCCCCCTAGCTTACGGTCGGACCACGGATTTTGCGCCTTCAGGAACTGATACTGGCACGGTAGTTTGGGAACCGCAGAATGCATACGCCACGCTCGAGAACCAGGCTCTCTTCACACAGGGCTTTTATAATGAAATGCGATATTTTTGTGAATGCGTTCTCGAGAATAGGCCTGCCGAGGAAGGGACACTAGAATTCGCACACACCATAATGAAAATCTATGAAGCAGGGATCATGTCAGAAGGTGCGAGAATTCAATTAACCTGAGAACCCGTTAAAGATTAGCCTGAATTAATTATCGACATGGGTGGGGAGACGGGATAAGGTCAGTTACTTGAGTCTAGGAGGTTCAAAATAGTCATGGATTTTGGAACGGGTTTCGTAGAGTCCAATGATATCTTTAATGACGCCAGAGAGTTGCGCCAGCGGGCTGATCGAGATGGTTATCTTTTCTTTAAGGGAATCGTAAATAAAGAGGCTGCTCTTTCAGCACGTCGTGACATTGCTACAGTCTTGCAGGAGGAGGGTTGGATTGATGAAGGTACCGACCCGCTTCATGCCATTACCCATCATGAAGCGGTGGTGTCAGGCATGGATGAATTTAAGGCTGTCTACGATCGAGTGCAACGGATTGAGTCGTTCCACACGCTTGCTTTTGACCCGAGTATCCTAAAAGTCATTGAGAGCCTTCTTGGACAGGAAGTACTTCTACAACCTAGTAACATTGCGCGCTTTATTTTCCCGTCCCTGCTTGAGCACACTACTCCGCCGCACCAGGATTTTCCGCTGATTCAGGGTACCGAACGGATTTGGACAACCTGGGTACCTCTTGGTGATTGCCCCCACTCTTTAGGTGGCCTGAGTGTATTGAGCGGCTCACACAAGGGTGGTGTTTTGCCGATATCCCGCTCCCTTGGCGCTGGTGGCCAGAGAGCCCATTTTGAGAAGATTGGTGGCGAGTGGGTGACGAGTCCTCTCGAGGTTGGTGACGTGCTGTTTTTTTATAGCCTCACGGTGCACAAGGGCTTGCCGAACAGATCTGAAGACCGCCTGCGACTGTCGGCTGACTTCCGTTTCCAGCCTGCTGCAGATCCCGTAATGAACCTGGTGTTAAATCCACATCAAGGTCGGATCACCTGGGACCAGGTTTACGAAAGTTGGGAGTCAGACGAGTACCAATATCACTGGAACAAGTTTGACCTAACAGTGGTAGAAAAAGATCCCGTAAGCTTTGAGGAGGAGTAACCACAAAACAAAAACCTAATTTTCAAGGGTATATTAATCTAAAAGTTTCAACGAATACAGTAGAGAGTAGGGAGAAGGATGACGAAGCTAAAGGTAGGGATCATTGGGCTGGGCGGCATCGCCCGTTCGCACTGTAATGCTATCTCCAACCTCGATAACATCGAGGTTGTTGCAGTTGCGGATCTGTTTGAAGATAAGCGCCAAGAATTCATGGACAAATATGATATTCCTCGCGGATATGCTTCGCACACTGAGTTGCTTGAGGACAATGAGGTCGAAGCCGTGGCCGTAGTGCTCGGGCACCAGCTCCACCACAAACTTACGGTTGACGCCTGCAACGCAGGTAAGCACGTTCTCGTCGAAAAACCTATGGCCCTAAGTTTGGAACACTGTGACGAGATGATAGCGGCAGCTGAGTCCAACAATGTCAAACTTATGGCAGGCTACTCCCAACATTTTTATGGAACTAGTCTAAAGGCGAAAGAAATCCTTGACTCAGGTGAATTAGGACCTTTGATCACAGCGGTTTGTTACATGTCGAAGAATTGGGGTTTTGAACACCGTAGGCCGCAGTATCGTAGCCGGTATCATGGGGGCGGGATGTGGATCACCAACGGTGTGCATGTTGTTGATCGGCTTACTTGGCTCATGGGTTCCCAACCAGTCTCAGTATCTGCGTCAATTGGTACTCGTGCTCACTATCAATCTGGTGACGATTCAGCAACAGCATTTGTTCGCTATAAGAATGGTTTGGCAGGAGTAGCAGTTGTCGTCGGCTATAAGGATGGCGGGCCTAACATGAGCACCGAAGTGATCTGTGCCAACGGTACCTTACGATTTAGTGAACACGGTGGGAAATACGTTCAAGTAGGACATGGCGAAGAGTGGGCAGATGTTCCATTTGATGACCCACCAACTGAAATGCATAATGAATGGAAAGCCTTTGCTAAAGCGATCGAACTGGATGTTCTACCTCCAACACACGGTTATTGGGGTAGGCAGATAATGGAGATTATTTTTGCTGCTGAGCAGTCTTCCATCTGTGGTCAAGAGGTGATGCTCGAAAGTGGCGAGGCCTGGGAAAGTCAGGCCACATCCGATTCGGTTATTTTTGATGACCACGGGTGGGTATAAGGGAGTCTTGGCATCCGTCTAGCCCTTCTTTCTTACAGCCATCACGGACTAGGGTTCGCTAGTGTCGCCCGAGATCAGGGTCACGAGATAATCGGCGTAATGGATGCCGAGGAAGCACCTCGTAAACAACTTGAGGAAGTGTTCGGATGTCAAGGGTTTGCTGCAGCAAGGGATTGTCTCGACTCGGTCTCGCCAGACGCGGTACTTGTGGCTGGAAAGCATATCGAGATGCCTGATCACGTTCAAGCTTGTGTTGAAATGCGAATTCCGTTCCTTATCGACAAGCCTTTTGCTGACAGTGCCGCTAGATTACGTTCCTCAGCCGAGGCTTGTATACACGAAAACGTTTTTAGTGCTGCAATTTTGCCGAATCGGGCTAGTCGGGTAGTAGGCCTTGTTCAGCGCATGATGTCTGAAGGAACTTTTGGTAAACCCATTCTGTGTAGCAACCGGCTTAACAACGGTCCCCCCACTCGTTACGATCCAACCCCATCTTATTGGCAAAACGACTCAACTAAATCGGGTGGCGGTTGTTGGGCGGTTGAAGCTTCACACGGTATCGATACCTTTTTACAATTTGCTGGAAATAGCCCAATATCTGTAGTGGGCGCTGTCATGTCAAACGCCCTCCACGGGAGGACCGTAGAAGATATTGGTCTGGGTATCTTACGCAACGAAGAAGGCGTGACCGGTATCGTTGAATCCGGCTATAGTTACCCTTCCGGGGTTCGAGCCGGTGACCATTTCTTTCGCTTTATTGGGACAAAGGCATCTGTCTTCGAGCGTTATGATAAGCATGGGACACCGATCATTGAGGTTCACACTGAACAAGGTATTGATTTCCAAGAGGGAAACGGTCATGGTCAATCTAGGCCAGCAGAAATAGCAAGGGCCTTAGCTGCTATTGAAGCAGGCAACTCATTTGCACCAACTATTGGCGACGCACTCCGTATCCTAGAGGTACAGGACGCGGTTTACGCTTTCGCCAGAGCTAATCCAAATTCCAATGGTCCGCATCCATTAGGGCCACCACCACCTTAACTAAGAGATGCTTGAGATGTTTCTAGATGCTCTTATGGTCTATAGGTCCAACTTGTACGCCATAGGGATCAGCTGGTTGGCTTTAGTTCAACGAGTCGTACGCTATGGCTTTTCATGGATATGAGTATCGACAATGATCCATCGGTAGAGTCCACGGTGCCCGTTTGCAATGGTCGTAGCAAAGCTGCGGATTTCATTTCAGCTATCTGCGTTTCGGAGGGGTCAGTGGGTTGCCCTAGTTCTACCCATTTGCTGTAAGAATTGGCATTAGATTCATCCATGATTGATTCCTGAACCTTGTAACGCCCAAATTCTAACCCATGAAACTGCAGGGAAAGTTTGGTTTTTGAGTGCACATCCCAATCATCATGATGACAAGAGAGGAATACTGAAATACTACCCGCGTTATCTTTTGTTGCTAGGCCAGATACATCTGGTGGTGCGTGAGCGTGGTCCGGGCTACCCACCACCAATGGGTCCCGATGTCCAGCGCTAGTTAGTTTTAAGCGTAATGAGTTCAATCGACTTAGTAAACGGAAAACGTTTAACACAGGCTTATCGAGGCCATTGGTACTCAAGGTCCTTAGGCCTTCAAAGTACTCACGATTTTCAAATTGAAAGGCCCAGGTCAGCATCCCGTCTATTTGATTAGGGCCATCTTCGCGTAAATCCATCAATTGACATACGGTGTTGGCTAAGTAACTTCCGTAGTATTCGGTGTTTCGGAACTCTAGGTTCTGATTGTCGTGTCGACTACCTGCAGCCCACCCGTCGGGATCGCATTCAGACACTATCACCTCTAGTCCCCGATAATTTGGAAACGTTGAAAGAATATTAAGTCCCGTTTCCACGTGTCGCACTAGATTGAAGATTGACGGAGTCTGTTTAGGAGATTGACTAGACGCTTTGTAGCCGCCTCCTTTAGCATGAAAACTAACGAAATCCAGTCGGGTTCCTTGAAGACCCGTCACCGCATTAGTGCCAACGCTACAGTGCTCTAGAAAACGGCGTAAGAATTCAGCTGGCACCTTTTTAGCTGGACCTGTAGTAGCTGGCCCACCGATGTTGGCTTGTGGGAGAACAGAATGGAGGCCAGCAACTGTGTAATCGTAAAGCTTGAAATATTCTTCCACTGTGCCCTGCCAGTACCACAGGTCAGGTTCATTCCAAAGTTCCCAGTACCAGCGTCTCACTTCACGAAGCCCGTAGCGCTCTAGGCAGTGCTCAGCGATAGCAGCGATTAGGTCGTGCCAACTTCCGTAATCTGTTGGGGGACATCCCCAGGCCGCATTAGAAGTCGCCTCATACACTAATTCCGTGGTGGAACTGACTAGCGCTTTGGGCATGAATCCGAGCTCAACGAACGGGATGCACCCATTCTCTAGGTATGCATCAAATATTTGGTCTAAGATTGTGAAATCGTATATGGCTTGACCATTTTTGTCTTCAGTATAGACGTTGGTTGAACCCCATTTTGGGCTCCCAACTCCATCCCCAGTACAGAGAAGGAAATGACAACGAACGAAATATCTTTCGCTAGACATGCCTCCCAACTTAGCGAGAAGTTCTTTCCCGCGATTTGTATAGGTGTAATTCGGCTCGTCATAACCCACAAAAGTCCAGATTCGGCGCAATGGTTCTGACTTAGTCGCGTCAACCGTAACGTTTATGATTTCATTACCGACCATAGAGCCTCCCGCTTAAGTGCAACTTACATATTTACCGAAACCATGGGACTCTTTAGCGAGTATTGAACGTGTTGTTCGCCAATTTAGTATCGACAAAGCGCCCCCTCTTTTTGGAAAGCTTAGATTAAGTAGACTTGGTTGTTACCTCTTCCGCCTGATTGCTCCGGCCAGAACGAATAGCAGCTTGGACTACAGCGCAAATGTCTCGGCCACCTTCGACATCTAGAATCGTGTCAGCATTGTTGTCAATCGCATTGGCAAAATCATCCCCTAGAAGATAATCGTTGTCGTTAGCGACCCGGTAGTTGTTGTAGTCCTGCTTTGATTGTCCTTTGTAATAAAACCCAACTTCGGGTCGTGGTTCTGAAATTACAATTCCACCTTTGGTTCCCAGAAGGTGAAGCTTAATTTCACCAATCTCCGGATGGCTTGCTGCACCGATTCGTCCGATGCAAAGAGAGCCAGTAATACCACGATCCATTTCAAGCGTGACAGTTGCCAAGTCATCCACTTCATTATCAACGTTGGCCTGGTGAAAGTGGGTTGCTGTGCGGGCGAAAACCCTTCTAATTGGGGCGTTAGTTAGCATGCGGAGGTACGCCAAAGGATAGAGACCTTCGATCTCTAGTTCCCCTAAAGCTCTTATCCCAACACCTCCATCAGACCCATCAGAGTGCGCGTCTTGCTGGCGTTCGAGCCAGTTGATAGGAGCTGGCAAACTCGTGCCCTTCGGAGGACCAGCATCCTTGGCAAAGTAGAAGTCACAATGGGCAGCAACCAGATCCCCTAGTTCACCGCTTTCCACTACTTGTTTCGCCTGTAAAACAGCGGGCAGGAAGTTCCGATTCCACACTAATGACTTGACGTTGTTATTTTTGACTGCGTCTAGGAGTCGATTACATTCATCAAGTGACGGGGAAAGAGGTTTATCAACAACAATGTGCAGGCCGGCATTAGCTGCACGGACACCGAGATCACAGTGTCTTTCCGCCTCAGAGCTTATTACTGCTACTTCCGGAGTAAAAGCCTCAATAGCTTTCTCCACACCCATGACGTACGGGACGCCCTGTTGTTCGGCAAACTTCTCGTTTCGTTCGTGAACCCAACTCGGACTATCAGCATCATCGGTCACAACCACTATGTCAAAACGCGGGTGTCGCGCAACTGCTTCTGGCACGTAAGCATGCTTGACCGCGCTTACTGCGGCGAATCGGAACGTTTTTACAGATCGAGTCATTTCAAAGCCTCTGCCGGAACAATACAATCTATGGCAGATTGTGATGTTTTGAGTGCCAGTAAAGCATCTTCTGCGGTAACTGCAGGGCCACGAGCCTCGGTAATGGCAGTAACAAATTCCTGTAGTAATCCGTAAATATGATGGGTCCCTTGTCCGGTTTTAATTGCTTGTATTGGGCTATCAGTGATCAAGAGATTCATGTTGTGATGATCGTCGGCGTAGGCGGCACCGTCTCCACCAATAAGCGTGAAACTATCGTACTTAGCAGGAACTCCCCAAGCATAGTCCACTAGGGCCATACCGTCGTCCGCAAAACCTAGGTGCACCTGTAGAAAGTTGTTTCCTCTACCTACGACGTAAACCGTTTCATGTGGTTTACCAAAGACCCAAAGGATCAGGTCTATCTCTGGCAAGATGGTTGAGGCATCGACACTTGAGATGTGATCTGTACTCCACCGGTGAATCCGAACAAGCCCTGGATCACCAAGGTTACCAACGTCGTGATTTCTTATAACAGCCTGGACATCTGGCCGAAAGCGCCATGAGTGAGCGGGCATGAAAATCCCACCTTGTTCCTGCTGGGTAGCATTCACTGAGGAGATGTCGGTTTCTTCTCGATTGTGTAGCAGAACATGTAGCTTTTGCTGGGCCGCTACTTGGGCAACCTCTACCTTATTAGTAACGATCGCATCGAACTCTTCCCCCTCATCAACGAGAGAGACTTCTTCCAGCCGATTGGCGGCAGCTATATAGTCCGCCTCTAGGGGGGGAGGTAGGTTAAGCGCAAGGTTCATTATCGTTCTCCTTTGGACTGGACTCTGACCCAATGTCCGATCCGGGCGGATTCTGCTGCCGCGTCAGTAAATGCTTGAACTCTGTAACCATCTTCAAGGTTTGGGTGGTCACTTTTTTCTCCATTCATTACAGTTCGTACAGCTGGGATTACAGATTTACTAAAGCGGTTGCCAAAATGTTCAGCAGGAGTTTCTACGATTTCAGGAAGCTGATCTGGTTGGGCGATTGAAACTATACCCCGCATCCGGTCGACTCCTAATGAGGCTTTAGATCCGTGAAGCTCAAGTTCTGGAGCAAAGCCTTTACGAAGGTGCGTCGCATGCGAAACCATAAGCACCCCAGTCACACCACTCTCAAATTCCCAGGAGATGTTAGCGTAATCAAAAGTTCCGCCCTTTCGGCTATCTGGAGACTGGGGTTTGTCGGACTTGGTCCAGTCGAGAGCCTCCGCCAGATTGATGGAACCAAGATCAGGTTTAGGTTGTGAGATAGTACCCCCATGAGCAAGCACTTGTGTTGCTTCTTCACCTAGAATCCATCTTATGGTGTCGTACGAGTGCGACCCAACATCAGCAATACTCCCGCCTGCTGACAGTTCAGGATCGTCACGCCACGTAAGAGGCATAGAGGGTGGTCGGGGATTAAGCCAGCGATAAATAACAGATCGGACTTCGCCGATAGCACCCTCAGCCACTAGCTCCTTAGCTCTGATAAACATGTCAAGATAGCGGGTCCAGAACGGCACGTAAGTCGCCAGTTGTGGTTGGTCCCGATAGGCTTCCCACATAACCCGTGCTTCTTTTGCATCAGCCCCAACAGGTTTTTCACATAGTAGATGTTTACCTGATTCTGCGCAGGCTAATACAGGCTCAAGGTGAAGCTTATCCGGTGTGGCTACGACAACTAAGTCGACATCGGGGTGATCCACTACTTCTTGCCAATCACTTGTTATTAGTTCTGCGCCGTCTTCAATTTTTGCCTGTTCAAGAAGGTCACGTCGACGGGCACATAATGCCACGATCCTTACACCTTGGGTGTCGCGTAATTCTTGTCTGTAGGGCGTCCCGATGAAACCGGTAGCGCCAATCACCCCAACGCCGATTGTTCTATCGCTGTTTGTCGTCATGCTTTGTAAGTGTACCTTACCTCCAAACTATTGCAGTCCCTTTCGCTCGGTTCAAGTGATCCAGCTTTGGCATTGATACCAGCGCAAGTCAAGTCATCAAATCCTCACGTCCGGACAAGAGGATTATTGGCGCTGAGCCCGCTAACGCGATGTTGTTGGCCGATATGGATTGGTGGCCGCATAAAACCCAGGGTTGGACACCAGATTTTATTCTGGAAGTGCTAGACAAAAGAGTTATGGATCAGAGAGTCTTAGTCGGTTACACAGATGCTATTGGCACGGTCTGAAAGTCAGCCAAACAAGAGGGGATTTTCAAAGGCATTTCCGCAGGAACAACTATGTTGGCGGCATTGTCTATAGCTAATGAAATTCAAACAGCCAATACTTTCTGCGTAATGTTTCCGGACATCGGTGAACGTTACCTTTCATCGCTATTATTCGAGGGCATTGCAACAGATTCGGACGAAGACTGGTTAGTTGCACTTAGAGAATTATGTGTACCATAGGGATACTAGCCTAGGGATTGCATGCAACGGGCCCCGTGGCGGAAGGTAAGTGATGTCTAATTTGGCACTACGCAGGCTAACAAAACAGCAGGTGGATAGTTACCGAATTAATGGCCATATTACGGTTGAGAACGTGCTTTCTCCTCAGGAAGTTGAAGTTCTTGCTGACCATACGGACCGCATAGCTGAAGGTCAGGTCAAGAATATCCCTGAAACTAGTACCCAACTAGAGAAAGTTTATCGTGATGGTGATTTGGAAGTTACTAACCAGTTGTTGAGCGTCAGAAAGTTATTCAATATCGCTGTTTACGATAATGTGATGTGGGGGCACGTTACTAATACCGCGATTGTTGATATTGTTGCTGATCTGCTCAGTACTGATGACATTAAACTTTATGGTGACCAGCTGTTTATGAAACCTCCGGAGCTTGGGGCAGAGCAACCGTGGCACCAGGACTCAGAATCATGGCGCGATATATTCCCCATGGACCTTGTATCAGCCTGGACCGCTATCGATCACGCCAAGACCGAGAACGGTTGCCTTAATTTTGCGCCGGGTACTCAGCGGTGCGGCATGTTGCGAGGGCAGCAGCGCGAGGCGTTTGTGAGGGACTTAGGAAATGAAGAATGGCCTATCGTAGCAGCTCCCCTCAGACCAGGAAGCATAAGCTTCCACCACAGCCTTGTTCTCCACCAAAGTAATGCCAACACCTCTGGACAGCGTAGACGTGGTTACGCCGTTCATTACATGAGAGCTAAATCTTACAGGGACGACAGCATAACGGATGCCCCCAAGATGCCTGCTTTTAAGCAAGTTCGGGGACAATCTTTCCCGACACGGGTCTAATCATCTCTCCAGAAGGCACCCATGCGATTTGATTTGTTAATTCAAGGTGGTGAGGTTTTAGACCCAGGCTTCGGCTATCAGGGGAAGCTTGATGTCGCCATAAAGGACAACAGAATTGCGGCAGTTGATCACGGTATTCCTAAGAGATCTGCGGGACGCGTAATAGATGCTGACGGGCTTTTCGTGACTCCAGGACTAGTAGACCTTCATACACATGTCTACCATGGGGGTAGTTACTATGGCATCTCACCTGATCCTGTAGCAGCTCGGAGTGGGGTCACTACCTGGCTCGATGTCGGTACGGCAGGAGCTTACAATTTCCCCGGTTTTCGAGAATTCGTTATCTCCCCAGCAAAGGCCCACATATACGGCCTCTTAAACATTTCATCGATAGGACTAACTGCACCCACTGGGGAATTAGGAAACCTTGATTATTGTGACGTTGACCTTTGCTGCAAACTCATTGATCTGAACCGTGACGTCCTATTAGGCGTTAAGGTCCGAATCGACGCTCGTACCACGATGGGTAACGGCCTCGAACCGCTCCGACGTGCTCGGGAGGCAGCTGACCGATGTGAGTTACCGTTGATGGTCCACATTGGTGATGGCCCGCCTGCTCTTAAAGAGATCCTAGATTTCTTAAGCCCAGGCGACGTTATTACCCACTGCTTCACGGGATTAGACATGCGCATAATTGACCACCGTGGCAAGCTTCAAGATGACGTCAGAAAGGCGTGGGATTCTGGTGTCATTTTAGACGTTGGGCATGGGGCAGGATCCTTTTCTTTTGAAACTGCCCAGGCAATGATGGCTGAGGGTCACCTTCCTGACGTCATCTCCTCAGACATACACCAGCTTAGTATTCATGGGCCAATGTTTGACTTACCCACGTGCTTAAGCAAATTTCTAGCTCTCGGAATGAAGTTGCCAGAAGTGATTGAAGCAGCTACCGCGAAACCTGCTAAGGCAATGGGTCTCACTAGCGAAGTGGGGACCCTAAAACCCGGCACGCTAGCTGATCTAGCGCTATTCCGAGTTGCCCAAGGGGATTATACTTTCTATGACGTATTTATGAATCCCTATAAGGGAACGCAATTGCTTTGTAACACCATGACTATTATTGAAGGCCAGGTATTACCTAACCATAAGGAAAAACTTCCGGCACCTTGGGTCCAACTGACAGACCAGCAGCTTACTCTGATTAAACGTGGCCATAGACCAAGCGACTGGTGTAAATAGACCGACTGCTCTACTAAGAAGTAGTGAAGGTCAAGCTTATCCTTGGCGGTGGTACTCTAACTACACGTCAACAGCAATTAAGCTAAGGGGAGGTTCTTGAAGTCTGCAACCTGACCCGCAATGGCTCGCTCAGTCGGTAAACGTTCAATAGAAGAGGCGCCAAAGAACCCATTGATTCCCGGCATGCGTGCTAGAGCTTCGCCAACGTTGTCTGGCTCATCCAATGGTCCTCCATGACAGATGACTAAAATGTCATCTCGGACGCTTCTACCTGCTTCGGCAATAGCCATCACCTGATCAATGGCCTCATCTAAAGTTTTCGCCACTGCAGCACCGATACTTCCTGCCGTTGTGAGACCAGCATGCGCAACCAACTGGTCCGCCCCAGCCTTCGTCATCGCGATGGCTTCGTCCGGGTTGAAAACGTAGGGAGAAGTGAACAAGTCAAGTTCATGCGCCACAGTGACTGCCTCGACCTCCTTATCGTAACCCATACCTGTGGCTTCAAGGTTAGCCCGGAAGGTACCATCGATGAGGCCAACAGTTGGGAAGTTCTGTATTCCTGAGAATCCCATGTCTTTCAAGTTTTTAATAAAAACTGGCATTAATTGGAAAGGGTCGGTTCCACACACGCCAGCTAATACCGGGACATCTTTGACAATCAGTAGGACTTCCGCTCCCATTTCCACTACGATGCTGTTGGCGTCACCATACGGGAGGTAACCAGCTAGTGAACCACGGCCTGCCATCCGGTAGCGACCTGAGTTATAAATGATTATCAGGTCAGCACCCCCAGCTTCAGCTAGTTTTGCAGAAATCCCAGTTCCCGCACCACAACCTATTATTGGTTTCCCAGCTTCGCCCTGCTCGCGTAGACGCCTTAAGATTTCGTGACGGGAAATGGCCATAGTTTCGTATCCTTTCTCTGCGTGCCGCGTTAGCTGGCAAGCATTTCTAATAGTGTCTCAGCAGCCTTACTAGAGAATTCCGGGTCATTAATATTGTGGTCGACTTCCACAACCGGAATGTCTGGCCTGAGGTTGTCCCTGATAGCATCGAAGCAACTTTTATCAGCTTGGGGATCCCAGAATCTCTCTCCCTCACTGTCTAGCATCGATACTCCTTTCAGCGGTAGTAATACCGTTACAGCCGCAGTAGCTTTGTTCGCAGCTGCAGCAAGCATTTTACATACAATAAAGTTCTCTTCGGGATTGGTGCGAAGGAGAGTTACATCCGGGTTCCATTGATAGAGGTTGCGGTCCTTGTATTTTTCGGGAACAGTATCTATCCCGCCGAAGTTAGCCATATCAACACACCCCGGTACTATCACTGCAGGTATTCCTGTTTCTGATGCCGCTAGACAGCGTTCTGGTCCAGCATCGAATACACCACCACAGACGGTATCTGCAAGCTCCGTCGTGGTCATATCTAGACTACCCTTAATGTATCCGTCGCGGATTAAATCTTCCATCGTACGGCCACCTGTCCCAGTGGCGTGGAAGACCAGAACTTCATAACCTGCAGATTCAACCAAGCCCTGAGCATGACCTACAGCAGTGGTGGTGTTGCCAAACATTGAGGCCGTAACTAACGGTCTTTCTGCGCCAGATTCAGGTTGTTCGGCCATAGCCATTCCGGCAATTGCACTAGCGGCATTAGTGTAAATTATTCGGCTTATTCGGTTAATACCAGCAACATCAACGATTGAAGGCATAAACGTGATGTCTTTAGTGCCAGCGTAAGCACTTACATCCCCACCACCCACTGTAGAGACCATCAATTTAGGCACCCCCACCGGCAGAGTGCGCATAGCTGCTGTTGCTACAGAAGTGCCTCCAGAACCTCCCATTCCAAGGATGCCATGGAGATTACCGTCGTCATAAAGTTTTCTTACAACAGCCGCAGCTCCACTTGCCATGGTTTGCATGGCCTCGTCCTTATGGCTCCCAGAGGTCAGGCGGGCCATATTACCCCCACCAGCTTCTACCACCTCGATATTGGCAATATCTGGAACCAAGAGTGGTTCGCCCATGATACCAACGTCGACTACCAGGGTTTTGGCGCCGGAAGCCTCTATAGCCTTCTTCACAAAAGCAAATTCGTCACCCTTCGTATCGAGGGCCCCTATGATTACTACTGTCTTCCCCATGATTGTCCTCCTTATAAATGGAGATTTATAGATCTGAGCTGTACCTTTAGGGCGCGTCTACAGTTTTTCTATCAGCCGATGAAAAAGTTATGAGCAGCAATGCGTCTTCCGAACCAATATTTCGTGCATTGTGAACTATGTTTGGGGGAATGGCTATACTGTCTCCCACGCTCATTTCAAGCTCTTTATCGCCGATAGAGTGACTAATTTTCCCTTCGAGGACAATCAGGACCTCTTCACAGTTAGGGTGATAATGCCGGTGGTTACTGTTACCGCTTTTTAAACGGCATCTACCCACAGTCATCTCGCTCGAGTTGTTCAACTGTCTACTAGCAAACCAGAGCAAATCTCCCCACTCAAAGATTTCTTGGGCGGCATCATCAGCTTTCAGAACACTCACATTGTCCATAAAGTTACTCCTTCGGGACGCACAAAGGGAATCAGGCTATGTCGTCCAGCAGTCCAGCGGGACTCTAATTATGTGATGATACAAGATTACGATCACTATTACGCAAGAATCTGTTTCGCTGACGAATTCGTCATTACCAAGAATCCAAAAACTCTTCTGCATTCCTACAAGCTCGCTCGATCTCTAGAACCAGGTTTTCTTGTGAACGAACTTCTGGGCGTTGTGACGCCCAACCTAGCGTCACCAGCCGTCGGACAAGAACAAACAATGGAATTAATGAAATTGCAGAGTCATTCAATGGCCGCAGGATAACGTAGCCTGCGATCATCGACTCCAATATCGGTTTAAAGAGGGGATGATCAGTGTAATTCGTTATTGCGATAGCTAATTCGTATGCGTGCCAGCCGAAAGCCGAATCGTCAAAGTCGATAATGTGAAGCCCACCAGCGCTGACAACAACATTCTCCGGGTGCAGATCAGCATGAATCAAACTGTATGTTCTTGGTGAGGTGGCGTAGTCTGATAGAACCTCGGTTGCAACTTGTTTCACCTCTTTAATTAACTTGGTTTGCTTACAATCATATTGGGGAAGGTCCCAAAAATTACCCCAAAAAGGATTTTGACCGACAAGCCCGTCAACGTCCAAATTAGGGCGCTCAAAGTCTGCAGGCAGAAGCCATTCTGATGACTGATTATGTATTCGTGCTGCGGTTTGGCCTAGCTGCCCAAAGTATTGGCGTATCGAAGCTTCATCTGTATTCGGACCAATTAAATTCCCAAGCAGCTCACCTTCGACCCAGTGGAGCATGCTGACATTGCGCATCTCATCAGACCCCGGTAGAGGCAGCGCCACGTAGGCATTACCATCAGGAGTCAACAATGGTTTGGGAACGTCTATACCTTCCTTTCGAAGAGCTTTTGTCCAGAGTAATTCGGAGTTAAGTTCTTTGAGAGTGTGATAAGTGGGTCTATGAATACGAAGTACATACGTTTGCCCGTTAGCATCTACCCGGAACGCGACATTTTCGCTGATAGCTAGATTTTCAAGACATGCCCCATCAAGATTCCACGCCTCAAGAGCTCTTTTAGCGATAATGCGGAAGGGAAGCCACCTATCAATTGGCATACAGTTCCTTTAGCGTCTCCTCAAAAGCACTGAGAAACAGATCGGCATGTTCTCTCAAAAACACTAACGGTGGACGGATTTTTAGAACATTCTTATGCACTCCAGAGTTGCTAATAAGAAACCCCATATCTTTTAGGTTGTTCACTACAGCTACAGCCCCTAATTCGTCCGGAAATTTCGTACCATAGTCCTGGATCCAATCAATTCCGACGAATAAACCATGACCTCGGACGTCACCCATGCATTCCCACGAGTGCTGCAAGCCCCTTAATTCCGTAATCAGATAGGAACCGACATCGATCACGTTTTTCTGAAGATTTTCTTCTTCAATCACATCTAGGACCGCCATCCCGACAGCTGCCTGGAGCGGAGTTGATGCGAAAGTATTGAAATAACCGGTTGCTTTACGGAACTGCGTAATATGTTTGTGTCTGGCTGCTGTTGCCGCCAAAGGAAACCCGTTACCCATTGGTTTCCCCATAGTGACAATGTCTGGTAAGAAGTCTGTAGTCTCGTAACCCCACCAATGTCCAGTGCGGCAGAATCCAGCTTGTACCTCGTCGGCAATAAATAGTCCACCTGCATTACGAACCATTTCTGCCGCACGCGGCATGAAATCGATTGGAATGTCAGGTAATCCCTCGTTAGCTAGGATTGAGCAGACTAACATACCAGCTAGTTTTGTCCCTTGCTCTTTAAAGGCTTGTATCGCTGATTCAATCTGGTCTAGGTAAAGTGTTGTCAGAGCACTGCCGCCGACATTCTCAATCAGGGGCCGGAATGTTTGTGGGAAATTAATGGTGCGAAAGTCAGTACTAGCGTCTCTTCCCGTAACTTTACGAACTTCTGCACTATTGCCGTGGTACCCAGCATTCGTACCGATAATGCCTTGCCCGCCGGTTACAGAACGAGCGATCCTTATAGCTACTTCACTGGCTTCGGTACCAGAACAGGAAAACACGACGCTTGTCAACGGGTTTATGTGTAATTCCATCAAACGCTCCGCGTAATTGAGGATGCCCTCATGTAGGTAGCGGCTGTGTACGTTAAGGGTAGAGGCTTGATCACTTAACGCCGCTACTACATGTGGATGGGAGTGTCCTACACACGGAACATTGTTGTACATGTCAAGATATTTCCTACCGTCAGCATCAAAGAGCCATACCCCCTCACCCCGGACGACGTGGACGGGTTCCTCGTAAAAAACGGGGGTACCACCCCCTAAAAGTTTCTCACGGCGATCCGAGATAGTTTTGTGATTCACCTATGGCGTTCCTTCCCTTAAGTAGGCTGTCAGTCATCGTATTCAACTGCAATCTCATCATCATTGATTATTACGGGATAGGTTTTCACTCGCACGTTTGGATCGACAAGACATTGACCAGTAGCAATTTCAAATTCCCATAAGTGCCAAGGACACCGAATGATCTCACCATCACGCTCGAACCTAAGTCCATTAAAGTTCGAAGAGCCGGGACCTTCAGATGTCACGTGTCCAGTTACTCGGCCCGTACATAAGGGACCAAAATTATGAGGGCAAATGTTTCGCAGGGCATGAAAAGACCCGTTGACATTAAATACACCTATACCGGCTCGACCCCGAAAAGGTACCACCAGTTTTCTTTCCCCAGGAGGAATATCGTTAACTTTACCGACCATCACGCGCGTCATTAAAGTTCCTTTAGAGGCCGAACATTTCGGCAGCATTTTTGGAGAAAATGCGCTGGTGTAGATTGGGCTCGAGTGGAGGGAAATTAGTAGTTGGATCATCCCAGTCGTAATGGGGAAAGTCCGAACAGTAAATGAGAGTCTCGTCAGCATGCATAGAATCAAGCATCCCTAGAAGCTGATCTGGCGTTTCCGGTTCATGCATGGGTTGCGAGCCAACCCGGACGTTACGACGAAAGTACTCACTTGGCAACATCTTAAGCCAAGGAGTTTGATCTCGCAGGGCTTTCCAATCGGCGTCCATGTGCCACATTAAACCGATCGCCCAATACTGTTGCACCTCGATAAAGGCAACCTTCAGGTTTGGGTATTTTTCGAAGACGCCTTCACAAATCATGGAAGCGCAATGTGCAGTGGCTTGTGCTGGACGGGCCATCCGTTCCTCCATGTAATAGGTAGGCATTCCAACAGCAGAGATCGGAGGAGCTATACCTGCTCCTGCAGCCCCAGCATGCACAATTACTCCGAGATTAGATTGTTCGCATGCTTCCCAAAGAGGGTGATAAAAGCGGTTTCCGTAGGGAAATCGGGCGCCATTCGGAATGGTTATCCCGACAACCTGAGGATGATCAGCAAGACGTTTGACCTCCTGGACGGCCTGTATAGGATCAGATGGCGAGACCATAATCGCCGCTAGGAGCCTCTCGTCATGGGGTAGCCATTGCTCGAGCGTGAAGTCGTTGAAGGCCCGGCAAAGCGCGGCAGCATAATCTACATCCGGAAGGACACACACTGAGTAGAACGGAGGGGGGCCCGTTAGGAGAGCATAGTCAACCTGCCAAACATCGAGATGTCGCTCCCGAAGAAAGGCGTAATTATCGCAGCGTTCTCTCATCTGTATGCCGTCATCCCTTCCTTCTGAGAGGTCGGGCCGATTCATGCGCCATGGCACATTAAAGTATCCGCTACTGGGAAGCAACAAACCTTGGTCGGTCAATATTTCTTGATGAGCGCGAGAGAGAAAGGGGAAGAGGTCTTTCGGTGACCTAACGTTATGATGGACATCACAGTCAATAAGAGCAACGTCTTCGCTGGTTTTTTCAGGCCACCCTGGAGCCGAGATTGGGTGCGTACCTAGTTGCGCCATAATACCCGTCCTCCTCAATGATTCGGGTGGCAATTGCTAGGATTTATGAGAGATGCAACGCCGTACCCGGAAGGTAAAAATCTGGTTGAACCATAGCACGATAGACATCCCACCCAAACTCTCGAAACAATAACCATCGTTCGTCTTAGCCTGCGTTAAGCCATCTTTATCCTGCACAAAAAATTCTGAGCAGATAACCATCCAGTAAGTTTATGAGGGAATACTCTATTAAGGAAGTAACGAGGCCATTCATGGAATCCGGCTACTGGACAATATATTTAGCTACGATCGGATTAAAGGCATCTTTTGATTAGCCGAAAGTAGGGAGAGGTAACTTACCTCGATTTGAAAAAACAAAGTATTGAAACTATGATAAGCCAATAGAACTTTGGAGGTTTCTAAGGTGCATATGGATGACGTAATTATTGATCCCGATAAAATTGCGACTTTCCAGCATTCCGGTTACACACTCGTCCCTGGTCTTTTCTGTCGAGATGAAATTAACCATTATCGAGAGCATTTTAAGGCAATTAATCTATCTCTACGAGCGGAAGAGACGTCAACCGTTCAGGGGGTTGAATTTGATGCTGACTCAATGCAGAAGAGGCCGATAGAAAAAATAATCCAAAATAACGCCGAACGATCTTATCGAACCTTACATGATGGCGACCCTTTGGCGGTTTTTCCCCGAATAATGCAGCCGCATCGATATGACCAGCTGAGTCTCTCTTGGCTCCTCGATCAACGTATACGTACCTGGCTAAAAGCCTTGTTAGGGCGAGATCCCTATGCTGTGCAAACCATGTACTACTTCAAACCGCCAGGGGCCCGTGGTCAGGCCTTGCATCAGGACCAATACTATCTTCAGGTTCAACCTGGTACCTGCGTTGCAGCCTGGATGGCGGTTGATCATAGTGACACCGAGAATGGGTGTTTGCAGGTGGTTCCCGGAAGCCAAGATCTACCCGTACTATGTACCGAGAAAGCATCCCTTGAAGAGAGTTTTATAGATACTACCGTTCCTTTGCCAGATGGAATGACTTCAGAGCCCATAATCATGAACCCGGGAGATGTACTCTTCTTCAATGGCCAAATTATCCACGGCAGCCTTCCTAATACCAGTGACGTTTGTTTTAGACAGTCTTTAATAGGACATTACATTGTCGGTGAAGCCAGGAAGGTGGCTGAACACTACTTTCCTGTACTTGACATGGACGGTCAAGAAGTGAACCTTGACGTTAGTGAAGGAGGAGGACCATGCGGAGTATGGGTGGGTGAAGAAGGGAGTCCACGTATCACAATGAAGTCAGGGACAACCCTTTAATTGCCAGATTGTCGAAACAGCGTTTGAAAATACTTGTCAAATAATCTTGTGGTTGAGTTAATCGTTAACAGTTGGTAAGTGATTCCTCAGAGCAGAACTTGTTTGCCTAAAGACCCACAAAAATACCATCCCTTTGTGATTGGGAATTTATTCCCGACAACGCGATTATTGTCCCCTCACCGTTTCTCAGGTTTCTTAATTTCGCATATTTTGAGAGTGGTGGGGCTTTCACAGATCCATAAAAACTACTAGGGTGTACAACTGCATCGTTGAGACTAATCATTTGCATGATTTGCTCCTCGCTACTCGGGATCTATCAACCAGTGTATGGAGGCGTTTCGGTGCCGTAATCAAAAAATAAACTTAACGGGCATATGTTTAATTCTCATTTAATCAAACGATCTACCCGTAGTGTTGACGGTGCGTTAAGCTCAAGCGTTGCTATTCTAAACAAGTTTTTCCGAATCCAGCTTTGAGTTCAGAAAGGGCCTGAATAGGAATCCTGATACTGTTAATCCCCTCAGTGCCTTCGAGTGTCATTAGAACATCTTTGTGAGCAGTTAATAGGTCGTTAATAAGTTCATCGCTCCCAATCACAGCAAAATCTATGATGTCACTAGAAAAAGCATAAGTTGGATGAAAAGTTTTCGCTATTTCGTTTGAAAATTCGAAAATAATTTTTCCCGCCCTTGCCCCTTGTTGCCAGTAATTCCAGATCTGGTTTAAGTTTTCGTTTCGACGTGAAATAGACAGCAACACCCCATCTCTATTTGTCCAATAAAGGTGAGCTAGTTTCGTCGTGTAACTCATTTGAAGAATAATTGCGTTGTTCAGTTGATCGAAGAATACCGCTGATTGTCCACACATTACCCAAGCTTCAAATGGGTTTGCCTTGTGTTTTACAGGACTGATTAAGAGTCCGTTGACGAATTTCATATCTGCAAATTCGAATGCCAGTGGGCTCTGCTGGTTATCCGGGTAACTCCTACGGACACCCAGTCGAATCTGTGCGTAGCTAGCGCTCAGAACCGTCAACGCAAGGAGGATTAGTAGGCTCTTGTGGAAACCTCTTTGCATAACCTTTAAATACCAAACAACATGTCCATGTTTGTTGTTGCGTCCTTCCATTGAACTTAATAATTTTAGCGCAATCAATTCATAGATTTGTTGGTTTAACCTACACACGAGGTAGGATGTTTACCAATCTGGGGATGCGGTTCAGAACTTTGAAGAGTATTTCTTAAAAGACCAAAGGAGTTGTTAATGAATCAAGATTTACGAACCTACCTTGTGATCGACGATAGCTTGGTAAGTGAGCGGCATAATGTCCATCTTGAACTCGGTAGAGTCGAGAAGAGCAACAGTAATCCTCTTTTTGTTGAGGAATTCTTTGGTGATCCGCCCAAGCGGTGGGAAGCGCGGTATGACAACCTTTATCCCAACGTAGTTTACGATCAAAATAAGGGGTCATTTAAGCTTTGGTACAACGCTTTTATACGTGCAGGACAGAGTGAAGAAACCCCTTTAGATAAACGACCCCACAACGCATATCATGGTGGGAAAACAGAGGATGGGGTGATGTATGCGTCTTCTGAAGATGGCTTGACTTGGGTTAAGCCTGATCTCGGGCTCATAGAGTTTGATGGCTCTACAGCTAACAATATTGTAATGACTACAGGAACGCACGGTGCCCATGGCACAGGAGTCCTAGAAGATCTTTTAGATCCCGATGCTTCCCGGAGGTTTAAGGCTCTGTTTAAGAACCCTGTCTCTCGGCGAATGGAAGTAGCCTTCTCGGCTGATGGTTTGCAATGGTCTGAATCGGTCCCCTGGGCTGAGTATAGCGCTGTGGGCGATACTCATAACAACGCCATTAGAGATGCTACCGGCCGTTACGTAGCTGTCACCCGTGGCTGGACAGGCGACGAGGTAGATAATGGGATTCGCACTGCCATGAGGACTGAGAGTCTCGATTTTGTTAACTGGACCGATCCTGAGGTGATTATGCAAGGCCGGGGTCTTCACGACCAAATTTATTCAATGCCTATATTTCAGATTGGCCCAACGTACCTGGGTTTACCAGCCATCTTCCATAAGGGTGATCCTGAAGCTGATGATTGGGACACAGTTGACACTGAACTGGCTTGGAGTCAGGATTCGATCGACTGGAACCGTATAGCTGAAGGAGAACCATTTATTCCGAGGGGCGAGGGGAAATATCCTAATGGTGCCTACGATTGTGGTTGTGTTTACGCTGCAGCACCTGTTCTAGTTGGCGACACCCACTACCTTTATTACGGCGGCAGTAATGGTCAACATAATAACTTTCGGGAAGGAAACCTTAGCCTTGCCACGATTCCCCGCAATAGATTTGCTGGCTACGTTGCGGGTGGGGTTGATGGGCAATTGACTACGACTCCCTTAATTTGGGGTGTAGGGGGAGTTACCATCAATGCCATTGTCGGAGCTGGTGGCGTGATTCGGGCTGCTGTTATTGATGAAATCGGATCCGAACTGGAGGGTTTCGGTTTCGAGGATTGCGAACCAATTAGCCAAGATTCCTTAGAGTCCCCATTACTGTGGCAACAAAACACTGCACAACTTGCTGGTCGTTCCTTAAGTCTTAAGTTTGAGTTTCGAGAAGCCACGATCTATGATTTTACCGGTCCGTTCGACTTGGCAGATCATTAACTGTTAAAAGAATGATCGGGTCGAAAGAGAATTGGAATTACTGGTCCTTTTACGTAAAACCAGGTTGCATGTTACGTTTTTATCAGTCGATTAATATATTAGGCAGAGACGCTGATTAGGTTGCAAAGCAACCACTTTGTAAGGAATGGTCGAAGAGTATAAACACGATGATTTAGCTATGGACGTTTAGAGCGTATAGTTTTCGTGGATGCTTCCTGGCTGTAGGGTTGGTTAAGCTGGTGAAAAGGAGAGGCAAATATGGATAAATCTCTTGACGCGTTGCTCCTAAAATTTGTTAATAAGGTTAGTTCTGGGGAACCACTAGTTTCACCACGAGCGGGTGACTCATAATGGACGCGTGGCTTGGAGATATTGTAGGGCAATTACCACTTACCGCCCTCTTCCCAATAATCGCTGTTTCACTTGTCATCCTTGTCAAGGGTGCCGATATTCTAGCTGATCAAGCTGTTTCCCTAGCTGTAAAATGGGGAGTACCCACGATACTGATCGGGGCCACAATAGTTAGTTTAGCCACAACTCTGCCTGAAGCAGCAGTAAGCGTGTTTGCTGCCATACAAGGATCCCCAGGACTGGCACTAGGCAACGCCGTTGGTTCGATAATCGCCGACACTGGTTTGATACTGGGACTCGCTATTCTTGTAGGTGCCGTACCGGTTGATAAGGCACTAGTGAACCGTCAGAGTTGGATTCAGGTAGCGAGCGTCATCTTACTAGTTGTTGTTTGCATCCCTTTCCTATCGCTGAATAAGATTTTCTCCGTCGGAGGTCAACTCCCACAAATTGTCGGTATTGGGTTTCTAGTGTTACTCGGCTTATATTTTTGGCGTTCTATAACTTGGTCTAAAGCCACTTCGGATGGCGGGGCCGATAGTTCGGCTGTTCCGTCCGATCCAAGTAACGGTACTACTTTTATGGGGTTAGCCCTGATTTTAGGAGCGGCCATGGTCCTAATAGGTTCTCAGATCCTAATTCCAACGGTAGAGGAGACTGCTCTTCGCCTCCATATACCTGAGGCGATTATTGCTGCGACACTAGTAGCATTTGGCACGTCTTTACCTGAATTAGTAACCGCAATAACCGCTGTTAGGAAAGGCCATGGGGAACTTGCTCTTGGTAACGTCCTTGGCGCAGATGTACTCAATGTTCTTTTCGTAAGTGGAGCAGCAGCCGCAGTGACACGTGGAGGCCTGGAGGTTCCACCCGAATTCTTTTATCTCTTTTTCCCTTCAATGCTCTTAGTGGTAGCTGTACTCCGGATAGGGATTAGCCGTACGTCCTTAGTCTTTAGTAAGAGTTTCGGAGTTGTACTTGTTGCCGCTTACCTAGTTACTGTAGTTATGGGGTATTTGGTGCCCGGGTCAATATAATGACGGTGGTTAGCTAGAAAATCCAAGTGTGCCTATGGCCTCGTGTGGAGTTTTATCCTAAACACCTAGGGCGGTTCACTCAAGATTATTGCCCGGTTGATTATTCCAAGAAATTGATTCATATTTACCGTCGTAATGGGGGATCAGATGTTTAGTGATTGATTGAGTGTTTTGGACCCACGATTGCCAGGTCGGATCTTCGAGAGATTTTACTACCAAAGCCTTTACGTCGTTCGGTAATTCATTATAAGCCGGCCAATACCAGATTGTGAGAACCGTTCGCCAAGCATCACTATTATTGCCATGGGCAGAGTGAAGCAGCCGTGAATCACCCATTACAACGTCACCAGCCTGAACGGGTACGTCAATCTCTCCCTCAGCTTTGCGCATGGCAGGATGCTGCATGTCCTCGGCTCGGCCGATGGCATCGTCTTGATGGGCTTTACGTGGTATGTCGTGTATAGAGTGCCGTTGTCTATGAGAACCCGGGATGACACGCAAACAACCGTTTTCGGGAGTAGTGTCAACAAGATAGTACATGAGGAAGAATTGCTGTGGTTGGCCGGTGAGTGAAATTGGGTGGTCCCAAAGTACGCCATCCTGATGCCAGTAAAGCTGTGGGCTTTTTGGTGGTTTGCTGATAACGAATCCACTCCACACCTTAGGTTGATCAAAACCTAGGCTTGCAAGGGAATTCATGGCTCCGTCGTTAGCTATGAGTTCAGCGAAAGCTGTGTGGGGGTATTTCCAGTAAGGAATGATGCATCCTTGAGACCGATGACGTTCGAAATGATCAGGATTATCAAGGCGCTGTTTTTCTATCGTCCATTCACTCATCGCATTTAGGTTAGCTACTGTCTCGGCATCCAACACCTGATTGAACACGCAAAAGCCATCACGAGTAAGCTGTTCCCGCTTTTTTGGGTCCTTAATCGCCATAGCATCACTATAAATCATTTTTTGAGCGATTCTGTTTACGGATTTTCCCAAAATTCGGAAAGACAGTGACTGGGTAACTGCTGAACCTTAGGGATTGGACTGGTGGTGTGGGGCGAGTGGTGATCTTCCTTAAAGAATCATTCGGTATCGGGTGCCCAGATGCAATTTTCGCGTGCCTTGAGGAATCCGTCGTTTGTTGGTTGAATTCGCCATACTTCAACCTCCTTAAGGATCGTTGTAGTTCCGTATGTATATGCATAGAAGCCTTGTGCGTCACAGTAATCATCGTGTGCTCCCACTACGGACTGACGGTCATTAACGAACACCTCGACGAGATACTTATCAATATAAATACGAATTTCTACATCTTCTGCTTCAGGTAGATCGCAGACAGCAAAAGGTGCATCTGTTGTTCCAACCCGAATCGTTCCCGTTTCCGGTCTAATCATGATTGGAAAGCCTTCAAGATCGTCGTTAGCAAACAACATTAGCCCGAAGCGTTTTCGTGTAGCCTGCTCCCGTGAAACTCGGACCCTGATTTCGAAGGCATCGCCATTGAGGTCCATAAGGTGTTTTTTCATAGAGGCGTTGTGCGAAGGTTGTGGGGGAGCAACAGCGATTTCGCTGAGGTTCTTTTTGTCGTGACGGAGCGCCTCAAGTTCACGTAAAGGTCTAATTCTTAAACTCCCGTCATCTCCGAGGCTTAATTCTCTAGGTAAGGACATTATGGTCCGGTTATATATCTCTTCATTGATGGTGGCTAACCACGCCCACATTACTCGACGACCGTCCGTGGTGAGTACACTCTCAGGTGCGAAAAAATCGCGGTAGACAGTTTTAAATAGAGACTCTTCAGGTCGCCGCCAGTTCATGCGACCGTGACTTTCTGGCACAAATTGTTCAGCCTCATTATCCCAGTCGCCTAAGTAATAGCGGCAACCGAACGAATGGCTTATGCATAGCAACATCCATTTGTTTCCCAGGGGGAAGAAGTTTGGGCAAGAAATGTCCTCCCCGATAGCAGTGTCTGGTGTTTCGTGACGCATAAAGTCCCCAACGTAAGTCCAGTTGGTCAGGTCTAACGACTTTACGAGTGGTTGATTACCACCACCACCAAATGCGTAATAGGTATCCCCGACAATGAAACAGTCTGGGTCCCACTGCCTTTGGTCATCGCTTTTGTCATACTGAACAGGATAGGGTTTCTCCCAGGCTGTAAGGGTTTTGTCTTTAGCAATTGCAATTTGATTACTTCCCGATTTTTGACCGTGGTAAATCGCTGCGGGTAGACCTTCTTTCGTGATAAAGCCAGTACCGCTGAACATGCCATGTCCAGTAAGGGATGGTTGGAGCTTTGTCTTTTGCCAAGTCCAATTAAGCATGTCTGTACTAGTGACGTGGACAAATGAGTAACTGCGGTTACCTTGCCACATGTGGGACAGGATGTAATGAAGGTGATAAGTACCATCTATGCAGAAGGCTGCGTTCGGATCGCCGGGGGAACTGTCACCACCCGGATGCATAAGATGAAAGTTAAGCGTTGATTCGTCTGTTACTGGGGTGTCACTTGGTTGTCGATCCATGATACGCAAACCTCTCCTGACTAAACCAAAAAGATGCCGTAGCTTTTGGCAGGTACACAGTTTACCTTAGAATTGTGGGGGGAACATCGGTGTGATTATCATCAATCCAACGTGGAGTAACAAGAAAGTTAAATGTATTCCTCATAGGGTTGAGCTTGGATGGACAGTACGTAAAACTGGTACGAGTTTTTAGTTAATCAATTATGCCTGATGGCGTAAGGTTAGTAGGTAGCCCTCCCACCAGAAATATCGAACACGGCCCCAGTAGAGAATGAACAAGCTTCAGATGATAGCCATGCTATTAACTCTGCCACCTCTTTTGGTTGGCCTAGGCGCCCTAGTGGGATCTTAGAGAGCATGTAACTAATGTGCTCTTCTGTCATTTGCGAAAGGATATCCGTTTTAATTACAGCGGGCGTAATGCAATTTACTAAGACGCCACTCTCATGTGTTTCTTTACCTAGGGTTTTGGTTAAGCCGATCACTCCAGCCTTGGAAGCGCTATAAGCTGCTTGATTAGGGTTTCCTTCCTTCCCTGCTATAGACGCGATATTGACGATGCGGCCGTAACCGCGTTCCATCATGCTTGGTAAAACTGTTTTGCAGCATAGAAACGTGCCGGTTAAGTTGACCGCTAGTATTTGGTTCCACTCTTCGAGCGGATATTCCCAAGTAGTGAAATTAGGTCCAGCAACACCAGCACTATTAATATGAATATCTATCGGTCCCAGCTCATGTTCAGTAGTTTCTACGGCATTAAGTACCGAAGTAATGCTGGTGATATCGACTACCGTGGTGTGTACTTTACTGTTGTCATTAAATTCTGATGCTGCTTCCTCCAGACGGACAGCATCGATGTCCCATAACGAGACGGAAGCGCCACCTTCAGCTAGGCGGTGGGCAACCGCTAAACCTATTCCACGTGCCGCCCCAGTGACCGTTGCAGTTCTACCTTGGAATTCTTGGCTTCCCATTACCAACTTTCCCTTCCTTCGCAACTGTGTTAGAAAAAATAGCGGAACACCCTATTCTATTTCCCTCTCGTCCCTCACGCAAGGTTTGCGTTCCAGATGGCAAATATATCGATATTTGTCTCGATCTGAAGATCCCGCCGTAGTGGCCATTTGGGTTATTAGCCGCGAGCTGCTTCTAGGGTAACCCAAGAGCAAGAACGCTTACGGCTGGTCTTACAGCCTCAACGGCAATCAATAAACTCATTAGTAGTATGAATTATCTGATGACTCGTCCTAAGGTACTATGCGTGGTCTAGACAGCTTTCCGACAGCTTCTAAAGGCAAGGGGGCAAAACATGAAACGGTATTCGATGGCGGAAGTATTCTCGGTTCCGGCGTTCTCTAAACCACGCGCTTTGCATCAAATTTGGCTGAAGGATGTAGGGTTTGATGAAGCTCCCAAATACTCGGAGCGCATGGGCCTGGTCGAATTGGCCGACTTCCTGGAAGTGGCCGCAGCCCGGCTGGATTACGTAAAGATCGTTACCACCCAAGTTCTGTTCAGCCCCGCGGATTGGTTAAAGCGCAAGATCAAGACTTACCAACGCTTCGGCATTGAACCCTATCTGGACCACACCTACTTCATGCGCGCCTATCGACAGGGTGTTGTTGAAAAGGCCATTGTGGCCGGAAGCGAATTAGGGTTCAGGACTATAGAGTTCATGAATACGGGGACTGATGTAGGGACGGAGCAGTGGCGGGCCTGGAGACAACTAGCTCTCGATAACGACATGCGCATCATCTTTGAGTACCACCCTCCTCGAAATTGGGACCCCAACCAACCCGCATGCGCTTCGTCCTCACAAGAAATCCTGAAGGCTGCGGAGCCATTTCTTGAGGCTGGCTCATTCGCGGTCATGTTAGACCACGAGGAGTTCGATTTGCAGGGCGATCGAGCGGTCGACGAGATCGGAATGGTGATAGAAGCTTTAGGCCTGGAAACCCTCGTGTTCGAGGTCACGTCGCCCAAAGAAGGACCAAAAAATAAATTGCAACGAAATCTCGAAAGTTACTTCAAGATGTTTGGTCCCGAACTGAACGTGGCCAACATCATGCCGAGCCAAGCGATGTTTGTTGAGTCTATTCGTGAATCAGCATCAAACACTTAAACAATAATAAAAAACGTTAGTTAATGGTCCTTAATCCGAATGTTTATTCCGTGGTCAAGCCGAAGGAGCGTCAACTAGCTTCCTAACTTCATCTTCCCAGCTGCCTGCCACGCGGACGCCAAACTCTTTCTCCCCGCCCGTAGAATCAGTACCGGTAAGGTGCACTAGATCCTTAGGAAAAAATTTAGGAAACGGTGTTGGTACGTAATCAGTATTCAAAAAATGGTACGCCAAGCCAGCTCGTTCCTTGTCGGAGTTGTTACGTCTAGTTGAATGGGCAATCCCGAAATTAAAAAACACGACGCCACCTGCAGCGAGTGGGATAGGTACTGCCAGAGAATCGTCTACTTCAGTGTGTAGATGATGATTGCTCCCAGGGTCGCGCCCATGCTCAAGCACCATCTGATGAGAATTAGGAACTACATGCAGTGTACCGTTCGCAATCGTTGCGTCATGCATAGCTACCCACATGGCTGTTCCTTTAGTGGGGTCAGCAACTTGAAAATAGCCGTTATCCTGATGCCAATCAGTGCCCGTACCACTATGACCCGGTTTCAAGAAGATTTGGTCAAGAACCCTGACGACAGGATCCCCAATCAGTTGATTCACAGTTTCGAGAACTAGGTCATGGAACGGAAGGGAACGAAAAAGATGACTTTTGTCCTTCAGAGGGATTATCTGATAGTTAACATCTACATCGGAAGGTGTTGTACCGTCACCTTCCGTAGCTACATTGTGCCCCAAACCTTCTCTTTTAAAGCGCTCCAGTTCATGAAGCATTGCTCTAATCTCGTCATTATTGAAAAAATTTTCCACGGGCACGTAACCGTAATTGCGAAAGTGCTCTACTTGTTGCGTCGTAAGCATAAATGCCTCCGTAAAAACGATTCGTTCCAAAACATATCACTTTGTAGCACTATCCTAGTTACAAACCCCTTAAAGGGGCTGTTCTGGTCACGTGGTTTGATATACTTCTCTTCAATTATGGACAGCTTGAATGAACCGTATTTAGTAACCGAAGATCACGTAAAGCGTTTCCAAAAAAATGGTTACATCAAACTGAAGGAAGTGCTTTCGCCCAAAATCATTCGAGAATATGGTTCGGCAATTACTGACATGGTAAGAAAGCTCAACACCCAGAATCTTGATCTCAATGAGCGCAGTACTTACGGTAAGGCTTTTCTCCAAATCGGGAACATCTGGACTAAGAGCAAACAAGTCGCTGAGTTGGTACTTTCACAAAGACTAGGTCGCATTGCTGCAGAGCTCCTAAAAGTAGAGGGTGTGCGGTTGTACCATGATCAGGCTCTCTTTAAGGAGCCTGGAGGAGGTTTCACTCCGTGGCATGCTGATCAGCATTACTGGCCATTAAGTAATCCTAATTCAGTAACCGCTTGGATTCCGCTGCAGGCCATACCAATCAACATGGGACCACTTTCGTTTTGCATTGGTAGTCATCATCTACTCACCAACCGTGACATGGAAATTTCCGATGAAAGTGAGATTGCAATTGGGCGATCCCTTCGGGATTACGAAAAGGATGAGGGAGAATTTGATCTTGGTGAAGTGTCATTCCATCGTGGTTGGACTTTCCATCGGGCAGGGCCTAACAATACCAACCAAATGCGAGGCGTAATGACGATCATTTACTTTGAGGATGGAATGCGGTTGGCGCAACCGGTACGGGAGGCCCAGCACAATGATTGGGCAAAATATCTTCCTGGCGCAGAAGTAGGTAAACCTATTGATACTCCTCTTAACCCAGTGATCTACAGCCACAGAACGTAACTGCCGAACAAAAATCGCAAGCACAACTTGTGAGTTGTTCCGCTGTTAATGAAGCCAAGTGCAGTTGACCACAACGACGACGCCTATTGTTTCGTGAGTAACTGTACTGAGGTAGACTGGGTACTGCATTACCGCTAAAGGAGACCTAAACCGCCTAAGGTCGGTAAACAGTAACCATGACCCAACTTCACTGGACTATTAACAACACGGCTTCTCACCAAAAATGGGACTATGAAAAAGAACTAACTACCCCTCTGGCGCGAGCCCTCTCTTCCAAACCAGTAAGCAGCAGCGCAGATCATAAGTTCCACCGTTACTTAATGCTCCCAAATTACTGGGCTGATTGGTACCCTCGGAACGCCTTCCCAATGGGGAGTGTCACAGCAAATCGGACACGAAGAGATGACGGTGAATGGTCCTACAAAGTAATGCATTCCAATGATCAAAGTGGTGAACATCTGAATCTAAACTTTGCTTGTAAGGATGAACCACTCCGACCCCTTATATCTCCTTGGAATATTCGAACAAGCAACTCAGCAGATAGTAGTTACTCGGGCATAGACTGGACGGCGCAGTGTCAGAACGCCGAGGGTAAACTTAACGTTCAATTAACGACAGCCAACGGAATGTCTTTTGTGTCGGGAGTTTGCAATCCCCAAAACCCAACTGGTTTTTGGGCCCTCCTAGACATCCTTCCTGCTCTCGCGGGAGACACCGTAGATGACTTGTGTGTCCTAGAGGATCTCCAGATTCCAAAACTTAATTGCCGAATCCGGCCGCTTGAAAAGTGGACTTTCGAGCTACAAGGAGGACATCACCAACTATTTGGCTACTCCCTTCAAGGCGAGGGGTTACCACCAACTTACTGGTGGGTTACTGAGACCGGAGATGTTGCTTTGATTGCCATGACTTTCTCCACCTACGTGCTTGTTGAACGGGATGGGTGAGGAAAGTGCGGGAATCACCAAATGTCCTTTTCATAAGTACTGACCAGCAAACCTGGGACGCAGTATCAGCTTATGGCAATCCTCACGTTAATACTCCCAACATCGACCGACTTGTGGAGCATGGAGTGTCTTTCATGCGGAGTTACTGCACTGATCCGGTTTGTGCCGCTGCTCGAGCCAGTTGGATGACCGGACTATACACCTCTGAAAATGGCGTCCCTTTTAACGGTGGGCTTATGCACGATGATATTCCTGATTTGGGCCAAATACTTGAGCAGGATGGGATTCCGGCCTACCATGCAGGTAAATGGCATGTTGATGGACGGGAAGTACGCACTAGCTTCAGGAATCTTTACCAAGGTAAGACAGACATTGGTGCCAGTGGCGGCGAGTTTCATGATCGCGTGACAGTAAGAGCAGCAGTGGATTTTCTTGATCACCATCAGGGCGGCGAACCGTTTTATCTTCAGGTGCACCTAGTTAATCCGCACGAAATTTGCGAATACGGTCACAACCATGCATTCAAGATTATTCCCGGTCCTATAGAGCAAGATATTGTTGAAGAGGCTGAACTGCCACCCCTCCCACCAAACTTTGTTTACGATAATCGAGAAACCGTAGTCCAGCAGGTGTTTAGGCGAGGGGAAAGACCCTTAATTCACGCTGATAACAAGAACGGTATGAAGAACTGGACTGAAGAACAGTGGCGTTTCATGTCGTGGAATCTCTACCGATACGTTGAAGACGCCGATCAGAATATTGGCGTGATTCTGAATGCATTAGAAGCAAGTCGTCATTTCGAGAACACCCTGGTAGTCCTGTGTGGAGATCATGGCGAGGCAGCTGGTCGACATCACACCTTCCAGAAGTTCGCTTTGTACGAGGAAAGCATTCGCGTACCCACAATTATTGCGAGTCTGGGTGACAACCTTAAGGTCAATAAAGGGACTTTCGATAGGGATCATTTTGTATCCGGCGTTGATATCCTCCCTACTTTCCTTGATTACCTAGAAGTCAAGGCACCAAGCAACCTTCAGGGTAAGAGCCTCCGTCCTTTAGTGGAAGGGCGCGCTGTAGAATGGCCTGATTACGCCTATATAGAGAGTAACTACTGGGCAAGGGCTCTCCTCACGGATTCCTACAAATACGTGACGGAATACCGTCCGAAAAAAGTAGAGGATTACCTACCACAGGGGCCTGATCCCGACTCGCTAGGGCACGAACAACTCTTTGATCTTCATGAGGATCCCTGGGAGACCAAAAATCTTGCTTTCGAACCCAGCATGTTAAACGTACTGCAAGATTTTAGGACCCGACTTTTTGAACACGAACGCAACCTTCATAGACGTCCCCTGCGGGAGGGTGGTCCCCGTAAAGTAGTTGATGCTTGGGGCGACGCTCTGCGTTCACGGTGGCAGCAGGTAGATAGTTAAACAAAACCTTATGCCTGTTGAGGGACCCATAAAGAGTGATCGAATCCCTGCCAGCCCAATTTTATTGCGTGAGCTAGGTGCACAGCTTTCCTATCGTTAGTCTCTTCAATACGATCAATGATGTAGCCCTGCAACTGGCGTAACGTGTCCTTGTGTGCTGCTGAGTTGATTAAGTTGTTAGTCTCGAACGGATCATCTTCAAGATCGTAAAGTTCATCACCATCGAACAGCGCAGCCACATACTTAAAGCGATCAGTAATGCAAATACGTTGGGTGAGTTCCACAACATGACCATGGTGCTGGCAAATAACATGGTCCGGCCATGCAGCAGAAGCAGGTTCCTGGCATAACGTCAGGAGACTACGACTATGCATCTCTTCAGGCACTGTTATGCCCGCCGCATCAAGCATGGTTGCTGTTACATCTAGATTACTGATGGGTTGGCTATTACTCTGATCCGGGTTTATCGCTTCGGGCCACCTAACAGCTAATGGCACTCGTGCGACTTCCTCAATATAAGTAGTGGCCTTGTCCCACATTCCCCCATGGCTGGCTAGTGCATCCCCATGATCAGCGCACCAAATAACGAGAGTATTATCTTCCTGACCACTCTCACGGAGCGTATCGAGAATCGTCCCTACAGCCGCGTCCGTCTGGTAGCCCTGTCCGTACGCGCGCCCAAGAATAGTTTGCCAAGTTGACCATTCCGGCCATTCATGTGAACTACGGTGGTTGATATCCCTATGGAACGCGTATCGTAAAGGTCTACCCTCAAGGTCATCATTAAAAGTGGGGTACTCCGGAATGGTAGAAGGGTCTACCATTGAGGCGTAAGGTTCGCTCGGGTAATACGGTTGGTGTGGTCCCCAAAAACTCGCGACTAAACTCCAGGGCTGCTGATCATCCGACAGTTCACGAAGTTTTTCTGATGCTAAGTGGGCCACGAACTGCTCCTCATGAGCTTCTGGGGGTCCCTGAAGCACCCCGCTACCGTTCATAAAAGCCCAAGGAGAAGGATCATGAAGAGTGATTGTTTTGTCATTCCACTCGGGTCGGTTCAGATGGTAATCGATGTGTGCTCTAGCTTCACCGAAACCACGTTCTTCTGCGTAAGTCTTATAAGCTTCCGACATGTAAATTTTTCCGTAATCCGGCAGACTCCACCCTTCGATCCCGTAATCAGTGGGTAACCGTTCATGACCACAATGCCATTTGCCAACGTACGCATTGCGATAACCAGCATTTGACAAGTGATGACTGTAAAGCTCTTGACTCAAATCTATGTCACGTTTTCCTGGTCTCTCAGTGTTGAACAGTAGGCCGTGATGACTTGGGTAGAGTCCAGTCATCATGCTGGTCCGAGCAGGTGTGCAGATGGGAGCTACACAGTAAGCACGATCAAACTTTACGCCCTCCTGGCAGAAGGAATCGAACCGTGGCAACCTGTAATCGAACTCCCCAGGTCGATGGTGCCCATAATAAGCTTGATGATCCGTCAAGATGAAAAGGATGTTCGGCTGTTTAGACATAAATTTTACCCGTCCTTACTACTCGCTAGCGTGACTAAAACAATACCCTTAAAGAACTCTGTTCATTGTTCTTTAAACCTAACGCCACTGACAAGAATAAAATTCGTTAACTCCTTAACGGTTTTTTCCGCACTCACTGTAATTGGCTAGTTGTTTAGCCAAAGGTAAGCATCAACTTTCCAGCAACTTCTTCCCACCAACTCATTACTGCGTAAAGGAGCGACCGGAAGGAGTTAGTGGTCGACCTTATTGGTAGAGTATTGGTGTTTGGGGGACGTCGGTTATGGATTACGCGCCTTTGGATGAAATTCGGAAGTCACTCAAGGTTAAGTGGCATCGAATTCCGGTTCCTCGTGAGAAGCTTCTTGAGCTTTCGAAGCGTAGTGATGCTCAGGGTTGGTTTCAGGCGGGTGGTTTTTTTGGTTTGTTCCTTCTAACGGGCGTCGTAACTTGGGTGTTTTGGTCTGAGAAGATGTGGCTGTTGTTCGCGTTGTCTTTGTTCGCCCATGGCACGGTGGCCTCATTTTTTGGTGGCGCTGCTTTACATGAGCTAGGTCACGGCACGGTATTTCGTACTAAGTGGTTGAACAAGCTGTTCCTCTATTTACTTAGTATCTTTAGTTGGCACGATCCATTCGAATTCAACAGTAGTCACACTTATCATCATCGTTACACGTTGCATCCGGACGGTGATCGCGAGGTCCTTCTGCCTCTCGAACCATCATTCATTTCACCTTTCATGTGGCAACTTTTCACTATTGACCTGTTCTCTCAGCCTGGCAGAATCACTGTTGGTAAGGGTGGTTTGTTGTCAACAATTACCATTACCTTCTTGCGGGCTTTCGGCATAGTGGGTTCCTCTGAAAGCCCTGCGAACGAATGGATAAAAGCCCTTCATGATGATCAACCTGATCAAACATACAATTGGCGGTTCTGGCCCCGCTTTCATATCCTGTCTCACGGATTAGTGATAGTCGTAGCTATCTTCACTGGCTGGTGGGTCTTACCGTTATTAGTTACGTCTGCTACGCATACCGCCCCATGGTTAGCTTACTTAATTGGTATGACTCAGCATTGTGGCCTCATTGATAACACTAATGATTTTCGTAAATCCGTCCGTTCTATTCGTTTGGATCCTTTTTCGGAGTTCTTGTATTGGCGGATGAATTGGCATACGGAGCATCATATGTATGCGGGGGTTCCTTGTTAT